>DATAHR010000194.1:0-16724 GCA_036263035.1 Gaiellales bacterium | reverse complement strand
CGCACAGCGCGCGGCGGACGCCGGGGCCGGGCTCATCGTCAGCTCCGCCCAGTCAGCGGCCCGCTCGGCGGGCATCGCCCCTCCCGAGCCAGACGTCACGACGGCCGCGGGAACGGCGGAGCCGGAGTTCCTGACCACCGGCGAGCGGCTTGTGACGGTGCTGTTCGCGGACGTCCGCGGCTACTCGGCGATGTCCTCGGCCGCTGCCCCGGCTGACCTCGCCGACCGGATCGGGGCGCTGCACCGGTGGGCCGCCGCGGAGATCGGACGCCGCCGTGGGCTGGTGGACAAGTTTGCCGGCGATGCCGTGATGGCGACGTTCAACGCAACCGGCGCGACCGTCGATCACACCCGTGACGCGCTCGAGGCCGGTCTGGCCCTGGCCGGAAAGGCCGCGCTGCTCGACCTTGGCGTCGGAATCGGGATCGCGGTTGGCCCGGCAGTCGTGGGACGGACGGTCTCCGGCGCCAACGTGTCCGTGCTGGGCTCGACCACGAACCTGGCTGCCCGGCTGCAGGCGCAGGCGCAGGCCGGCGAGCTGTTGCTGAGCGACGAGGCGTACAGGCGCGTGGAGGCGTGGCTCGAGGACAAGCGACTACCGGCCGACCGCGAAGCGCTCGCGCTGAAGGGCTTCGACCAGCCACAGGCTGCATGGCGCGTGAACGGCGCCGCGGTTCCGGCGCCGACCGCCTGATCCGTTGCACGCTCAAGGGCCCATGTGAGCCTGGCACCTCGCAGATCTTGAGCGTGTGGAGTAGGCTCGCTTCGCTCTGGAATATGTCTAGTAGGGGGTCGAACCATGCGACGACTAGCCGTGCTCGTCATCTTGGCGGGCGTCGGGATTCTTGTATCTGCGGGAGCGGCATCGGCGTCCGGGCCAGCTGCCCCAGGCAAGAGCCTGATCCAGGTGAACTGTGGTAGCGCCGGTACGTTTTGGGTCACAGTGCCACGAAGTGACAACAACAATGGCGCCGGTCAGATCGTCGGCCAGCATGGTCACGGCATCGGGGTGGCGTTCACATTCACGGTGATGGACGCGACGACCAACACGGTGCTGTTCAGCGACAGCTCCCACACCGGCAACGGCCACTCACATCCGAACCAGGCGACCACGACATGCACGTTCTCACCGTTCCCGGACACCACTGCGGCTGAGTTCTTCGGTGACCAGCTGCCGCCGGGTGTCGCGCCGACGGACATCATCCACGGCGAAGGTAGCGGCCAGATCATCCTCAAGCTCTAGCCGGGCGACGGAGGCAGGGCTGGGAGAGTCGGGCTGGCTCATCAAGCGGTCCGACTCTCCGGGCCTTCTCCAACGTGGAGGGGTCTCCCCGACGCCATCGGCAGCCATGCCGTCGATCATGGCTGCATGATTACTCAACCCCCGCCCACGGATACGAGCGAATGCGCCGGCGCTGACATCCTGCTTCGGACGGCGCTCGGTATGACAGCCGTCCTGGCGCTCGCGTTCCTCATCATCGTGGTGAGTGCCCCCGGCCCCGACGAACTCATCTCAGACGGCCAGATATTCGGGACGCTCGTTGGCTTACTCGCCATCACGATCGGTGTCCCATGCTGGCTCGCACTCGGACTCCGAACAATCATCCGCGCACTGCGCCACTAACCCGACTGTTAATCCCTAGCTCCGTTGATCGGACGCCTCGGACTGACCGCGCACGGCATCCTCGGCGCGGTGGCAGGCGGCCATGCGGCCGGCCACCTCCCGCAGCTGCGGCTCCTCCTGCCGGCAGCGGTCGATCGCCAGCGGGCACCGCGGGTGGAACGGGCATCCGCTCGGCGGCGAGGCCGGATCGGGCGGGTCGGCCCGGGTCGTCGCCGGCCGGGGCAGCTGCTCGGACAGTTCCGGGACAGCCGCCCGCAGCGCCCGGCTGTAGGGGTGGGCGGGCTGCGACAGCACCAGCGCGGCGGCGCCCTGCTCCACGATCCGCCCCAGGTAGAGGACGGCGACCTGCTCGCACAGCTGCTCCACCACCGCCAGGTTGTGGGAGATCAGGAGGTAGGCGAGCGACCGTTCCTCCCGCAGGCGCGCGATCAGCTCCAGCACCCGTGCCTGCACCGTGACGTCGAGCGCGCTGGTCGGCTCGTCCAGCACCAGCAGCTCCGGCTCGACCGCCAGCGCCCGGGCGATCGACACGCGCTGCCGCTGCCCGCCCGACAGCTGGTGCGGCAGCCGGTCGGCGTGGTCGGCCTGCAGGCCGACCTGCTCGAGCAGCTCGGTCACTCGCGCGGCCTCGCCCGCGCGTGGCACCGCGCCGTGGGCGCGGAGCACCTCCGTGATCGCGCCCCGGACCCGCATGCGCGGGTCGAGCGTCGAGTCAGGATCCTGGAAGATGATCTGCACGCCCTTGCGGTAGCGCTTGAGATCGCCTCCTCGGGCACCGAGCACGTCCAGGCCGTCCAGCTCGATCGAGCCCGACTCCGGCTCGACCAGCTTGACGATCGCACGCCCAATGGTCGTCTTGCCCGACCCGCTCTCGCCGACCAGGCCGAAGCCGGCCGGGCCTTTGGGAACGCTCAGCGACACCCCGTCGACCGCCACGACGGGGCCGTACCGCACCACCAGGTCGCGCACCTCAAGCATGCGCGCTTCCGGCCTCTCCCAGGCGCGGCACCGCCGCCAGGAGCTCCCGCGTGTAGGCGTGCTGAGGGCTGGTCAGTGTCTCGCGCACCGGGCCGCGCTCCACGATCCGCCCGTCCCGCATGATCGCGACGCGGTCGCACAGCCCGGAAACCACCGCGAGATCGTGGCTGATGAACAGCGTCGCAATGCCCTCCTCGGTACGGAGCTTCTGCAGCTGCTCGAGGATTTCGGCCTGCACCGTGACGTCGAGCGCGCTGGTCGGCTCGTCGGCGATCAGCACCTCGGCCCGCAGTGCGATCGCCTGGGCGATGGCGATCCGCTGTGCCTGGCCGCCGGACAGCTGGTGGGGGTACCGCCGCAACAGGTCGGGGGAGAGCGACACCGAGCGCATTGCCTCCGCCGCGCGCGTGCGCGCCTCGGCCTTGCTCGCACCATGCAGCTGCAGCGCCCGCGTGAAGACGTCGCCTGTCCGGAAGACGGGATTCAGCGAGGAGATCGGAGCCTGGAAAATCATCGCGATCCGCCGGCCGCGGATGTCACGCCAGGCGCCCTGCGAGAGCGTCGTCAGCTCGCGCCCGTCCAGCTGCACCGACCCCTCGACGCGCGCGCCCATCCCGGGTGCAAGCCCGGCGATCGCGTAGGCGGTCATCGACTTCCCTGACCCAGTCTCACCGACCAGCCCCAGCGTCTCGCCGCGGTCGAGCTCCAGTGAGTCCACCTCGACCACCCGGCGGTCGGCGAACCACACGCCGAGGTCGCGTACCTCGAGCTTCATCGAGTGATCACCCTGCGCGGGTCGAGGAGCTCGCGGACGCCGTCGCCGATCAGGTTGAAGGCGATCGCCGTGAGCAGGATCGCCAGTCCGGCGAAGGTCACGAACCACCACTGCGTGGAGAAGTACTGCGCCCCCTGGCTGACCATCAGACCCCATTCCGGTGTCGGGTCCTGGGCGCCCAGGCCGAGGAACGAGATCGAGGCGGCCGTCAGCAGGATCCCGCCGGCGTCCAGCGACATCTGCACGATCACGGGCGTCATCGAGTTCGGCAGGACGTGGCGGAACAGCACCCGGGTATGGGAGACGCCGAGCGTCTGCGCGCTCTCGACGTAGGGGCGGGTGATCACCGACGCCGCCTCACCGCGGACGAGGCGGGTGTACCAGGGCCACCACGTGACGGCGATGGCGATGGTCATGTTGCCGACGCTCGGGGTCAGCACGAACGAGATGGCGAGCGAGAGCAGCAGTGCCGGGAAGGCCAGGAACACGTCCGTGATGCGCATGATCACCTGGTCGACTGCCCCGCCGGCGTACGCCGCGACCAGCCCCAGTGGGATGCCGATCAGGCCGGCCAGGAGGAGCACCTCGATCACGATCCGCAGCGAGAGCCGCGCGCCGTACATCACCCGCGTCAGCAGGTCGCGCCCGACCAGGTCGGTGCCGAACGGGTGGGAGTGAGACGGCGGCCTCAGCACCTGGAACGGGTGGGTGGCCGTTCCGGCGTCCTCGGGGTGAGGCGCCAGCCACGGCGCCAGCACCGCCACGAGCCCGATCAGCACGAGCAGCACCACGCCGGCCGTGAGCGTCGGGTTGCGGCGCACGAAGGTCAGCGCTCCGGCGCGACCCGGAGCCGGGGCGGCGACCGCGGTCACCGCAGCCGCACCCGCGGGTCGATGAACGCCTGGGCGATGTCGACGATCAGGTTGAGCACGACGTAGACGATGGCGACGATCAGCGTCACGCCCACGACCGCCGGCGTGTCCAGCGCCTGCAGCGAGTTGGCGGCGTAGCTGCCCAGTCCGGGCCAGTCGAACACCGCCTCCACGAGGAACGTGTTGGCCAGCGAGTAGGCGAACACAAGAGCGGTGACCTGCACCACCGGGTTCATCGCCGGCCGCAGGGCCCACCGCCCGAGGATCGCACGGTCGCCGAACCCCAGCGACCGCACCATCCGGATGTGGCTCTCGCCGAGCGTGTCCAGAACCGACGCACGCACCATGCGGGCCAGCAGGCCGGCAGGGTAGACGGCCACCACCAACGCCGGCAGGATCAGGTGGCTGAACGCGCTCTCCAGCACCGGAATATTGCCGGTCAGGAGGGCGTCCACCAGCGGCATCTGGACGTAGCTCGTCAGCGGGCTCGTGTAGTACAGGTTGGGGTCGTACTCACCGGCCGACGGCAGCCAGCCGAGGCGCTGAGCGAACACCAGTTGCAGGATCAGCGCCAGCCAGAAGACGGGCAACGACACGCCGATCACGGAGATGAACCGCACCAGCACGTCGGGCGCCTGTCCGTGGTATCGCGCGGACACCAGCCCCAGCGGCAGGCCGATCATGAGCGCCAGGATGAGGCCCGCCGTGACCAGCTCGATCGACGCCGGCAGGGCCCTCCTCAGATCGCTCAGCACCGGGCGCTTGGTCCGGTACGACGTGCCCCATTCGCCCCGGCCGATGCCCTGCAGATAGTCGCCCAGCTGAACGACCACAGGCTTCTCCAGCCCCAGCTGCCGCCGAGTGCGCTCCAGCTGCGCCTTGGACGCGCGCGGCCCGGCGTAGGTCACGGCCGGATCGCCCGGGATGACCCGGGCGATCAGGAACGTGAGCACGACCACGCCCACAACGACGAGCACGCCAAGTGCCAGGCGGTGGGCCGTGAAGCGGATCACTGACCAGGATGCAGGCTGTACACGAACACCACGTTGGGGTAGGCCGGGTTGTCCACGAAGCCGCCGACCGACTTCTGCATCACCCGCTGGTAGGTCTCCGTGCCGAGGAACAGCGCGGGCGAGTCGTGCAGCAGCGTGGTCTGGATCTGTGAGTACAGGTTGATCGCAGCCGGCCGGTTCGTGGCCGACAGCGGCTCCACCTGGTCGATCTGCTTGTCCACCTCCGGGTTGTCGTAGTAGGCAAGGTTGAAGTACGGCGGGTTCGCCGAGTGGAACAGGTTGATGAACCACGAGTACGGGTCGGCGTAGTCCGGCCACCAGTAGAACAGCAGGATGTCCTGCCGGCTGGCCGGGTTGGTCGACTTGGCCTTCGACCACTGCGCCGTCCACTGCAGGGCCGACACGTTGACCGTGATGTTGAGCGGCGCCAGCTCGGACTTGAGCAGCGACGCCACGGTCGGCTCAAAGGGGTCGCCCTGTGTGTAGGTGAGGGTCAGGCTCATGTGCTTGCCGCCCGGGCCGTAGCCGGCCTCCTTGAGCAGCCCCGTGGCCTTCTCGGTGCTGGTCTGGTAGACGGGCAGCGAGGGGTCGTAGCCCCACAGCCCGTGCGGGATGACGCCGATCGACGGCGTGAAGGCGCCCAGCGCGGCGGTGATCCCCTTGTAGTCGGTCGCGTAGGCGATCGCCTGCCGCACGCGCGGGTCCTTCAGCGGCCCGTAGGAGGTGTTCAGCATGCCCAGCAGGTTCTGGTATGAGGTCGCGGTCGTCGTCCTCAGGTTCGGGTCGCTCTTCAGCGAGCTCCAGAGCTGCGGCGTCAGCTGCTCCACCCAGGTCAGCTGGTTCTGGCGCACGAGCTGCGCGGACGTGGACGCGGTGGGCACCACCCGGAAGACGACGTTGCGGTAGTGGTTGCCGGACCACCCGCCCCAGTAGCCGGGGAACGCCTTCAGGCGCAGCTCGACCTCCTGTCCCTTGTCCCAATTGGCAACAGTGTACGGGCCGGTGCCGGCGTCATGGCCCTGGGCGAACCACTTGCTGAGCTGAGCGGCCGGCGCTGCCTTGGTGTCGTAGATGAACGCGGCGTAGCCGGCCGACGCGACCAGGTCGAGCGGCGTCGCGTACTTGAGGTGGAAGACGACGGTGCGGGCGTCCGGCGCGTCGATCGACTTGACGGCGCCCCAGATGTACGAGGCGCCGCCGTTGAGCTTGATGGTGCGGTCGATCGCGGCCTTGACGTCGGCCGCGGTCATCGGGCGGCCGGTGTGGAACTTCACGTTCGGCCGGATCGTGAACGTCCAGGTCTTGGCGTCCGACGTCTTCTTCCACGACGTCGCCAGCATGGGCAGCACCTGCCCCGTCTGGCTGTCGTACCGGGTCAGCGTCTCGTACATGTTGTTCATCGCGATGATCTCGTTGGAGTAGTCCGTCGCTGGATCCCAGCCCACCATCACCTCGGTGGTGGTGCCGTACGTGAACGTCGCGTTGGTGTTCGAGCCCGAGCTGGCGCCGGCCGGCTTGGACGTGGATCCGCAGGCGCCGGTCAGCAGCGCGACGGCCAGCGCAAGCGCCGCCGCCGTGAGCAGATGCGCGCGGCGAGATGGGTGGGGGTCCCTGGTCACTGCTTCCTCCTTGCTCGGCAGTCGCGTGTCATGCGAGTGGTCCCGCCGCCTTGGCGCGGATACGCACGGTGGGGGTCGTAAGGTACGCCAGCGGGAGCTCTTCGAGGGCGACGATCTCGACGGCGGCCGGATCCGCGCCGGCGCGCACCGCCTCGTCGTGCGCGGCCTGGCGCGCCGCGTCCAGCATCTCGGTGCGGCCGCCCGGCCCGTGCTCGTAGATCCTGTCGATCTGCCCGGAGACCGATGCGATGGCCGCGCCGATCGCGTTGGCGACGTCGTGGTGGGGCGGGCGGACCGTCTCGCTGACACCGGGCAGGCGGTCGGGCACGAGCGGGCTGCCGCCGCCGACCACCACCAGCGGGCTGTCGCCGCGGGCGGTCTTCACCCGGTCGATCGCCTCGGCCAGCATCTCGTCGGAACGGCGAAGCGCCTCCTCGAGCAGGCCTCGCCGCTGCCCCACGGCGCCGGCGTCGCCCAGCTCGAGCCGCCCGCCGGCGACCGCGGCATCGGTCAGCGTGGCGGTGTCACCGCCGAACACCAGCGCACGCTCGGGCAGGCTGTAGCCGACGCTGGACGGCCCCACGCGGGCCGTGCCGTCGCCGTCCTCCACGATGGTGCCACCGCCGAGCGCGATCGCGACCAGGTCCGGCATCCGGAAGTTCGTGCGCACACCCCCGATCTCGACCGCGGCGCTGGATTCGCGCGGGAAGCCGTTGACGAGCACGCCGATGTCCGTCGACGTGCCGCCGACGTCGGCGACCAGCGTGTCGGTCGCGCCCGTGAGATACGCCGCGCCGCGGATGCTGTTCGCCGGCCCGCTGCCGATGGTCAGCACCGGGTGGCGGACGGCGTACTCGAGCGCCATCAGCGTCCCGTCGTTCTGCGCGAACAGCACCACCGGCCGCAGGTCGTGTGCCTCCAGGGCCCTCGTCAACGCCTCTGCCACCTCGGTGGCGACGGTGCGCAGGGCCGCGTTCATCACCGTCGCGTTCTCCCGCTCGAGCAGGCCGATCGAGCCGATCTCGCGGCTGAGGGAGACGGGCACGTCCGGCCCCAGCTCTTGGTGGACGATCTCCGCCGCCGCCAGCTCGTGCTCGTCTGACACGGAGGCGAACACGCTCGTCAGGGCGACCGCGTTCGCCGTGTCGGCAACGCCGTGCAGGAAGCGCCGCAGCTCATCGCCGTCCAGCGGGACGATCTCGGCGCCGTGGAACTCGAAGCCGCCGCGGACGATTACCGCGCCGGCGCTGACGGCCTCGCGCAGATCGGGCGGCCAGTCGTAGAGGGGCGGGATCGCCGTGGTCGACGGCGCCCCGATCCGCACCGCGGCGACGCGCTCCAGCCGCCGGCGCTCGAGCAGCGCATTGGTGGCGTGCGTCGTCCCCAGCATGACGTGCGTGATCCGGCCGGGCTCGACGGCCGGATCGGCCACGACGGCGTCGATCGCGGCGGTGATGCCGCCGGTGACGTCAGCCGTGGTGGCGCGCTTTGCCTTCGCCACCAGTGCGCCGGCGCGGTCGAGCACGACCGCATCGGTGTTCGTCCCGCCGACGTCGATCCCGAGCCGCAGGTCGATGGTGCCGGTCACGCGGCCAGCTCCTCGACCGGCACGTAGTCGACGTCGTAGCCGAAGGCGCGGGGCCCGGCCAGCGCCAGCCCGCCCGGAGTCCGCCAGACCGGGTCGCACGGGAACGCGATCACAGCCACCCGCTGGCCGTAGCGGAGCAGCTCGGTGTGGATTGCCTCCCCGGTCTCGCTGTCCAGCACCGTGATGATGTCGGGTACCGTGGCCAGCAGCCGCGTTCCCTCCAGGGCGACCAGGTTCTCATTCTGAATCTCCAGCGCCACCGACCGGCCGCGGTCGCCGCCCAGCCCCTCCACCTCCGCGCGGCCGCGGACGAAGCCGCCGGTGACGCGCCGCTCGACGTCGGTGATCTTGCCCCTGATCAGCACGCGGGCGCCGATCTCCCGCTGCAGCGCGGCCAGCGGGTCATCGGCCTCCTGCAGCGCCCGCCCGATCCGGATCGCCAGCGTCACGGAGCCCCGCACGGTCGACGTGCGCGCCTGCGCGGCGGTCATCGTGTACTCGGTCGATGCGGCGCTACCGCCGAACTGCACGGACAGCGCGCGGGCGATCCGCTCCATCCAGGCACCGTCGACCGCGTTGATCGTGAGGTGGTTTCCGCGCTCGTCGGTCAGAACCGAGGGGTTCGGGTCGATACCGGCGATCTCCATCGTCATCTGCGGCACCTCCGGGAACGCGCGGCCCATGCCGTCGGCGTCCGCGACGGGCAGCCCGATGCGGGCCGCCCAGCTGATCGGCTGCATGCCGTTCCCGCCGCCGATCTCGGAGGCCAGCAGAGCCGCCACCGGCGCGCCGCGCAGCCGCTCCAGGCCGTCACGCAGCCAGGCGCCCTCCTCGCCCGACCCCACCTTCTCGAGCGAGACGACGGGCGCCCCGATGTAGCCGCAGGGCATCACAAGCGCCTCGTCGGGCAGGTCGTCGAGGTCGGCCAGCGCGACCGGCCCGAAGCGTTCGATTGCGTGACGGCAGGCGAGCATCGTGGCGTAGGTGTCGCCGCCGCCCCCGGCGCCGAGGACGGAGCAGCCGAGCGCCATCGGCTGCAGGTGTTCCAGGTCGATCACGCGACGGCTACTGCTCATCCGTCGCCGCCCTCGAGGGCATGCGGGTAGTGGCTGCGGGCGTGCTCCTCGGAGATGTAGCCGTCGGCCAGGTCGCGGCGCACCGCCGCCGCGTCGCGCTCGGCCGGGTCGCCGTAGCCGCCGCCACCTCCGGTGTGGAGGTGCACGGTGGCGCCCTTCGGCACCGCCACCCGCGTCGCCTTGGCGTAGCGGGTGCGCGAGCCGTCGGGCAGCTCGACCTCGACCGAGTTTGGCCGGGCATCGCCGCCGCCCTGCAGGCCCCATGGGGCGTTCCTCGTGCGCTCCACCGCGGAGGTCAGCCAGGCGTCCTCCAGCATGTGAAACGACAGGTCGACTCCCAGACCGCCGCGATGCCGGCCCGCGCCGCAGGAGTCCTGTGCCAGCTCCACCCGCTCGACGATCCACGGATTCTTTGCCTCCCACACCTCGGTCGGCGTGAAGCGGGTCGCGGCCTCCGAGACGTGCATGAGGCTGCTGGCCCCGTCCCCGCCGGCGGACGCGCCCTGCCCCACGGGGTGCGGCGATCCGTCCGTCCAGGGCTCACCGGTCCCCTCGCGGTTGCCCCACCAGACCAGCGCGCAGATGTCGCCGCCGCTGCAGGCGGGCACGGCCGTCGGCATCGCCTGTGCGACCGCACGGTAGATCGCCTCGATCGACTGGTCGCCGATCCAGCCGTACAGGAAGCACGGCGCCGGGTGGAGCGGATGGAACACCGTGCCCGGGCGCGTGACGATCTCGATCGGCCGGAAGTGGCCCTCGTTGGGAGCGACTCCGCCGCCGGCCAGCATGGAGATCGCGATCCGGCTGGCCGACACGGTGGAGGGGAGGGGACAGTTGATCGGGCCCTCCTGCTGGGGCGGCCCGTCCGAGAAGTCGAGCCGCACGCCGTCGGCGGTGATGTCGACCGTCACCTCGAACGGCACCGGGTCGTCGCTGACGCCGTTGGAGTCCATCTCGCCGCGGCCGACGTAGCGGCCGTGGGGCAGGCGCGAGAACCAGTCGCGGACGAGCGCCTCGCCGTGGTCGTACATCGCCGAGACGGCGTCCTCGAACCCCTCCCGGCCGTACCGCTCGACCACCCGCACCAGCCCCGCCGCGCCCGTGCGCACGCCGGCGACGGTGGCGTTGATGTCGCCCGCGACCATCTTCGGCACCCGTGAGTTCGCCGTGGCGAACCGGAAGATGTCCGAGACCAGCCGGCCGCGGGAGAACAGCTTGACACCCGGGAAGATGGTCCCCTCCTGGAACACGTCGACCGTGTCCGTCGAGTAGGGGTCCTTCCCACCGATGTCGAGCCAGTGCGCCTTGATCGCGGAGTAGCCGACCAGGTCGCCGCCGGGCAGGAACACCGGCATCACCATCGCCGCATCCTGCGGGTGGGATCCCGTACCGAACGGGTCGTTGTAGAGGATGATGTCGCCCGGCTCGAGCGCCTGCTCGCCGCCGACCGCGTCGACGGCCCCCTGGACGCAGAAGCTCATCGTCCCCATGAACACGGGCAGCGTCGGGGCCTGGGCGAGCAGGCAGACGTCGCGGTCATAGAGCGCGGCGGCGAAGTCCAGCACCTCGTAGATCACCGGCGAGAACGAGGTGCGGACGAGCGCCCGCTTCATCTGGTCGGCGGCGGCATTCAGGCCCTGCCGCACGATCTCGGTCGTGACCGGGTCGGCATCGGCCGATCCGCGTGAGCGGCCGACGCCCGCCCGGGAGACGACGGTGGCATCGGGGCTCATGCTCCGTCTCCACGCTGGACGAGAAGCGCACCGGTGGCGTGCACGACCGCGCGGTGGCCGGCGTCGACGTACGTCGTGGCGGTCTCCTCCCTGATGATCGCAGGGCCTTCGACCTCGGCGCCCGGCTCCAGCGTGCCGCGATCCAGCACCGCGAACTCCTGCTCGTTCCCGGATGTGAACGACCAAGCCCGCACGGCGCCGCGGGCTCCGTTGGACGAGACGTCCGGCGCACCGGGCGTGGCCGTGGCCGCGTGGCGCTCGAGTGGGCTCGTGCTGATGGCGCGCACGCAGACGATCTCCAGCTCCTCGTCGAGCACCGACCCGAATGTGCGCTCGTAGTCGTCGAGGAAGCGCTCGGCCACCGGCGCGGGGTCGTGGCCGACGGCGCCGGTCGCGGCGGGCACGGGCACCGTCAGCGTGTGCTCCTGGCCGACGAATCGCAGATCGACGTGCACCTCGCGCAGCGGGCTCCGCTCGCCGTCGGGCCCGCGCGCGTCGAGCTGGGCGAACAGCTCCTCCGCGATGGTGCCGGCATCCGCGAGCCCCTCACCCGAGAGGCGCACCACGCGGGTGCGCGAGGCGCTGCGCGCCAGGTCGGCGCCGAGCAGGCCGACCGCCGAGAAGTTGCCGGCGTACGGCGGAACCACCACGGTCGACACTCCCAGCTCGTCGGCCAGCACGGTCCCGAACAGCGGGCCTGCGCCGCCGAAGGCGACCAGGGCGGCGTCACGCGGATCGCGCCCCCGCTCGATGGTGACGCTGCGGATAGCGTCGGCCATCTGGGCGGCGACGATCCGGATCACGCCGCAGGCCACCTCGGTCACGGATTCGAAGCCGAGCTGCTGCGCGAGCCGCGAAAGGGCACCCTCGGCCAGCTCGCGGACGAGCGGCACCTCGCCGGCGATCCGGTCGGCCGGGATCATCCCGAGCACCAGCGCCGCGTCGGTCACCGTCGCCTCGGTGCCGCCGCGGTCGTAGCAGGCGGGGCCTGGCTCGGCGCCTGCGCTGCGCGGCCCGACGCGAAGCAGCCCGCCGGAGTCGACGTGCGCGATCGAGCCGCCGCCCGCGCCCACCGACCGCACATCGATCCACGGCGTCTGGATCGGCAGGCCGACGACCTCTCCCTGGTAGAGCACCGGCGGCCGGCCCTCGTCTATCAGGCAGGTGTCGAAGCTCGTGCCGCCGACGTCGGCCGCGATTGCGTGGCGAAGATCGAGCGTGCGAGCCAGGTCGGCAACGGCGCGGGCCCCGGCCACCGGCCCCGACAGGATCGTCTCGAACGGCCTGTCGCCGGCCTCGGCGAAGCGCATCGCACCGCCCCCGGAGCGCATGATCATGCAGCTGCCCACGAAGCCGCGATCGCGCAGGCCCTGCTCGAGGCGTCCCAGGTAGTCGCCCATGCGGCGCCGGACGAAGGCGTCGATCACCGTCGTGCAGGTGCGCTCGTACTCGCGGTACTCACCGGAGATCCGGTGGGACAGCGACACGTCACCCTCGAACCCGGCTTCGCGCAGCAGGCGCTCCGCCTCCAGCTCGTGAGCCGGGTTGGCGTAGGAGTGGATGAACGCCACGGCGACCGCGGTCACCTCGTGCTCGCGGAAGTGCGCGGCCGCCGCGGTCACGTCCTCCGGGCGGAAGGGCCGGTGTTCCGTGCCGTCGGCGCGGATCCGGCCCGCGACCGGGACACGGAGATGGCGCGGCACCATGGGGGGCGGGGCGTGCCAGAACAGGTCGTACGGATCCCCACGGTCGCCGCGGCGCACCTCGAGGACATCGCGGTAGCCCTCGGTGCAGAGCAGGCCGACCCGGGCGCCGCGCTGCTCGAGCAGGGCGTTCAGCCCGACGGTCGTGCCGTGCAGGAAGTGCTCGGCGGCCGCCAGCTGCTCGGCGGAGAGCACCGAGTCGACGACGGCGAGGACGCCCTCGTCGGGCCGCTCCGGGGCGGTCGGCGCCTTCCCGATCACCATCCGGCCGGTGTCCTCGTCGCGCAGGACGAGATCGGTGAAGGTCCCGCCGACGTCGACGGCGATGCGCGTTCGCATGCGGCGATGCTGTCGTCCGGGCGGACCCAGGTCAATGTGCTCTCAGCACAATGTTTTACGCTGCGTTGTGTTTGCGACATACTCGCGCCATGCGCATCCACGACGTTCTGCGCCCGGAGACCATGCTCGAGCTGACGCTCGCAGCCGGGCCCTGGGACGCGCGCACCGTCGAGCGCGTCCGCGTGGTCGGCGATCTTGCCGAGATCGCGAACGGGCGTCGTGGTGAGCTGGCCGTGCTGACCCGCCGGGCCTCCCGCCTGGCAGCCGGCCGCAGGGCGCTGCTGGATCTGCTCGAGAGTGCGGGCCGGCGCGAGCATGCCGCGGTGGCGCTCTACGGCCTGGCCACGACGTCGCCGGCGGCGATCGACGGCGCCAGCCGGGCGCGCGTCGCCCTGCTGTCCATCCCGGCCGGCCGGGATCCGGCCGAGCTCGCGCTTGCGCTCGAGCGGGTGCTGCGGCGTGACCCCGACGCCGTGCTGAGGAGGCTGCTGGCCGCGCAGTCGGCCATCGAGTATGCACGGCCTGCGGGAACCGAGGCGGTGCTCCAGGCGGCGGGCGCCGCGCTCGATGCCGACGTCCGGTTCGCCACCGCGGCGCCCGCGGCGTCGCGAGCCGAAGCGGTGGAGGCCGGCGGTCGGCGGATCGGATACGTGTGGGCCGACCGGGAGGATGCGGCGGTGCGGATCGCGTGCCGTCTGTGCGCGGACGCAATCGCCCGGGCCGGCCCGCCGGCGTCGCCCGGGCCGGTCGGCGACGAGCCGGACGGCGTGCTCCAGACGGTCGTGATCGAGCCGGCGGCTGGGGACGCAGACCTCGTCATGCTGGAAGCGCTGCGGCTGGCCGAGCGGTACCGCTGGCGTGCCTCGCGTGCGGGAACGGCGGTCGTCCTGGTGGGCCACGGCGATCCGGCAGGTCTCCTGCTCGAGCGCGTGGCCGAGCAGCTCCCCGGCGCGGAGGTGCTGTGCGGCGTCAGCAGGGAGCATTCGGTCGATCGGTCGGCGGCCGCAGCGACCGAGGCCCGGGTGGCGGTCGAGCGGGCGCGGTCGACCGGCGCGGCGAACCGGCCGGTCACGTTCGATGGCACGGACGCGGGGCGGCTGGCGCGAGAGGCGGCCGTGTCGGAGGCAGGCCGTGCGGCTGCCGCGACCCTGTTGGCGCCGCTGGAGGGGCTGGACGGCGAGCGCGCGGCGCAAGCGGTTCGCACGCTGCGTGTCTATCTTGACAACTGGGGATCCCTGCAGCGCAGCGGCCGCGTGCTCCACCTGCATCCCAACGCGGTGGCCCACCGCATGAGGCGGATCAGGGCGCTGCTCCCCGCCGACCTCGATGACCCGGAGCAGCGGGTGTCACTCCAGATTGCGTGCCGGGCGTGGGAAGCAGGTCGTCAGCAAGAGCCGTGAGGCGCGACTCGCTTGGCGTTCAGCTCACGGTGATCTTGTAGATGTGTGACCGCCCGGTGCTGCACTGGTAGCGGTCGAAGTACACGGTGGTGACGCCCCCACCCTCGTCTACGGCGAATGTCCTGGTGAGCACGTCGGAGCCGGGCGGCAATGCGGCCAATGGAGTGTCCACGCCCCCGGCATATCGGCGGATGACCACGTGGTTTCCGCAGCCAACGAGCCGGCTGCGGACGTAGTACACGGTGCCATCGGGTGTGACCGATGCGTAATACTGAGACCTCCCCGCGGGCTCCGGCAGCTTCATGCTCGTTTGGGTGGAGATCTGGTAGCGGAATACGTTGGCGACGTTCGTACGCGAGTTCCAGCTTTCCCACGTTGCGTAATCGCCGTTGACCTGACCCGGATCGACCTCGCGGTGGGGTCGATTGATCCGCTCGTCGAGCACGCGGGTCTCGGCGGTGTTCGTGTTGTGCAGGATGACTCGCCAGTTCACCGGGCGTCGATGCCACAACTGGCCGTAGAGAATCCAGTCACCTGAGATCGTCGGCCAGAACTCCCACCGGCGGGTGTTCACCCCGCTGGGGACGGACCCCGTGTGGGCGGCAACGTCGAAGAGCCGCAGGTCTGATTGACCATTGCGCACGCTCTGCCAGACCAGCGTGGTGCCATCGAGGCCACCAGCGTACCCCACTCCTCGCCGATTCACCTTGTACCGAGGCTCTCCGGCCGGTTTCACGTAGACGTCGTAGAGGTTGCCATGATGTGGCCGGGATTGTGAATACGCGAGATAGGTCGCTCCAGCCACGGCCGACGGCAGTATCTGACGTCCTTTCGCCGTTACGACCGGTTGCGGCGTCAACAGCGCCGCCCACGCCGCAGCCACGAACACACCGCCGGCGGCCGTCGCACCGAGGAGTGCCATTCGCCAACGCCGATGGTGGGGCACCACGCGAGCCTCCTCGAGCTTGGGCCATTGATCGTCTCACGTTGCAACAACCGTTGCAATCACGCCGTAGGCAATGCCCGGGGTGAGACTCCTCACGCGCCCCGAGTCCTCGTCGAGGAGCCCGTCTCGCCCTTCGTGTGGGCAGACGACAGACGAGGTGGGAGGCGGCTTGGCCGCCTCCCACCTCATTTCGGTCAGTATCCGTTCAGCTGGCCGCCGCCACTGGCGAGGCCAGCTGGGCGGTTACGAGTTAGCGATCGTGAACCGCTCGACGCCGCAGGCGGAGGTGCTGCCCGAGTTGTTGGCGTCACCGCTGTAAACGACCATCCAGCGCCACGTGCCTTCCGAAGCCGCGCGGAACGTGGTGTTGGTGGTGTTGTAGGTGCCGTTGCCGCTGACGTTGACCGTCTGCGTAAGAGCAGGCGTCGCTGCGCAGGTGGCATCGCTGGGCGCGAACAGCTTGAAGGTGACCGTGCCACCCGCGTTGCTGCTGGCCCCGCTGAGTGTTGCGTCGTCGTTGGGGATCAGGTTCTGTGCGGTGGTCAGAGCGGACGTGTTCGGGTTGACGACCAGCTGCTCGCTGGTGCAAGCACTGGTCGACCCGCCGTTCTTTGCATCACCGCTGTAGACCGCCTGCCAGTAGAAGGTACCGGCGCTGTTGAACGTGACCGCGTTCGAGTCGGGAACCACTCCGTTGGTCACCGTCTTCGTACCGGCGCTCTGCGCGCCCTGCGAGCAAGAGCTGTTGGTGTAAACGGTGTAGGTGACGGTTCCGCCCGCGTCGCTGGTCGCGCCGGTGAGCGTCGCCGAGTCGGACACGGACGTGCCGATGCTGACCGAACTTTCCGACAACACCGTGTTGATCGACGTACCGCACGGGTTGATCGGAGTCGAGATGGGAGCAATGAAGTCCTTGATCTCCGATGTGAACGATGCGGCCGATCGGCTCTTCAGGAACGTTGTTGCGTGGCTGAAGCCGCAACCGGACGCGAGGCCCGACGCGGTAAGGTCGATCCCGGCCTCCCCGAACGTGTTCGCCGGCAAGTCGCCGCTGACTC
>DATAHR010000193.1:0-2463 GCA_036263035.1 Gaiellales bacterium | reverse complement strand
TCGGGATCTGCGCCGGGTCGCTCAGGTTCCGCTCGAGCACGAGCACCGCCCCGAGCGCGAAGCACCAGAGCGTGGGCAGGAAGTAGCCGACCCCCGCGCCCGCGAACGCAACCCGCCGGCCGCGGGCGAAGCGCGTGTAATCGGCGGCGAGCGGCGTCCACGAGATGATGCTCGCGATCACGAGGTCGATCCCCTGGCCGAGCGAGAGGCCGCCGGTTCCCTGCGAATGCCAGATGTGGTGCCAGTGCGCCTTGTCGATCGCCCACCAGGTCAGGTAGACGATCGAGGCGGCGACCGCCCAGATCGCGAACTTGCGCACGTAGCGACGCACGAACCCGATCGGGCCCATCAGCCCGAGCGCGAGCGCGACTCCACCGAACAGCAGCGCCCAGAGCCAGCGCTCGCGGAAGCCGAAGACGCGCTCCGAGAGGGCCGCGGCGGCGGTCGAGATGATGATCAGCTCGAACGTCGACCAGCCGAGGTTCTGCGCGACGTTCAGCACGGTCGGCAGGTACGACCCGCGCCGGCCGAGCGGCGCCCGCAGCAGCACCATCCCGGGGACGCGCGCGTCAGCGCCGATCGCCGCGGCCAGGCCGAGCAGCAGGTTCCCGACGACCGCGCCGATCAGGATCGCCAGCAGCGCGTGCGGGAAGGAGAGCATCGGGACGAGCCCCGCGGCCGCGACGATCACGAGCAGCGAGATCGAGAGGTTCCCCCAGAGCAGCGTCAGGTCGACCAGCCCGAGCACCCGCAGGCGCTCCGGGACCGGATCGATTCCCCAGTTAGGCGTCCGCTCGTCCATCCACTCCCTCCGCCAGCATTACCCGGATCGGCGAACACGGGGGAACCCAGAGTCCCCCCGTGGCCCCCCTCCTTCATCTCCCTGGCAAGACAATGCGCCGTTTGCTCCGGCCGGGCCAAGCCCGACCTCCGCGCAACATCTCTGGTCAACCAAGATTGATTGCTACTCCCTCCGCCGGCATTACCCGGATCAGGTTCGCGGGTGTGATCTCAGCCGCCTTTCGACGGCACCCCGGTTTCGGCACTGTACAGCCGCTAGCGAGGCCGATGATGCAGGCGGCGACGCCCGATCCGCGCGCTCGAAGTGCTGCTCTGGCGATTAGCCCGAAACGCCTGGGGTATCCAGCCGAGAGGAGTGAACACCCCCCGCAAGGACCGGCTCTGCGCTGCGCTTCTACTCGCAGTGGTCCTGCCCCTGTCCGGCTGCCGCGAGCAGCAGAACTCGCTCGCGCCGAAGAGCCATCAGGCGAAGGACATCGCGAGCCTGTTCTGGTGGATGATGGGCGGCGCCTGGCTTGGCCTTGCTCTTGTGGTCGGCCTGCTCTTCTGGTCGTGGAAGCGCCGCAACCGGCGCGGCCTCGGCGACGACGTCGAAGGGCCGAAGCCGGGCGAGCGGCGCAGCTGGTACGTCGTTCTCGGGCTCGGAATCGCGACGCCGATCCTGGTGATCTCGGCGCTGTTCGTGGTCTCCGACCTGTTCGTGATCAAGACGACGCAGGCGCCCGCGGCAACCGCGACCAGGATGACCGTCGAGGTGATCGGCCACCAGTGGTGGTGGGAGATCCGCTACCCGGGGACTCCGGCGGTGACGGCGAACGAGCTGCACATCCCCGTGCGCACGCCGGTCCGGATCGTCGCCACGACCGCGGACGTGATCCACAGCTTCTGGGTGCCGGAGCTCAACCGGAAGATCGACACGATCCCGGGCCGGCGGAACTCGATCGAGCTCGATGCGAACGCGCCGGGCGTCTACCGCGGCGCCTGCGCCGAGTACTGCGGGCTCCAGCACGCGCACATGGCGCTCTACGTCTTCGCGCAGCCCCAGGCCGATTTCCGCAAGTGGCTGGCGAACCAGAGCCGGCCCGCCTCGGCCTCCTCCGGCGGTGAGGGCGCGCGCGTCTTCCAGGACGCCTCCTGCTCGAGCTGCCACGCGATCCGGGGGACGAACGCGAAGGGCGACGTCGGCCCCGACCTGACCCACGTCGCGAGCCGCACGACGCTCGCCGCCGTGACGATCCCGAACGGCGACGCGAGCCTGCGCGACTGGATCACCGACAACCAGCACATCAAGCCGGGCAACCAGATGCCCGACATCCGCCTGCCCGGCACGCAGCTCGACGCGCTCGCCGCCTACCTGGAAGGCCTTAAGTAATGGCCATCGCGATGCCGCCGACCCCCGCCGCGGCGAAGCGCATGGACCGGCTCGAGGTGATGTGGCAGAGCCGCCCGGGCATCCTCGGCTGGCTGACGACGACCGATCACAAGCGGATCGGTCTCCTCTACTTCTGGACGACGCTGGTGCTCTTCGGAGCCGGCGGCGTGGAGGCGCTGATCATCCGCACCCAGCTCGCGCAGCCGAACGAGCACGTCGTCTCGCCGGACACCTACGACCAGCTCTTCTCGATGCACGGGATCACGATGATCTTCTTCTTCATCATCCCG
>DATAHR010000192.1:0-4174 GCA_036263035.1 Gaiellales bacterium | reverse complement strand
CGGCGGGCAGCTCGCAGGTGGCGGCCGCGGCGGTGCACTTCGCTCCCGGCGCACGCACGGCGTGGCACACGCACCCGAACGGGCAGACCATCTGGGTGCTCGAGGGTGTGGGGCTCTGCCAGCGCCGGGGCGGGCCGGTGGAGGTGATCCGGCCGGGTGACCGGGTGTTCTTCGAGCCGGGCGAGGATCACTGGCATGGGGCGGCAGCGACGCGGTTCATGGCGCACGTCGCCATCCAGCAGGCGGACGGCGAAGGCAACGTCGTCAGCTGGGGCGAGCACGTCACCGACGAGGAGTACGGGCAGGCGCCGCCGCTTGGGTGACGGAAAAGTGCCGGGCACTTTTCCGTCAGCGACAGATCCGTGACTTTCCCGATGCCCCTCCGTCACACCCGTGCGACGCTTGGGGTGATGGAAGGAGGTGAGTGACATGTCGACCGTTTCGACTCCGTATCCGGTGCGGGTGGAGGGCCGGCTCGACCCCGAGCTCTCGCGCGGCCTCTGGCTGATCAAGTGGCTGCTCGTCATCCCCCACGTCGTCCTGCTGGTGTTCCTATGGATCGGCTTCGTGTTCGCCGGCATCGGCGCGTTCTTCGCGATCCTGTTCACGACCCGCTATCCGCGGGCCCTGTTCGACTACAACGTCGGCGTCCTTCGCTGGACGTGGCGCGTCGGCTTCTACGCCTTCGACGCCAACGGCACGGATCGCTACCCGCCGTTCACGCTGCATGACGCGGACTATCCGGCCCACTTCGACGTGGCGTATCCCGAGACGCTCTCGCGCAAGCTGGCGCTCGTGAAGTGGTGGCTGCTCGCGATCCCGCACTATCTGATCGTCGCGGCCTTCGTCGGCGGCGGCGTCTACGGCCTCCACCTCGGCGGCGCGATAGCGGCCGTCGTGCTGGTGGGCGTGGTGGCGCTGCTCTTCACCGGGAGCTATCCCAAGGGCCTGTTCGACCTGGCGCTGGGGATGAACCGCTGGGCGCTTCGCGTCGCGGCCTATGCCTCGCTGATGACCGACGAGTACCCGCCGTTCCGGCTGGACATGGGCCCGACCGAGCCCGACGGGCCGGTCGAGTGACCCTGGCTGGTGAACCAAAAGTGCCAGGCACCTTTGGTTCACCAGCCCCCGCTAGTCGAGATCGAGCACGTCGTGCGACGTGCTGTCGCTCGTGCTCCTGCTGATCAGCTGTCCGTGCGCCTGGTCGAAGCTGCCGGTGCCGCCGGTCACAGCGATGTGGTCGACGGTGCCGTTCGGCTCGTCCGCGCGGATCGAGCCCTGCAGCGTGACGGTGCCGCCGTGAAGCCGCATGACGCCGTCGCACAGCAGCCGGCCGTGCAGCGCCAGCGTGCACTTGGCGTCCAGCGAGCCGATCCGCATGTTCTGCCCGTTGACCAGCTTCGCGCTGAAGATGAACTCGTCACCGGGCGCGCCGTTCTGGGTGTGGCTGATGCTGATGAACTTCCCGCCCGTGTCCACCTCGGTGAACACCAGCGTCTGCGGGCCGGTGCTGCCGCCCGCCCGCGCGAGCGACACGCCGCCAATCGCCGCCGCCAGCACCGCGCAGGCGATCGCCATGATGACGACGCGCCGCGTCGTTCCGTGAATCTTTCCCATCCCCTTGGAGCTCCTTCGTTTTCGTTTCGGGGCCGCGCGTGGCAGTTTCCGCCACTCCGCGAAAACGTCAAGGGCGAATAGGAAAGAAAGCTGTCTATACCGCCAATACTTCGCGCGTGCGCCGAGCGACCGTCACGGCCGGCAGGCCGCCGCGCGGCCGCAGCGTGAACCGCGGGTCGATCGGCGGTGGCACGGGTGAGACGATGACGTCCCACTGCCTCGCCAGCGTGGCGAGGATGAGGACGCCCTCGAGCATCGCGAACCGCTCGCCGATGCACATCCGCGACCCAGCGGCGAACGGGAAGTACGCGCCCGGTTGAGGCGCCGGAGCGCCGTCCAGCCACCGCTCCGGGCGGAACGCGGCCGGCCGGTCGAAGTACTCCTCCCGCCGCTGGACGACCCACTGGCTGGTGATGACCGTGCCGCCCTCGGGCACGTCGTAGCCGCCCAGCTCGTACGGCCGCGTGGCGATCCGCGCGAGCGCCCAGACCGGCGGGTACAGCCGCAGCGCCTCCCGGAACACCGCCTGCGTGTACTCAAGACGGGCAACATCGCGCGCCGACGGGCGCTCCCCTGCCAGCACCTCTCGCAGCTCCGCTCGCATGCGCTCGGCCGCGTCCGGATGCTGGGCCAGCAGCATCCACGTCCACGTCAGCGCCTGCGCGGTCGTCTCATGGCCGGCCAGCATCAGCGTGATCGCCTCGTCGCGGATCTCCTCGTCGGTGAGCAGACGGCGCCCCTCCTCGTCGCGCAGGGCGAGCAGGTGGTCGAGCAGCCCGGGCGGGTCGGCGGGGCGGTCGCGGCGCTCGGCGACCATGCGCGCGATCATCGCGTCGATGTCGCGCTTCGCCGCGTTGAACCGCTCGGTGGCGGGCAGCGGCAGCCGCCACAGCAGGTCGGCGCCGGGCAGCAGGAAGCGATGGAACACCCGCATGCCCGCCTCGAGCACCTCCCGGATCTCCGGCGCCCCCGACTCGACGTCGGCCGCGAAGATCGTCCGGCCGACGATGTCGAGCGCGAGGCGCATCATCTCCTCGTTGACGTCGACGGCACCGCGGTCACGCCATCGTGCCGAGGTGCGCTCGGCCGCCGCGACCATCTCGTCGCCGTAGCGGTCGATCATCGCCGAGTGGAAGATCGGCTGGGTCAGCCGGCGCCGGCGCAGGTGGTCGGCGCCCTCGCTGGTCAGCAGGCCGTCGCCGAGCAGCCGCCGGGCGGCACGCAGCGCGCGGCCCTTCACGAACAGCGCCTGGTCGTCGACGAGCACGCGCCGGATCAGCGCGGCGTCGGTCACGAAGTGGAAGCTGTGGCGCCCCGGGAACCGGACGAACGCCACTGGCCCGTACTCCTCACGCAGGGACGACATCATGCCGAGCGGGTCGCGCAGGTAGCGCCCGAAGTTCACCCACGCCGGCCCGCGCGGTCCCGGTGGCCTGGTGGGGGCCATCCCGGGATGTTCGCACTATCGCCCCCGGTATGTCCCCCACGCCGCGCGCACCTCGCGCGAGCCGAGCACGGCCAGCAGGATCGAGAGCCCGGCCGAGATCAGGCAGAGCGTGCAGAAGTGGCCGACGACGAAGGCCTGCATCAGGATCAGGCCGATGCTGACGAGTGCGCCCAGTCCGAGCAGCGCGCCGAAGAGCAGCACCACAACCGGCCGCGTTCGCCAGCGATCCTCGCCGCCGATCAGGTCGAGCACGATCTCGGCCAGGTAGTTGAGCGTGCCGAGCAGCGCATCCGGCACCGGCAGCGACGTCGAGAACGACGAGAACAGCACCGCATGGCTCGAGGAAGAGCCGAAGATGGGGTCGGACACGGTGTCGATCAGCTTCAGCTGGTAGCAGGCGAGGTAGGCCGAGATGACCGCGCCGGCCGTCGCGATCGCCGCGAGCAGCAGCCGCTCCCGCCATGCGGAAGGGTTTCGGGTGAGGCCGGCCGGGATGGAAGCCGTCGCGGTCACGCAGGTTGCTGTACCCGGCGCCGGAACCACGTGAACTGTGACCGATTACCAGACGGTTTGCGCATCCCCCAAATGGGTGTACGCTGAAAACCGGGGGTGGTCTGCGGCTGCCGTGGGCCTACTCGCGTTCTTGTACGCGTCATGTCAGGCAACACGGGCTCATCCATCACCAGCAGCAGGACCATGCGGCGCCGCGTGCTCGCGGTCATGGCGCTGCTCGCGTTTGCGGTTGTGGTCGTGTCGGACGCGTTCGGCGCCTCTGCACCGCTCTCGGGGACGGTGTCTGTCGGTGGGACGCCGGATACGACCAAGATCACGGTCACATCGCCGGGGACCATCAGCGCGACCATCCAGTGGTCGCCGACGTCGGCGGTGCTGTCGCTGGCCCTGGTCGATCCGAACGGCACGCAGGTCCGGCTGGACGGCAGCACCACTAACCCGAAGACGATCACCTACGACGCGACGTTGACGGGCACGTACAAGGTGATCGTGAAGGCGAAGAGCGGCACCAACGTGACGTTTTCCGGATCGGTCACGTACCCCGGTGTCTCGAAGCCGTCGTACGCCGGACAGATCGGGCAGGGCCTCGGCGGGCAC
>DATAHR010000191.1:0-2802 GCA_036263035.1 Gaiellales bacterium | reverse complement strand
CAAGAACGTGCAAGTCCCCGCCGGTGCCCACATCGGCGTGGATCCCGAGATGGACCGACAGCGCTACCACGTCAGCGACGGTGGGGTCGTGGTGCTCGGCAAGGGCGAGCTCGCCCAACCGTGACGACCGGCCGCCGGGCGGATCGCGGGCGGTGAACGCGGGTCGCCTCGCCGTCACGATGTGGTCACCTACCCTGCGGCTTTGCCGGGCCTTGTCCTAGGGTTCCGGCAACCCGCTCCCGAGGAGGCCCCTGGTGAAGCTCCGTCGCGTGTACATCGCGGCCGCGGTGGCGGTGGCCCTGGCCGCCGCCGGCTGTGCGAACAACGAGGAATCCGGCTCCGGCGGCGCGCAGCCCTCTGCGTCCGGCTCGGCCGGGTTCAACCTGGATAACGTGAAGAAGGACGACGCGCTGGCCAAGCAGGTGGACAGCAAGATCTCCAGCGACGGCAAGCTGGTCGTCGGCACCGATCCGACGTACGAGCCGAACGAGTTCAAGGACAACGGCAAGATCGTCGGCTTCGACGTCGACCTCGGCGATGCAATCGCCAAGAAGCTCGGCCTGACCGCCGAGTTCGAGGAGTCGAAGTTCGACGCGATCCTGCCCGCGCTGGGCACGCGCTACGAAATCGGCATGTCGTCGTTCACCGACAACAAGGACCGCGAGAAGGTCGTCGACTTCGTGACCTACTACAGCGCCGGGACGCAGTGGGCGTCGAAGGACCCCAACTTCAACCCGGACAACGCGTGTGGCAAGAAGGTTGCCGTGCAGACCGGCACCGTGCAGGACACCGACGACCTGCCGGCCCGGCAGAAGAAGTGTGCCGGCAACCCCATCCAGATCCAGCGCTACGACGACCAGGCCGAGGCGACCAACTCGGTCGTGCTGGGCAAGGCCGACGCCGTGCTGGCCGATTCCCCGGTCATGGCCGGCGCGGTGAAGAAGGTCGGCGGCGGGCTGTCTCTGGTCGGTGACGTCTACGACTCCGCGCCGTACGGGATCGCGATCCCCAAGAGCGCGGGGACCACGAAGGACGCCATCCTCGGCGCGGTGAAGGCCCTGGTCGATGACGGCACGTACAAGGCGATCCTCGACAAGTGGGGCGTCGCCAACGGGGCGATCAACAATCCGGTCATCAACGGCGCCAGCGCCTAGCCGCCGGCCATGACCGCTCCGCCAGACACCGCCCCGCGCGCGGCGACCGTCCCGCCGGAGGACATCAAGGCGGTGCCCGTCCGGCACCCCTGGCGCTGGGTCAGCGTCGCGGTGCTCGGCCTGCTGGTGGCGATGCTGGTCAACAGCGTTGTCACCAACGACGCGTACCGCTGGGGCACCGTCGGGAAGTACCTGTTCGACCAGCGGCTGTCCCGCGGCGCGCTGGTCACGCTCGAGCTCACCGTCGTCGCGATGGCGCTCGGCGTCGCGCTCGGGGTGGTGCTGGCGGTAATGCGGCTCTCGCCGAACCCGATCCTGACTTCCGTCGCCTGGGTCTACCTGTGGGTGTTCCGCGGCACGCCGGTCTACACCCAGCTCGTCTTCTGGGGCCTGATCAGCGTGCTCTACCCGCAGCTCGGGTTCGGCATCCCGTTCGGGCCCGAGTTCGCGAGCTTTCAGACGACCGAGCTGATCACATTCTTCGTAGCCGCGGTCATCGGGCTCTCGCTGAACGAGGCGGCGTACATGGCCGAGATCGTCCGGGCGGGCATCCTCTCGGTGAGCGAGGGCCAGACCGAGGCGGCGGCCGCGCTCGGCATGCGCCGCGGCCACATCATGCGCCGGATCGTGCTGCCGCAGGCGATGCGGGTGATCATCCCGCCCACCGGCAACGAGCTGATCTCCATGCTCAAGACCACCTCGCTGGTGATCGCGGTGCCGCTGACGACCGATCTCTACTCCAGCGCCCGGGAGATCGGCATCCGGCTGTTCCAGCCGCTGCCGCTGCTGATCTGCGCGGCGATCTGGTATCTCGCGATCACCTCGGTGCTCATGGTCGGGCAGTACTACCTGGAGCGGCACTTCGCCCGGGGCAGCCAGCGGTCCCTGCCGCTGACGCCGCTGCAGAAGCTGCGGCGGCGGCTCGGCGGCGGCGCTGGCGGCCGGGAGGCGCGCGCGGCCCCGCAGGTACCCCTCGGCGGTGGCGGCGGCGAACGGGCGGGCGGAGGCGGCCTGTGACCGCCGAGGCCCGGACCGGTGTACCGCCGATGGTGCTGGCCGAGGGCGTGCACAAGCGCTTCGGCCGGCTGGAGGTGCTGCGCGGGATCGACCTGGCCGTCCAGCGGAGCGAGGTCATGTGCGTCATCGGCCCGTCCGGGTCGGGGAAGTCGACGTTCTTGCGCTGCATCAACCACTTGGAGCAGATCAACGCCGGCCGGCTGTACGTCGACGGCGTGCTGGTCGGCTATCGGCAGCGCGGGGACAAGCTCTACGAGCTACGCGAATCGGAGGTAGCGCAACAGCGGATCGGCGTCGGGATGGTGTTTCAGCACTTCAACCTCTTCCCACACATGACCGCGCTGGGCAACGTGGTCGAGGCGCCGCTGCGGGTGAAGAAGGAGTCCAAGCGGGAGGTGCACGAGCGGGCCCGCGCGCTGCTGGATCGGGTAGGGCTGGCCGACAAGGCCGACTCGTACCCCAGCCAGCTGTCCGGCGGCCAGCAGCAGCGGGTCGCGATCGCCCGTGCGCTGGCGATGCGCCCGAAGCTGATGTTGTTCGACGAGCCGACCTCCGCGCTCGACCCCGAGCTCGTCGGCGAGGTGCTGGACGTGATGCGCGGGCTGGCAGAGACCGGGATGACGATGGTCGT
>DATAHR010000190.1:0-8016 GCA_036263035.1 Gaiellales bacterium | reverse complement strand
GTGAAGTTGACCATCTCCGAGGCCATGTCGACGTCCTTGATGCGGCTCTCGGACGCCTGCAGGTTCTCCTGATAGCTGGCCAGGTTGTTCAGCGAGTGCTCGATGCGGTTCTGCACCGAGCCGAAGGTCGACCGCGCGTCCGATACGCCCTGGATGGCCGCGTCGATCGACGCCAGCGTGACGGTGCCGCTGAAGTTGAAGATGTTCGAGTCGACCTTGTAGCTCGAGCCGGAGCCGAACAGCTGGATGCCGCTGACCGCCAGCGTCTCGCCGTCCTCGGCGCCCACCTGGAAGGTGATCGTCGAGGTGCCGGTGAGCAGGGCGATGCCGTTGAACGTGGTGTTCGCCCCGATGGTCGCGATCTCCGCGCAGAGCTGGGCGACCTCGGCCGTGATCGACGCCTTGTCGGCCGTCGACAGCGTGCCGTTGTTGAACTGCACGGCCAGGTCGCGGACGCGCTGCAGCATCGAGTGCACCTCGGCCATCGAGCCCTCGGCCGTCTGCACCAGCGAGATGGCGTCCTGCGCGTTTCGCTGTGCCTGGTCGACGCCGCCGATCTGGGCCTCCAGCTTGACGCTGATGGCAAGGCCGGCCGAATCGTCCGCCGCCCGGTTGATCCGGTAGCCGGAGGACAGCTTCTCCATGGACCGCGCCAGCTTGTCGGACGTGGCGGTCAGCTGGCGGTGGGCGTTGAACGCCTCGACGTTGTTCTGGATGCGAAGGGACATGGTGTAGACCTCCCTGTCTTACACGTGGATCAGGACGGAGTGGTTGAAGGTGATGGTGATGGGAGCTGCGTGATGTCGGCGTTCGCGGCGGCCTCGTTCTCGGCCTTGACCGCGAGCCAGATCTCGTGGCGGTAGATGGGCACCTCGCTGGGCGCGTCGATCCCGATCCGCACCGTCGATCCCGACACCTCGAGCACGGTGATGGTGATGTCCTCACCCAGGCAGATCCGCTCCCCGGGCCGGCGTGTGATCACCAGCACGGCTAGATCCCCGTGGCCGCGACGGGTGCGGCCGGCTGGCTGGGACGGATGTCGGCGAGCGTGACATGCGCGAACAGCGGCTGGCGCACGTCGCAATCGCGCTCGTTGATCACCTGGCGGCCGCGGCGGTCGGCCGCATGCACGACCAGCGGGGCGCGCAGGTTGATCGTGAACTCCTCGATCCGGTCGGAGGCGCGCACGACGCAGAAGATGTCCGCCTGGTCGGCGCTGACCAGGTTGAGCAGGCCGGCGTCCTCGTCGGGCACGCTCACCTCGTAGTCGGAGAAGAACAGCCACGGGTTGGTGACCGGCAGGGCGATGCCCGGATCGTCGACCGAGTGCAGCCAGTAGAACGCCGCGGACTCGCTCTGCGCGAGCAGGGCCCACCGCGTCTGGGGCAGGCCGATCAGCCCGTCGGGGAAGGTGATGACCGCGTCCTCGCGGATCTCGATGCTGCCAAAGCGGGTGCTTTCGATCTGCACGTGGGGGCTCCTAACGTGAGAGGAAGTCCATCAGGGACGGCTGGATGATCTGCGCTCCGGCGCGGAGCGCGGACTGGTACACCGCCTGCTGGGTCGAGAAGTCGACCATCGTCTTGGCCATGTCGGCATCCTCGACGTTGGACAGCAGCTGGGTCGCCGTCTGCTCCAGCTCCTGCAGGCGGGTGCCCGCGGTCTGCAGGCGATTCTGGCTGGCGCCGTTCACGGCCTGGGCGTTGCTGATGGTGTCCACGGCCGTGTCTATCGCCTGCAGGTCCGTATTCTGAAGGGCGGCGCCGTTATTCGTCTGCAGGTCCGTGACGATCGTGCGCAGCGTCTTCAGCAGCCCGCTTTTCGTGTCGCCCAGCACGGCGATCCCGGTCTGGTTGAGGTCGATCCTGACGTTCGGGCCGATCTCGCGCTTCATCACCTCGGCGTTGCCGGAGTAGGTGTCGCTTGCGCCCATCTGGTAGGGCTGCGAGGTCGTCGCGGAGCCGGCGAAGACGTAGCGGCCCGCGTACTGCGTGTTTCCCTCGGCCTTGATCGAGTCGATCAGCTGAGTGATCTCCGCGGCGATGTCGGCACGCGCCGTGACGCCGGAGGTGTCGCTCGCGCCCTGGACGACCAGGTCGCGCACCCGCAGCACGCTGTCGCTGATCTTGCCCAGCGCCGTGTCGGTGACGGCCTGCCACGAGTTCGCCTCGTCGACGTTTCGCTGGTACTGCTGGTTCTGTGCCAGGTCGGCCCGGTACTGGAGGGCACGGCTCGTGCCGAACGGGTCGTCGGACGGCTGCGTCAGCTCCTTGCCGGAGCTCAGCTTCTGCTGCGTCGCCGACAGCCGGTCCATGTCGCCCTGCAGGTCGCTCAGCAGGTTGCGCGAGAGCATGTTCTGCGTGATCCTCACAGCCCCACCTTCCCGGTTCGCGAGATCAGCTGGTCGATCATCTCGTCCATCGCGCTCATCGCCCGGGCCGAGGCCTGGTAGCCGCGCTGGAACTTGACCAGGTTCGTCATCTCCTCGTCGAGCGACACGCCGGACACCGACTGCCGGCGGTCGTCGATCGACCCGGTCAGGAGGTTCGCCGTGTCCGAGTCCCGCTGCGCCTGCTGCGTGTCCGAGCCGATCTGCGTGACCAGCTGCGAGTACGCGGTGTCGATCGTGCTCGCTCCGACCAGCGCCTGGTTTCGGATGTTCGCGAGCGCGAGCGCGTTGTCGGCGTTGCCGACGTTCCCGTTGCCGGAGGCCGCAATCAGCGCCGGATTGTTGATCAGGGCGGGATTGATCGCGATCGTCCCCGCGCTCGTGCCGGTGAAGAACGGGCCGCCGGCGGTGCCGGTGAGGTCGTAGCCGAGCGCGTGCTGGGTATTCGTGGCCGTGATCAGCGTCGAGGCGACCGTGTCCAGCTGCGACTGGTAGCCGGGAATCGTCGTGTCGCGCAGCGTGATCAGCCCGGCCAGCTTGCCCGATGTGAGGCTGGTCATGTTCGACTCGGCCAGCGTCGCGGTTGTGGCGCCGCTGACGAGCGACGCACCGCCGATCGAGACGTCGACCTGGCCGTACGTGGTCGCGGTGACCGAGATGTTGCCGAGCTGGGACAGCTGGTCGATCAGCAGGTCGCGCTGGTCGAGCAGGTCGTTCGGGTGGTCGCCGGTGACCGTGTCCTTCATGATCGCGTCGTTCAGCTGCGCGATCCGGCTGCCGATCGAGTTCACCTGGGTGATCGTCGACAGGACGTTCTGGCCCGTCTGCGACTGGATCGTGGACAGCTGGGAGGCGAGGGCGTTGAAGCCATCGGCCAGGCTGGCCGCGTTCTGTGCAAGCGACTGCCGGGTGGCCATGTTCTCCGGCGCATTCGAGACGTCCTGCCAGGACGCCCAGTACTGCTGCAGCAGGGAGTTGAGGCCGTGATCGGACGGCTCGGCGAGGGCGTCCTGCACCTGCGAGAGGCCGTCCTGGGTCGCCGTCGCCAGCCCCTGCTTCATCGCCTGTGCCCGGTACTGGATGTCGAGGAAGCCGTCGCGGACGCGCGTGTAGCTCGTGACGTCGACGCCGGTGCCCAGCTGGCCGGCCTGCGGCGGCCGGGAGACGCCCGGCTCGGTGTAGGCGTCGGTCGGGGCGAGCACCGCGGTCTGCCGCGTGTAGCCGGCGGTGTTCGCGTTGGCGATGTTGTGGCCGGTGACGTTGATGGCGAGCTGCTGCGCGAGGATCCCGCGCAGGGTCGTCTCGAGGCCCATGAAGGTTGAGAGCGGCATCAGGCTTTGGTGTCCACGAGGTTGGCGGGCTGGGGCGCGGCGTTCGGCCCGATCGGCGAGTAGCCGGCCTGCGGGACGCCCGACATGACGCGCATCAGGTGATCGAGGAAGGCCAGCTCCTGACGGATCAGGATCCGGTTCTGGGCGTGGACGCGCGACACCTCGGCTAGCGTGCCGCGCAGCTCCGCGGACGTTTCGCGCGCCTGCTCGGCGTCGCGCTGGCCCATCAGCGTCAGCAGCGCCTCGAGCGTCACGTCCTGTGCGCGCATGCCGAGCGAGCCGGCGGCCTCGGCGAGCAGGCCGTCGCGCTCGTGCTCCAGCTGGACGCGCTTGACCATCTCGGACTGCACGTCGCCAAGCCGCGCCAGCACCGCTTCGACATCCTGTGCGCGGATCGCCTCCCCCTGCGCCAGCACGATCTGCAGCAGCCGACGGGCCGAGGTCAGCTGGCGATCGAGATGGTCGAGGACCGCGCCGGTCACGCGTCGCCCTCCTGCTGCGCGCCGCCGTCCGAGGGCGGCGCTGCGGCGTAGGTGCCGCCGAACGAGCGGTAGAGCTGGTCGGCGAGACCCAGCCCGCCCGCGCCGGTGATCGAATCGGACAGGGCCCCGGGAAGCATCGACTGGTACGGGCCGCCGTCGCTGCCATCGTCGGTCGACTGGGTCGCATCGAACATCTGCTGGGTGATCTGCGAGGTGAGCAGCCCCTCGAACTGCAGGGCGACGCCGTAGAGCTTCACGGCCTGCGGGCCGGCGTTGCGAACGTTCGCGGGAATCAGCGAGGTGTCGATCGGCGGCAGCATCAGCGGCGGATCTCGTTGGCGATCTGCATCAGCTGGTCCTGCGTCTGGATCACGCGCGAATCGAACTGGAACGAGCGCTGGGCGTCGATCACGTTGACCATGGCGGCGGCCAGATCGACGTTGGACGCCTCGAGGTAGCCCTGCTGCATGGCGGAGCCGTTCACTGCCCGGGGCGCCCCGCTCTGCGCGGTCGGCACGAACAGGCTGCTTCCCACCGGCTGCAGCCGATTCGGAGATGGGACGGTGACGAGGCGGATCCGGCCGATCGTCTCGCCGCCTGCCTTCACCGTGCCGTCCGAGGCGATCGAGATGGCGTCGCCCGGCGTGTTCGGCGGCACCGTGATCGGCGGCACGAGCCGCTCGCCGGTGCCCGTCACGATCGCGCCCGAGCCGTCGACGCGAAAGTCGCCGGAGCGCGTCAGCGCCGTGCGGCCGTCGGCCATGCGCACCTGGAAGAAGCCCGGGCCGGCGATCGCAACCGAGAGTGGGTTGTCGCTCTGCTGGAACGCGCCGGGCTGGAACTCGCGCCCGCCGTCCACGAGCGCCGCGCCTGCACCCACGCGCATGCCGCTCTCGACGTTGTAGATCAGATCCCGAAAGCCCAGCCGCAGCTGCTTGTAGCCCGTGGTGTTGACGTTCGAGATGTCGTTCGCCAGCGCGTCCATGCGCGTCTGCTGGGCGATCAACCCCGCTGCCGCCGAATAGAGGCCGTTCAGCATCGCGTGTCGGTTCCTTCCCTGATGGGATCGGGGGTGTGGGAGCCGGCGTCTGCGTCTCCCACCGGCCTCTGCGCGATGCAGTCCAGCCTGGTGCCCCCTATGGTCGTTGGGCCGGTAATCGTCCGCACGGAGCCCGTCTTTAGCCGTTGGCCGAGCCCACCCGGCTGGTCGCCGCGCCGAGCGTGTCGTCGATGGCGTGAAGCACGCGCTGGGACGCCTCGTAGGCGCGCAGCGACACGATCATGTCCACCATCGCGCGGGCCGGCTCGACGCCGGAGCCCTCGATGTAGCCCTGCTCCACCTGCGTGCCCTGGGGGCGTGCGCCCGGCGTGCCGGAGAACAGGGTGTCGCCCTGCTTGACCGCGTTGGTCAGCGAGACGACCGCGATCCGGCCCGCCGTCTTGCCGTTGGAGGTGACGGTGCCGTCGGGGGCAACGGTCACGGAGCTCGCGTCGCCGATGCTGATGGGTTTGCCGTCGGTGCCGAGCACCGTGAATCCGGTGACGGTCGTCAGCCGGCCCTGCGCATCGGTCGTGAGCTGGCCGTCACGCGTGTAGGCGACGCCACCGGGCGTCTGCACAGCGAAGAAGCCGTCTCCTGAAAGCGCCAGGTCAAGCGGGTTGCCGGTCTGGCTGAGCGGCCCCTGGGTGAGGTCGGTGCGCAGCTCGACGATGCCGGTGTCGAGCGCCAGCGAGCCGACGGCGGCCCCGGTCGAGGAGTTGTGCAGGAGCATCTCGTTGAACGCCCCCTGCGCCGCGCGGTCGGGCTTGTAGCCGGGCGTGGAGGCATTGGCGAGATCGTTGGCGATCTGATCCTGGCGCACCTGCTCTGCCAGCATGCCGCTCGCCGCGATGTAGAGGCCGCGTTCCATCTGGATGGACCATCCGATCTGTCGATAACGGGGACGACGATGGTCGTCGACCTCGTAGTCGTCTGGGAACGGGGCAAGTTGAGCGGAGGGACATGCAGCTCGGTGCGGTGAATCTGACGAGACTGCCGGGCGAGCTGGCCCAGGCGGCGCGCGGCCTTGCCCTGGAACCGGGCGCCGAGCTCGTCGCCCGGGTGGTGGCGGCGGCAGACGGCGGGGGACGCGGCACGATCGCCCTGGCCGGCGCCGTCATCCCGGCGCGGCTGCCGCGCGGCGTCCAGGCCGGGCAGACGCTTCGGCTGCAGGTCGTGCGCGCGGATCCGTCCGAGGTCGTTGTGCGGATCCGGCCCGAGGGCGACCCTGCCGGCCGCCACGCCGCGGCCGCTGCCCAGGTGGCCGGGGCGCTGGCGGTCTCCGGCGATGCGGATGCGCTTCGCGCCGCGCTCGCGCTTGCCGGTCGCGAGCCGATGTGGCTGCCCGACGGCGGCGCTGCCAGCGTCGCCGTCGAGGCCGACGCAGCCCGGTCCGGCAGGCGCGCAGCGACCGGCGTCGCGGCCTTCGTCCTGCACTCGCCCGCCCTCGGGGCGATCGAGGTGCGGATTGCGCTCGCGCCCGGAGGCGTGCGGGCCGGCGTCGTCACGGCGCCCGGCGAGGCCGCGGAGGCGGCGGAGCGAGGTCTCGACGAGCTGCAGGGCCGCCTGGCCGCCGCGACCGGCCGGCCGGCCGCCGTCGCGGTCTCGCCACGGCCGCCGGGCGTGCCGGCCCCGCGGCCGCCGGAGGGGAGGATCGATGTCGCAGCGTAAGCGGGCCGCGGCCCTCCGCTACGACGGCCGCGATGCACCACGCGTGGTTGCGACCGGGCGCGGGCTGGTCGCCGAGAAGATCCTCGACGCCGCACGGGAGGCCGGCGTGCCGCTGCGCGAGGATCCCGTGCTGATGGAGGCGCTCGCGACGCTGGAGCTCGAGCAGGAGATCCCGCCCGAGCTCTACCGCGCGGTGGCCGAGGCGCTGGCCTGGGCCTACCGCCTGAGCGGCACCGGCCCGCCGAAGGCGGCCTGACGGCACGGGCGCGTCGGGCCTTCCGTTAGGCTGCCGCCCCATGACACTGGTGACCGTAATTCCGGGGGACGGCATCGGCCCCGAGGTGGTCGAGTCGGCCCGACGGCTCGTCGATGCGAGCGGCGCGTCGATCGAATGGGAGCTGCGGCAGGCGGGCGCGGAGGTGTTCAAGCAGGGCCTCCCGACCGGCGTGCCACAGGAGACGATCGACTCCATCGCGCGCTCCCGGGTGGTGCTGAAGGGGCCGCTCGAGACCCCGGTCGGCTACGGCGAGAAGAGCGCGAACGTGACGCTCCGCAAGCTGTTTGAGACCTACGCCAACATCCGCCCGGCGCGCGAGTTCCCGGGCGTCGTCACTCCCTACTCCGGCCGCGGCATCGACCTCGTTGTCGTCCGCGAAAACGTCGAGGACCTCTACGCCGGCATCGAGCACATGCAGACGCCGGGCGTGGCCCAGTGCCTGAAGGTGATCTCGCGCAAGGGCTGCGAGAAGATCGTCCGCCTGGCGTTCGAGTTCGCCCGCGCCGAGGGCCGCCGCAGCGTCGCCTGCGCGACCAAGGCGAACATCATGAAGCTGACCGAGGGTCTGCTCAAGCGCACCTTCGAGGAGATCGCGCCTGAGTACCCGGACATCGAGTCGTGGCACGTGATCGTCGACAACTGCGCGCACCAGCTGGTCAAGCGGCCGGAGCAGTTCGACGTGATCGTCACGACGAACATGAACGGCGACATCCTGAGCGACCTCACCTCCGCGCTGGTGGGCGGCCTCGGCTTCGCGCCGTCGGCCAACCTCGGCTCGGGCGTGGCCATCTTCGAGGCGGTGCACGGCTCGGCGCCGAAGTACGCAG
>DATAHR010000189.1:0-11349 GCA_036263035.1 Gaiellales bacterium | reverse complement strand
CAATAATTGGCGCGCGCCGTCACGGCGTTGGTGATCCGATGCGGCGCCGTGACAGCCGCCCGAGCCCGGCTCAATCCTCGGCGCGCGCGGACGATCACCGGTCCGCCTCCGGATGAGCAACGGATGACACAAGATCAGCTGATCACCCGGGCTGCGCACGCGCTCGTGGACGAATCGGTGGTCGAGATGACGGCCGACGGCGGCCGCCTGCTCGAGATCTGGACAATCGCGGGTGAGGGCGGAGCGGTGCGGGCCAGCGCTCCCAGGCTCGAGGTTCGCGAGGGCATGGAGCTGCGCTGCCGCCTGATGGTCGACGGCGCCCCGCACCGCATCACGGCAGTGGTCGAGCAGGCGGAGTTCCAGTCGCAGACGCGTGCGGCCCTGGTGCTACGCGTCTGCGACGTTGCCAGCGACGGCGACCAGCGGCGCAGCGCGCGCGTCGAAGTCGAGGTGTCGGCATCGGTGACGGCTGTCGTCTGCGACCGCCTCGTGCCCGGCGAGACGCTGAGCGCCGTGCTCGACGACATCTCCGAGGGCGGCGTCGCCCTTGCGCTGGCCGACACACGGGTGCGGGAGGGCGACAGGCTGCGCGTGCGCGTGCGGGTGTTCGAGGGCACGATCGACACGGAGGTGCGCGTGATGTCGACGCGGGGCGGCGACACCGCCGGCACGATCGTGGCCGGCTGTGCGTTCCTCTCCCCCTCGCCGCATGCGAGCGAGATCGTCACCCGACTGCTGGCCCGGCTGAACGCCCCGGCGGCGTCACCCCAGCGCGACGTCGGCGTCCGCGAGGTGCTTGGGATCGCCGCCGAGCAGGAGCGGGCACCGGAGCCGGAGCCGAGGGTGTCCCCCGCCCCGATGCACCGCCCGGGCATCGCATAGGTTCCCCCTGACCACCAGGAGGAGACCATGCCCATCACCGTCGAGCGCATCGACTTCATCTCCGTGCCGACCCAGGACATCGAGCGGTCGCGTCGCTTCTACACGGAGACGCTGGGACTGCCCTTCGACCGCGAGACGCCGACCGGCTTCGAGGTGACCGCCGGCCAGGTGACGCTCGGCGTCTGGGATCCGAGCACCGCCGGCCTCCCGTTCGTGCCGACGCTGAACCCGCCTGCGCTCCGCGTTGCGGACGTGGAGGCGGCGCGAACCGAGCTCGAGGCGGCCGGGGTCGCCTTCGTCGGCGAGATCATCGACACCGGCGTCTGCCACATGGCGTTCTTTCACGACCCGGACGGCAACGCCATCATGCTGCACCGGCGCTACGCGCCACTCTGAGCCCGGCGTGAAAGAACGGTGCCTGGCACCGTTCTTTCACCGAGCTCGTTCGACGAACCACCCTCACCGGTACGGTGGCGTCTCAGGCGGCTTCACCATCTTGCCGCGCTGAGCGAGGTACACGGGAATCCCGAGCAGGAGCGCCCCACCTGCCATCACGAAGGGTGCCCAGTACGTGAACGTGTCGCTTCCGTAGCTGGTGTTCCGCGAGTAGTAGATGAACAGCACCGAGAACACGAACGCTGTCAGCGCGACGATCCCGTCGCGGAGCAGCCGCGGCGTCTCGGTCTGCTGATGGTCGATCCATCGCCACTTCAGCTGTGCAAGTGCCGAGAAGGCATAGGGGATGGCGGCCGTGATGCCCGTCATGAACACCAGAGTGGTGAACACCGTCTGGCCGCTCGACCCGATGTAGTTGATGACGATCGCGACCGACGCGAGGAGCGTCGAGGCGATGATGCCGAACGCCGGCACGTTCGCCCGGGAGACCTGCTTGAACCGGGCGGGGAACAGCCCGTCGTTCGCTGCCGCAAGCGGCATCTCGGCGCAGATCATCGTCCAACCCACCAGCGCTCCGATGCCGGAGATGATGACAGCGATCGCCATCACGTTTCCGGCCCACGTGCCGCCGAACATCGTGTTGGCGGCGTCGGAGAACGGCGCCGTCGATCCCGACAGCTTGGAGGCGGGAAGGATGCCGAACACGGCCGTCAGCGACAGCATGTAGACAGCAGCCGTGGCGAGCGTCCCCAGCACGGTGGCGCGCGGGACGTTGACCTCAGGGTTGCGGACCTTGCCGGCCGCTACAGCAGCAACCTCCACACCCAGGTAGCTGAACAGTGCGATCGACATGCCCGTGCCGATTGCGCTGACGGCGCTCTCGCCGCTGATGTTCCACGGGGTGAAGTTCGCGGTGTGGATGTAGAACAGGCCGACCGTCGACATGAACGCAACAGCGGCGAACTTCACGATCGTCGTACCCATCTGGACGGAGCCCATGTTCTTGAGGCCGGTCAGGTTGACGATGGCCGGCACCCACAGGCCGATCAGCACCAGCAGGATCGAGAAGACCTTCGTGTGGCCGGTGTTGACGAACTCCTCCACGTACAGCACCCAGCCGACGGCGATCGCTGCGTTGCCCGCCCACGCGGTGATCCAGTACGACCACGCGTTCGCAAAGCCAAGCTTGTTGCCGAACGCCACACGCGCGTACGCATAGGGGCCGCCGGCCGCCGGCAATCGCCTCGACAGGGATCCGAACAGGAGGGCCAGCGCGAGTGCGCCGACCGTCGTCAGCGCCATCGACACCAGCGTGATCGGCCCATACGACGCAAGCGACGCGGGCAGGTTGAAGATACCTACGCCGATGATGCTGCCGATGACCAGCGCCGTGGCGACGCCGAGCCCGAACCGGTTGTCGTCAGGCGTGGCCGGCGTACGGGGCGCCGGGGCCACCTCGGGGGTCGCCGGTGCCGGGACGCGGGCGTCCGGCTTCGTATGACCCCCGGTGGTATCAGTTGAGGTCGACATCACACACCTCCAAGACGGAAACAAGCCAGAACCACAGGTAGTCCGAATTGCAGCCGCCGACCGACCACGCGGCATCAGCATTTGACGCCGCACGTGGTGCTGCAAACTACGGATCCGGCAGCGGCGGCCCCGAAGCTGCCAGACTGCAGCGATGCGTGCGATCGTCTTCGCCGGGCCGGGCCAGCTGTCATACCAGGAGCTCCCGGACCCGGAGCCGGGCCCCGGCGAGCTGCTGCTGGACGTCGCGGCGTGCGGGGTCTGCCGCACCGACCTGCAGATCGTCTCGGGGGACATCGCACCGCGCAAGCTGCCGGTCGTCCCCGGGCACCAGGTGGTCGCGCGCACCGCGGACGGCGTCCGCGTCGGCGTCGCCTGGCTGGGCGGCGCCGACGGCACGTGCGAGCACTGCCTCGCCGGCCGCGAGAACCTGTGCGAGCGCGCCGAGTTCACCGGATGGACGCGCGACGGCGGGTATGCCGAGCGGATGGTCGCACGCGAGGACTTCGTGTTCCCGATCCCCGGCCGGTTCGACGATGTTCTCGCCGCGCCGCTCCTGTGCGCGGGGATCATCGGCTACCGCTCGCTGCGGCTGAGCGGCATCCGCCCCGGCGAGCGCCTCGGGCTGTTCGGGTTCGGCTCGTCGGCCCACCTGGCGATCCAGGTGGCCGTGCACTGGGGCTGCGACGTCTTCGTCTTCGCCCGCTCCGAGGCGGAGCGCCGCCGGGCGGCCGAGCTCGGCGCGTCCTGGACGGGCGAGTACGACGCGCGGCCGCCGGCGCCGCTCCACGCCGCCGTCACGTTCGCCCCGGCCGGCGCCGTCGTGGTCGACGCGCTTGCGGCGACGGGGCCGGCCGGCACGGTCGCCATCAACGCCATCCACCTCGACGGCATGCCGGCATTCGACTACGACCTGCTGTGGCGCGAGCGCGTGCTGCGCTCGGTTGCCAACTTCACGCGTGAGGACGCACGCGAGTTCCTCGAGGTGGCGGCCGACATCCCGATCGAGCCGCGCACCGAGACGTTCCCGCTGGCCGAGGCCCGGACCGCGCTCGATCGCCTTGCCTCCGGGGACATCGCGGGCTCCGCGGTGCTGGTGGTGTAGCGATGGCCGGAGCCCTCGACGCCGGCGCCGTCCGCGACGTGATCCTCCGCGACGGGAGCACGCTGCGGCTGCGGCCGGCCGGGCCGCAGGACCGCGACGACGTGCAGGAGCTGTTCCGCCGGCTCACGCCCGAGAGCATGTGGCTGCGCTTCGGCGACCTGCGCGATCCCGGCGCCGCGGCCGCCGACGCCTACTCCGCCGGTGACGGCGTGGAGCGGCTGGCGCTGGTCGGCGTCCGTGGCGGCCGCGTTGTCGCCCTCGGCAGCTTCGAGCGCCTGCGCGACCCGGCGGCGGCGGAGGTGGCGTTTACCGTCGAGGACGAGCTGCAGGGCCGCGGCGTCGGCACCCGGCTGCTCGAGCAGCTTGCGGCGTTCGCCGCACCGGCCGGCATCGAGCGCTTCGTCGCCCAGGTCGTGCCCGGCAACTCGCTGATGCTGGCGGTCTTCCGTGACGCGGGGTTCGAGGTGAGCCGCCAGACGGAGGGCGGCGTCGTGGAGCTCAGCTTCCCGATCCGGGCCACCGAGCGGTACCTCGAGCGGGTCGACGAGCGCGACCGCGACGCGACCGTGGCCTCGCTCGTGCCGTTCTTCCGCCCCGCCTCTGTGGCCGTCGTCGGCGCCTCGTCGCGCTCCGGCTCGATCGGCAACTCGGTGGTGCGGAACCTCCTGGCGGCGGACTTCGGCGGCGCGGTCTATCCGGTCAACCTGCGAGGCGAGCCGGTGGCGGGCGTGCCCGCCGTGACGACCGTGGCGGCAATCGGCGTGCCGGTCGACCTCGCCGTCGTGTGCGTGCCGGCCGCCGCGGTGCTCGACGCCGTGCGCGACGTGCTCGACCACGGCACCCGGGCCGTCTGCGTCATCTCCGCGGGGTTCGCGGAGACCGGCGCCGACGGACGAGACCGGCAGGAGCGCCTGCTGGCGCTGATTCGCAGCTACGGCGCGAGGCTGCTCGGGCCCAACTGCCTGGGCATCGCCGTTCCCGGATCCCATCTGAACGCCACCTTCGCCCCGCGGCCGTTCCCCGCCGGCACGATCGGCTTCTCGTCCCAGAGCGGTGCCCTCGGCCTGGCGCTGCTCGAGAAGACGGCGACGCGCGGCGTGGGCCTGTCCGGCTTTGTCTCGATCGGCAACAAGGCGGACATCTCGAGCAACGACCTGCTCTCCTACTGGGAGGGCGACGACGACACGCGGCTGGTGCTGCTCTACGTCGAGTCGTTCGGGAACCCGCGCGGGTTCGCCCGCGTCGCCCGCCGCGTTGCCCGGCGAAAGCCGGTGGTCGCGATCAAGAGCGGAGTCAGCCGTGCCGGGGCGCGGGCGGCGGGCTCGCACACCGCCGCGCTGGCCGGCTCCGATGCTGCCGTCGAGGCGCTGTTCCGCGAGGCCGGCGTGATCCGGGCCGTCACCCTCGGCGAGGCGCTGGACGCCGCCTCGCTGATGTCGACGCAGCCGCAGCCGGCCGGCAACCGCGTCGGCGTGATCACGAACGCCGGCGGCCTCGGCATCCTCTGCGCCGACGCCTGCGAGGCGGCCGGTATCGAGCTGCCGCCCCTCACGGCCGAGACAGTGGCCGCCCTGCAGGCGATGCTGCCGGCCGAGGCGTCGGCGCACAACCCGGTCGACCTGCTCGGGTCGGCAACCGCCGACGCGTACGAGCAGGCGATCCCGGCCGTGCTCGCCGATCCAGGCGTGGATGCGGTGATCGTGCTGTTCGCACCGGCCGCCCCGGCATCGGCGGACGAGGTGGCGGAGGCGGTGGTGCGGGCGGCGGCCGGCGCCGAGAAACCGGTGCTGGCCGTGGTGATGACGGCGGTCGGCGTGCCGCCCGCCTTCGCGCAGCCGGGCTGCGGCGTCGCTGCCTTCAGCTACCCGGAGTCGGCGGCGCGCGCACTCGGCCGGGCGGTCGAGCGGGCAGCCTGGCTGCGGCGCCCCGCGGGCGTCGCGCGCAGGCCGGACGGGATCGATCAGCCCGCGGCCCACGATACGGTGGATCGTGCGCTGGCGGCCGGCGGAGGCTGGCTGCCACCCGATTCGGTGCGGCAGCTGCTCTCGGCCTACGGGATTCCGATCGTGGCCGAGCGCACCGCGGACACCCCGTCCGAGGCGGTGGCGGCGGCGATCGAGCTGGGCATGCCGGTCGCGGTCAAGCTGGCCGAGGCGGGGGCGCACAAGACGGAGCGAGAAGGCGTGCGGCTGAGCGTGCGAGACGCCGCGGCTGTGGAGCAGGCGGCGGTCGACATGGACGGGCCGGTGATCGTGCAGCGGATGGCGCCCGCCGGCGTGGAGCTGCTGGCCGGCCTCGTCCAGGATCCCGTGTTCGGGCCGCTCGTCGCGTTCGGGCCGGGAGGCGTGATGGCCGAGCTGATCGGCCAGGCCGGGTTCCGGATCGCGCCCATCACCGACGTGGACGCCGCCGAGCTGCTCTCGGCCGGAAAGGCCGGGCGCCTCGTCGCCGGCTTCCGCGGCGGGCCCGCCGCGGACGAGGCGGCGCTGACCGACCTGCTCATGCGGCTGTCGGCCCTGGCAGAGGATCTGCCCGAGGTCGCGGAGCTCGACATGAATCCGGTGATCGCCAACGCCGCCGGCTGCACGGTCGTCGACTGCCGGGCGCGCGTGGCGCCACGGCAGGCCGCCGGCCGCGCCAAGACCTGGTAGCCGTCAGCCGGCCAGCGCGAGGCGGCCGCGCCGGCGCAGCCGGGGGGCGAGCTCGACGGCGATGAACACCGCGAAGAAGATGGCCGTCGAGGTCAGCACCACGGCGCCGCCGGACGCGACGTTCCACCAGAACGAGATGTAGAGGCCGATCACACCCGCGATCACGCCGAGGAAGGCCGACAGCACCTGCATCGTGGGAAGGCGCTCGGTCAGCAGGCGCGCGGTCGCCGCGGGGGTGACCAGCATCGCCAGCACGAGGATGTTCCCGATCGTCTGCAGCGAGACCACGATCGCCAGCGTGATCAATCCGAGCAGCACGAGGTCGAGCACGAACACCGGGTAGCGCATGGCCTCGGCCATCTCGCGGTCGAACCCGATCAGCGCGAATTCCTTGTTGAGCAGGACGGTTGCCACGAGCGCGACCACCGTGGTCCCGGCGGCCAGGTAGAGGTCCGTGCGCGAGACCGAGAGGATCTGGCCGAACAGCAGGTCGGCGACGTCGCGCTGGTACGTTGCCAATGTGGAAACCAGAACTACGCCGAGCGCGAACATTGCGGCGAACAGGATGCCGATCGCGGTGTCCTCGCTGACCCGGCGGTTGCGGCTGATGGTGGCGATGCCCAGGGCGGTGGCGATCCCGACCACCAGCGCGCCGAGCAGGATGCTGCGCCCGAGCGCGACGGCAATGACGATGCCCGGGAAGACGGCATGGGTGAGCGCGTCGCCGATGAAGGCGAGGCCGCGCAGGACGACGTACGTGCCGAGCACGCCGGATACGACTCCCGTGAGCACGATGGCGAGCAGCGCCCGGCGCATGAACTCGAACTGGAGAGGGTCGGTCAGGTAGTGCATCAGTGGGCGTGGTGGCCTTCGGGAGCGAGGATGCGCACGCCGCCGACGTCGATCAGCTCGCCGCCGTAGGCGTCGGCGAGCCGGGCGGGGGCGAGCGCGTCGGCCGGCGGGCCGTACGAGACGACGTGGCCTGAGAGCAGGCACAGCAGGTCGCACCGCCGCGCCGACCAGGCGAGGTCATGCGTCGAGACGACCACGGTGCGCCCCTCGTCTCGCAGCCGTCCGAGCGTCTCCTCGAAGGCCGAGGAGGTGGCGGCGTCGGCGCCGGACAGCGGCTCGTCGAGCAGGAGCAGCCGGGCGTCCTGCATCAGCGCGCGGGCGAGCAGCACGCGCTGGCGCTGGCCGCCCGAGAGCCGGCCGATCTGCCGTCCGGCCAGGTGCTCCATGCCCACGCGCGCGAGCGCCGTGCGCGCGGCGGCGCGGTCGGCCGCCGACGGGCGGCGCAGCCACCCGACCCGGCGGTAGGAGCCCTGCAGGGCCACGTCGAGCACGGTCAGCGGGAAGCTCCAGGCGGCCTCGCCCAGCTGCGGCATGTAGCCCGCCGCGCCGCGCACCTCGACACGGCCGGCGGCCGGCCGGAGCATTCCCAGCAGCGTCCGCAGGAGCGTCGTCTTCCCGGCGCCGTTGGGCCCGATCAGGCCGATGATCGCACCGGCCGGCAGGTCGAGCGTCACGCCGTCAAGGGCGACATGGTCGCCGTAGGCAACGGTGACATCGCGCAGTCGGGCGACCGGCGCCCGGGCGACCTCAGCGGCCGCCGCCATCGCCGTCCGCGCAGGATGCGCATCGGGCCGGCAGGGCGGCCAGCGCCGAGTCCAGCAGGTCGAACCCGGCGGAGCGGGCGGAGTCGCGAGCGGGCTCGAGTGCGCAGCCCTCGAGCAGCGCAGTCGCGCCGCAGTCGACGCAGACGACGTGATGGTGGTGTCCCTGCGCGGCGCACAGCACGTAGACGGCCTCCCCGCCGCGGCTGCCGGCCTCCTCGGCCCACCCCTCCTCGCGCCAGCGCTCGACGGTGCGGTAGGCCGTGGTCAGGCCCAGCTTGGGCTCCGACTGCTGCGCTGCGGCGTGCAGCTCGCGGACGCTGAAGGCGCGGCCCATCGACCGGCCGGCGTCGAGCAGGGCCATGCGGGCGCGGCGGTTACGGCCTGGTTCCATGGATGGATGCTATCGGGAACGGACACCGTTCGCAAAATATGAAAGTCATTTTCATTCTTTGCTACGGTGGGCGTCGTGAATCGCCGATCGCTCGCAGCCGCCGCGCTCCTGGTGCTCGCTGCAGGCGCGTGCACGCAGACGCGGATCCCACACCCGAAGGCCGGTCAGGTGACGGTGGTGGCGACGACGACGCAGATGCAGGACCTGGTGCGGAACGTGGGCGGACGGGACGTGCACATGGTCGGCATCCTCGAGCCGAACGTCGACCCGCACGACTTCGAGCCGACGCCGAGCACGGCGATCGCGCTGTCCGGCGCACAGCTGGTCGTCGAGTCCGGGGCCGGGCTCGACCGCTGGACGGCAGGGCTGGTGTCGAACTCGGTTCCCGGCACGCCGATCTGGGTGGCATCGGCCGGACTGCCGCTCCGCGGCGACGACCCGCACTGGTGGTTCGACCCGACGCTGTTCGAGCGGGCGGCGACGGATCTGGGCGATCGGCTCGGGCGCCTCGATCCGGCGCATGCATCGGCGTACCGGGCCCGCGCGCAGGCGTACGCACTGAGGATCCGGGCGATGGACGCCGCGAACCGCCGGCTGATCGCCACCGTGCCGCCCGCGAAGCGGCTGCTCGTCACCAACCACGACGCCTTCGGGTACTTCGCGGCGTACTACGGCATCCGGGTGGTCGGCTCGGTCATCCCCTCGTTGTCAACCGAGGCACAGGCCAGCGCGAGCGACGTGGCGGCGCTGATCACACGGATCCGAGCGCAGCACGTGCAGGCGATCTTCACCGAGTCGTCGCTGAGCCCGAAGCTGGAGCAGCAGATCGCGGCGGAAGCCGGAGTCAAGGTGTACGCGAACCTGTACGGCGACACGCTGGGACCGGCCGGCTCCCCCGGCGCGACGTACCTGAGGATGGAACGGTGGGACATGCAGGCGATGGTTGCGGGGTTCGCCGGCACCAAGCCCCCGAAGCCCTGACCTCAGCGCGTGATGCGGTTGCTGTCCGGTTTCGCTCAGCCGAGCGGCACGAGCCCGACGTCCCCGAGCAGCTCGATCGCCACCTCGCCCGGCTCGGCGTCGATCGACCACCGCTCGAAGAACGTCCCGGCCGCCTCGCGGCTCTCCCAGCATGCCACCGCGTAGAAGGCCGACCCGTCCTTCGTGTACCAGGCGCGGTGGAACGTGCACCCGAGCTCACGTGCGCTCGCCGCCATCTCGTCGCTGATCCACGTCACCCGACGGTCGTAGAGATCCCGCGCCGTCCGGCCGTCCGGCGTCGGACACGGCACCGTGAACAGGATCCACATGCGACCGAGGCTACCAGACCCTCCCCGCGGTGCTTCAATGCGCGAACGATGGGTGCAAGCTCGCGCCTCGATGACCAGCGCCGCTACGAGCTTCAGCACGAGCAGCTCGCGATCCGCCTCACGCTGACGGCGGGCGGCGCCCTGCTCGCGCTCGCCGGATCCGCGATGCCGTGGACGAGCGGACTCGAGCACGTCACCGAGGGTCGGCTCTCCGGAGACGGGCGCTACACCGCGCTGCTCGCGCTCGCCCTGCTCGGCTGCGCCGCCTGGTACTACAGGCGGCCGGAGAGGTTCACCGCCCGCCTGGGCGCCGCCGTGGCGGCCGCGCTGCTGGCGCTCGCCATCGTCGACTGGAACACCGCCGCCGACGACGTCGACTCCGCCAACCATGCCGCCGGCATGTACGCCTCGGCAAGCGTCGCCCCCGGCATCTGGGTGCTGCTGATCGGCGCCATCCTCGGCACCGTCGGGGCGCTCTGGACGCTGCGCGTCGATCGCTGACAGCCGGATCTACCCGCCGGCCGCGGCCTCGCGCCTGATGGCGTAGGCCAGGCCGCCGACCCGGTACCAGCGGTAGTCGTAGGCCTCCAGGTCCACGCTGTGCACCCCGTCGCGCCCGGCCTCGCTCACCTCGTCGGTCATCACGTTGGCGAGGATGCGACGGCCTTCCCCCTCCGGCTTCAGCTCCACCTCCACGGGCCGGCCGGCGAGGTTGTGCAGGCAGAGCAGCGACGTGCCCCGCCAGAAGTACTGCATCGCGAGCACGCAGGTTGGCCGCGTAGGGACGATCTGCCACGTGCCCCAGCCGATCTCCGGGCATTCCTTGCGTGCCCGGATCAGCCGGGCCGTCCAGCGCAGCAGCGAGTCGGGGTCGCGCCGCTGCTGCTCGACGTTGACGTTGGCCGTCGAGTAGAGCCCGGACTGGATCACCGGCTGCACGGTGCGCTCGGCGCTCGAGAACCCACCCTGCGGGTCGGCCGACCACTGCATCGGCGTGCGGATGGCCATCCGCTCGCGGAGGCGGAGGTTCTCGCCCATGCCGATCTCGTCGCCGTAGCGCACCACCGGCGTCCCCGGGAGCGAGAACAGCAGGCTGTACGCGAGCTCGATCCGCCGCCGGTCGCCCAGCATCGGAGCCAGCCTGCGCCGGATCCCGCGGTCGTACAGCTGCATCGAGGGCTCCGGGCCGAATGCCCGGAACACCGCCTGGCGGACATCATCGTCGAGATGGCCGAGATCAAGCTCGTCGTGGTTGCGCAGGAAGTTCGCCCACTGGGCGCCCTCCGGCAGCGCCTGTGTCTGCCGCAGAGCTTTCGCCAGCGGCCGCGCGTCTTCCGTTGCCATCGAAGCAAACAGATGCTGGTTGACCCAGAAGTTGAACATCATGTGGACGCCGTCGCCGTCAGCGAAGTACTGGGACACCTGGTCGGGCAGGACGTTCGCCTCCGCCAGCAGCACCGAGTCCCCGCGT
>DATAHR010000188.1:0-17653 GCA_036263035.1 Gaiellales bacterium | reverse complement strand
GCTCCTCGACGATCAGCTCCAGCCGCTGCAGCTGCGACAGCGCCGCCGGCAGGCCGGCCGGCTCCACCAGCTTCTCGAGCAGCGGCGTCCCGAAGCGCCTGCCGGAGACGGCCGCCACCGAGATCACCTCGCGGGCGGGCGGGTCCAGCCGATCGAGCCGCGCCTGGAGCACGGCCTGCACGACGGCCGGCACCTCGACCGGCCCCTCTCCCGAGACCCACGAGCCATTGCTGCGGCGCAGCGCTCCGCGCTCGATCAGGTCGCGGAGCGCCTCTCCGAGGAACAGGGGGTTCCCGCCGGCGCGCTGCACGAGCACGTCGGCGACGTCGCCGTCCACCGCGGCCCCGGCCAGCTCCTCGACCAGCGCCCGGCTCGCCGCCTCCGGCAGCGGCCGCAGCTCGACCTCGCGGTAGCGATGGGGGTAGCGCTGCCGCGCGCGCTCGCCGATGCGCCACGAGCCGCGCTCGCGGTCGGTGCGATACAGCAGCACGAGCCCGATCGGCTCCTGCTCGGTGAGGTCCATCAGCGATTCGATCAGCTCGAGGGACGGCTCGTCGGCCCAGTGGAGATCCTCGAAGACGAGCAGCAGCGGCCGGTCGCGGGCCAGCCTGCAGATCAGCTCTGCGACCAGCTCCATGCTGCGTCGGTGGACGGCGTCGCGGCTGAACTCGCCGATGGTGGCCCGTGTCTCGGCGTCCTGCTGGAGGCCGAGCAGGGCCGCCAGGAACGGATAGTGGTCGCCCTCGTCGCCGAACAGGCCATGCAGCGCCGCCTTGAGGTCGAGCCGCACCCGGGCCTCACCCGCGGTCGGCCCGGCGCCGAGCCAGTCGCGCAGCAGCTCGCGGATCGGCCAGTAGGCGAAGCTCTCGGTGTACGACAGGCCGCGCCCCTCCAGGATGCGCACGCGGTCGCGGACGGCGTCTGCGGCGTCGCCCACCAGGCGGGACTTGCCGATACCCGGCTCCCCGGTGACCGCGACGATCTCGCCGATGCCGTCGGCGACCCGGTCGAGCGCGTCCCGGATGTCGCCGAGCTCGCGATCACGCCCGATCAGTGGCTCCGAGGGCCGGCGGCGCACCTGATCGAGCTCGCCCAGCACACGGAAGCGGCCGACCGGCGCGTCGCGGCCGCGCAGCTGGGTCTCGCCCAGCTCCTCGAGCTCGAAGCAGTCCCGAACCTGCGCCGCGGTCTGCGGGCCGAGCGTCACCTCAGCCTCGCCCGCGAGCGCCTGCAGGCGCGCGGCCACGTTCACCGTGTCGCCGAGCGCGTTGTAGCGGCGGCCGTCGTCGTCCGCCGGCGAGACGACCACCGGCCCGGTGTTGACCGCGATGCGCACGCGCAGGTCGACGCCGTAGGCCTCGCCCACCTCTCGCCCGTAGCCCTCGAGCGCACGCTGGATGGCAAGGCCGGCGCGAACGGCCCGCTCGCTGTCGTCTTCGTGGGCAACGGGCGCGCCGAACATGGCGAGCAGCCCATCCCCGAGCAGCTGCGCGACGGTGCCGTCGTAGCGCTCGATCTCGGCCGTCATCAGCCGCATGACCTCGTCGAAGAGGAACTTCGAGCGCTCCGGGCCCAGCCGCTCGCCGATCGCGGTCGAGCCCGCGACATCGGCCATCAGCACCGCGACGACGCGGCGTTCACCGTCGATCACCGCCATCTCCGAAGTCTAGTTAGACGAGACGGCCGAACACCTGCTGCGAACGGGAGCCGGCGGTCTCGGCGAGCGCCGAGCGGGCCTCCTCCTCAGGCGTGCCGGCCGCCACCAGCAGGTGCAGCGCGGTCGATTGCAGCAGCGACCAGCAGACCAGCGCCGCGGGAGTGGCCTGCGGATCGAACTGGTCGGGAGCATGCGCGACCGCCTCCCGCGCCTTCTCGCGCGCCGCGCCGGCATGCTCGTCGTCGAGCCCCTCGGCCAGCCTGTCTGCGGCGGCAGCGAGGCACTCGAGCCCGTCCTCGAGCTCGGGGGCCGGCTCCTGGTGGCGGACGAGCCGCGCGATCGCCGCGAGCAGGCTGCCGGTGTCCTGCGCGGCCAGGTCAAGGTGGGGCGCGACGCGGCGCACCGACTCCACCTGGGCACGGTCGCGGCGCCGCGACGGCGCGAGCCGGGCCGCCCCGGTCGACATCGCGAGCGCCTCGGACAGCTCGGCGATATGGGCGTCGAGATCGGCCAGGGCAAGCCGGGCGTGCGCGGCCACCTCCTCGTCGCCGTCGCGCACCGCGTCCCGGCCGGCCCGCAGGCCGGTGCTGAGGCTGCGCAGCACCGTCCGCAGCGCGCGCTCGGAGGTGGCCACCGGATCGAGCGGGAACAGCAGCTGGCTGAAGATGAGCGCCACCGCGCCGCCGATCAGCGTCTCGAGCAGCGCCTCGGGGTACAGGTGCCCGGGGCCGCGGAACGTGGCGACCAGGATCGCCCACACGCCCGCCCCGGCGACGTAGGTGGTACCCCCGCCGATCAGGAGCGCAAGCGACATGGCGAGCGCCGTCAGCACTCCCAGCTGGAAGGCGCCGGAGCCGACGGCGTCCAGCGCCAGCGAGGCGACCCCGATGCCGGTGGCCACGCCAAGCACGGTCTCGAAGGCGAGCCGCCCGCGCTGGCCGACGGAGATCCCGAGCGCGTTGACCGCCATCACGGCGGCGAACACCGGCTGGCTGGTCGGAAGCAGCGCGTGGGCGACCTGCCAGGAGATGGCCGCGGCCATGGCAACCTGGACGATCGGCCAGGCATAGACACGAACCCGCTCCAGCCGGGCCCGCCAGAACCCACGGGCCAGGCCGCGCAGACGCTCGCGGTCGTGCAGCCGTTCACGCACGGCGATCACACGGCGGAATTTCCCTACGTGGCGGACCACAAACGCGCTACCATCGCTCGCATCCACCACGGAGGTCAACGATGAAGGTCGTGCACTGTCCCTGCGGGGTCGACGTCAACGGCGAGTCCGACGACGAGCTGGTCACGAACGTCCAGCAGCACATCCAGGATGATCACCCGGATCTGGTCGGCCAGTACTCGCGCGAGCAGATCCTGAGCATGGCCCACGACCACTGACGGGTCCGCGCGGCGTCGTCGGCACGTGTTAGGTTCGCGGTGATGCCGACCTATCAGATCACCATAACGGGACTGCGGCTTGCTCAGCCGTTCCACGTCACGATCGAAGCCGAGAACGGTCGCGAGGCCCTCAGCAAGCTGGTCACCAAGGAGTCCACGCCACTTGAGGCCTGGACCGGGGAGGGATTCATCGACCTGCGGCTGGAGACTCGCCGCAGCTAGACGCGGGGCGTTCAGTCCCACCTCCCTGCGGCTCCGGGCTGCGGCTAGGGCGACGGAGGCAGGGAGACGGCCGGCCGACGCTGCGGGCCGCCGTACTCTATGGTCGCCTCATGCGGGTCGCCGCGCTCTACGACATCCACGGCAATGTGCCGGCCCTCGAGTCAGCGCTGGTCGCTGTTGCTACGGCGGGCGTTGATGCCATCCTGATCGGAGGCGACGTCGCCGAGGGTCCACAGCCCGTGGAGACGCTTGACCTGCTGGAGTCGGTTGACATCCCGCTTCGCTGGCTCAGAGGCAACTGCGACCGAGAACCGAGCGAGTGGGTGTGCGAGCGCCTGGGCGAGCGGCGTGTGGCGTGGCTGGCCGCTCTGCCGCCGACCGACCGGATCGACATCGCCGGCCTGGGAGCGGTGCTGTTCTGCCACGGCTCGCCGCGGAGCGACGAGGACATCGTCACGGCCGTCTCGGACCCCGAACGCGTGGCTCCGATGCTGGCCGGCGTCGACGAGGCGATCGTCGTCTCAGGACACACCCACGTTCAGTTCGACCGGTCGGTCGCCGGCCACCGGCTGATCAACGCCGGCAGCATCGGCATGCCCTATCAGGGCGTCCCCGGCCGTGCGTTCTGGACGATCCTCGGGCCTGGCGTCGAGCCGCGTACCAGCGCCTTCGACGCCGACGCGTTCGCAGCGACCCTGCGCTCAACCGGCTATCCGCATCCGGAATGGTTCCAGGTGGAGACGGCCGCGGCCGCCGCAGAGGACTATGAGCAGATGGCGCGCGAACAGGCCGCCGGCTCGTGAGACATGCACGGAGCATGTCCAGCAGCGGGTTTCGGCCGGACGCGCGTTGACGCTCACGCCGTGAGCAGGGCAAACGTGCCCGAGACGAGAAAGGCCGTAGCCCATACGCCGTCGGTATTGAGCCATATCCGCCGCAGCAGCGAGGTCGAGAAACGGCTGTAGACGAGGAGGGCGACCGCGCTGGTCACGGCGATCATGGCGGCGGCGTGGACGGAGACCAGCACCACGGTCGGCACGACCTGCATGTGGCCTGCGGGAAGCAGGCCGTGGTTGCCAGCGTCCGCTCCGGCGATCAGCAGTGGCAACACCATCAGACCGGCCCCGTGCGCACTCGACATGAGGAACGACCAAAGCACCAGCTCACGTCCGCGCACACGCATGCGCGTCCACCGCGGATGCCAGCGGGGCCGGGCGAATCGGAACAGTCCGAAGCCGAGCAAGGCGGCCGCCGCCGCCATCTGGAGCGCTGCAGGATCCGCGACGAGGCCGAGTGCGGAGATGGCGATCGCGACCACCACGATCGACAGCTCATGGCCGATCGCGATCGCGGGCAGCGCCCGCACGACCGAGCGGCGGCTCCCATCCTGCATGCCGAGGCTGACCGCGAACAGCCAGCCCATCGCTGGATTCGCACCGTGATAGGCGCCGAGCGCGGCGATCAGCAGGATCAGCGTGAGACCATGCATGGCCGCCCACTCAGTTCGGGAAACAGTACGAGTCGGACGAGGCGTCGCCGCCCTGCAGTCTGACCTGGTGGGGCCGCTCCCCCTCCGGGAACTCCATGAAGAAGTCCGGGTCGATACGGAAGTCGCCTCCCGGCTCGGAATCGAACTTGACCATCCAGCCCCGCATGCCCTCCGGGTAGAACTGGGCGTCCCAGCTGGCGTAGAGCGAGTTGGTCAGATAGATGCGGCGCCCGTCGCGGCTGACCTCGACCATCTGCGGACCGCCGTTCAGTGGGCCCGATGCGGGGTGTGGCTTTCGTCCCACGATGCCGCCGATGCGGACACTCCCGGCCTCCACCGGGTTGGCCGGGTCGGACACGTCGTAGCGCTTCAGCTCACCCGTGCCCCAGCAGGACACGTAGAGGTACCGGTCGTCCACCGACAGGTCGATGTCAGTCACCAGGGGTGGCACCGCTGAGAACGGCTTGAGCGCGTCGGGCAGCTGATCGGGGTCGGCCGGCTCGGCCGGGATCGTGATCACCTTGTGGGCGGCGAAGCTGCCGTCGGACTGCTGCTGCCACAGCCAGACCGAGGCCGACAGGTCGGCGGTCGAGACGACCACGCCGACGAATCCGTAGGCTTTCGTCGGATCGTGGGAGGGCCGCAGCTCCAGCACCATCTGGTGCTCCGCGCCGAGGTCGATCGTCTGCCGATGGGTGCGGGCGTCGAGGTCCCAGATGTGCAACTGGTGTCCATACCCGTTGGACAGCAGGATCTCGGGATTGACGCCGGCTTCGACCATATTCGGCGTTCCCCATTCGCTGGAGATCAGCGTGTTGTGGCCGAGGTGCCACCAGAAGTCGTAGGCCAGCTGCTGCGGCCCGCGGTCCTGCTCCCAGGGACCCTTCACATCGAGCGTCTCGTGATCGAGCAGGAACAGGCCGCCCGGTCCGTCGCCCTCCGGATTCCCGAGCGCGCCCATGTAGATGCCGTCGGGGCCACAGTGACTCGTGTGCGGCCGGCTGTACCCGGTCTTCCGGGCGATTTCCTCGGGCTCGATCACCTTCGCCAGCTTCGGGTTGCGCGGGTCGTCCTTCACGTCGACGATGTGCAGGCGGGAGGACCGCAAACCGGGGATGAGCAGGTACCGCCGCTCGAGATGCGGATGCGGCGCCCACGGACACAGCGCCGAGGAGCAGGCGTTCCAGCCGAAATGGTGCAGCTCGTCGCCCACGTTGGGCATCTCCAGACGTCCCACCACCTGGGCGTACGTCGATGACCGCGGATCCAGATCGACCGTACAGAGTGCGTCCGGGCGCCCGGCACCGTTCGTGTGGGTCGCGGCGTCCGGGTTCAGTGTGACGACGTAGCCCAGCTTCTCGGGCTCCGCCGCGGCCGCCTCGCGGGCGGTCGCGTAGAACGTCGGGTCCGGGGTGATACGTGCCATGCGATTCACCGTCCTCTGGTGGAAACGCCGCGAATCTACACCAATCCGCGGGCCGGGGTCGATGACGCTGGAAGCCCCAAGGCCCCCGACACATCACCGGCCACCGACCGATGGGACGAACACGGCCAACTGTGGAGCTCGCACCAACACTCCGTACGATGGGGGGGACAGGATTCGAACCTGTGTAGGCAGAGCCAACGGGTTTACAGCCCGTCTCCTTTAACCACTCGGACACCCCCCCGAGCGGGCGGATTCTATCGCCGCGCGGCCTGCTGCCGCGCTATTCGGCGTTGCGAAGCGCCTGCGCCTCGGGAAGGCTCTCGAGCTTCTTCAGCGTGTTGTTCTCGATCTGGCGGATGCGCTCGCGGGTGACCCCGAACGCGCGGCCGACCTCCTCGAGCGTGCACGGATGCTCGCCCTTCAGGCCGAACCGCAGCTCGATCACCTTGCGCTCGCGCTCCGGCAGCGAGTCCAGCGCGCGCTCGATGTCCTCCTTGCGCAGCGTCATCGTGGCGGAGTCGAACGGCGAGACCGCCTGCTCGTCCTGCACGAAATCGCCGAGCTCGGACTCCTCCTCCTCGCCGATCGGCTTCTCGAGGCTGACCGGCAGCTGCGCCATGCGCAGGATGTCCCGCACCTCGTCCGCCGTCATCGACAGCTCACGGGCGATCTCGTCCGGGCGCGGCTCGCGGCCCAGGCGCTGCACGAGCTGGCGCTCGATGTGCACGACGCGGTTCAGCTTCTCGACCATGTGCACCGGGATCCGGATCGTGCGTGCCTTGTCCGCGATGGCGCGGGTGACCGCCTGGCGGATCCACCAGGTCGCGTAGGTGGAGAACTTGTAGCCCTTGCGGTAGTCGAACTTCTCAACGGCGCGGATCAGGCCGAGGCTGCCCTCCTGGATCAGGTCGAGGAAGCTCAGCCCACGGCCAAGGTAGCCCTTCGCAATCGAGACGACCAGGCGCAGGTTGGCCTCGATCATCTGCTGCTTCGCGCGCATGTCGCCGCGCTCGATCCGCTTGGCCAGGCTGACCTCCTGGTCGGCAGTCAGCAGCGGCACCTTCCCGATCTCCCGCAGGTACAGGCGGAGCGAGTCCAGGCTCGGCTCGACGGTGAGGTCGAGCTCCGGCGGCTTCTCCCCGTGGATCAGGCGCTCCTGCTGGGCCTGCTGCTTCGACTCTCCGTCCAGCAGCTCGATGTTGTGGTCGAGCAGGTAGGTGTAGAAGTCCTCGAGCTGCTCCTTGGTGAGCTCGATCTCCTCGAGCGCCGCGGCCACCTCGTCGAACGTCAGGTAGCCCTTTTCCTGGCCTTCCTGGACGAGCGCCTTGAGCTCGTCGATGTCGGGCAGGGAGATGTCGACGGTCAGCATGGGCGCCCTCGTAGACGTCGGTGGAAGAAGACCCCGCCACCATGATGGGTGGCCGGTAGCGCAGACGGGCGGAGTATAACGCCGGAATTCCGCTTCGAGAACCGAATTTTCACCATTGGGACAACTTCTTGCCGGCGTCAGCTCCGCATAAGCGGCACGTCGGCGTGGAGGAACCCGACAACGTCGCCGGGCGAGTTGCGAAGCGGCGGCCGCCGGAACCGGGAAAGTGCAGCCGGCTCCTCCCGCCAGCCGAGCAGCTGGGCGAGCACCTCCATCACCGCCGGCTCGACGGCGCGCCAGGCACCGTCCTCCACCCGCACCGCCACGCCGAGGCCGCCCGGCAGCGACACGCAGCCGAGGCCCTCGGCGCCGCCCTTGCTGACCGCGCCCTCCAGCGCCTGGGGCAGCTCGGTGTCGAGATCCTCCGGCCCCGCGATCATCACCGGGTGCGCGCGCATCGCCGCGGCCTGCCGCGGCACCAGCTGCTCGAGCCGGGCGTAGATCGACGCGATCACCGTGAGCGGCAGCGTGAAGCAGACGACGCCGCAGCCGTCGGTGCATAGCGGGATGTCCTCCTCGGGGACGCCGGCGGCGGCGGCCACCGCCGAGAGCGCGGCCAGCTGCGAGGGGTGGCCGGGCTCGCGGTAGGTGTCGATCTCCCACCCACGAAACGCGGACAGCGCCAGGAACGCGAGGTGGTTCCCCGAGCAGTTGTGCCGGAGCCTGTCCTCCGCCGACCCGGAGCTGTTCCGCAGCGCGTCCGCCGTCAGCCCGGCCGCCTCCAGCCCGCGCTGCACGGCCGCGACATGGACGTCGAGACCGGCGTGCGACGCGCAGCAGACGGCGAGTGTCTCGTCGTCGATGCCGAAGGCCTCGAGCGCTCCGGAGTGGACGAGTGGGTCGGCCTGCAGCGGCTTCGCCGAGGACCGCATGGTGGTCGGGCGGTCGGGATCGCCGTGCCATGCGAGCAGCCGGCCGGAGGCGTCGGACACCGCCACGTGCACCTGATGGCTGCTCTCCGGCACGCCTCCTCGCACCACGGTGACTGGCATCACCACCTACCCTACCCGTGATGCCCGAGTTGCCAGAGCTGGAGGCGTTCGTCCGCGCGCAGCGCGAGCGGCTCACCGCCGAGCCGGTCGCAGCCGTGCCGGTCGCGCACTTCGCAACCGTGAAGACGATCGACCCACCGATGTCCTCGCTCGCGGGGATGCGCTTCACCGGCGTCAGCCGCCGCGCGAAGCGGCTGCTGTTCGAGACGGACGGGGGCCCGGTGCTGGCGATCCACCTGATGTCCGCCGGCAGGCTGGCCGTCGGCACGAAGCACCCGAAGTCGTCGGTGCTGGTTGTGCGGTTCGAGGACGGCACCGAGCTGGCGATGAGCGAGGGCGGGAGCAAGCGCCGGGCGGGCGCCTGGCTCCTGACCCCCGAGGCGCTCGCCGCGGAGCTCGCCCATCTCGGCCCCGAGCCGCTCGATCCGTCGTTCAATGCCGCAGCGCTGCGCCGCCAGCTCGAGGCCCATCCCCACCGGCTGCACGCCTTCCTGCGCGACCAGCGCGCGATCGCCGGCATCGGCCGCGCTTACGCCAACGAGATCCTCCACGCCGCACGCCTGTCGCCATACGCGATGGGCACGCAGCTCGACGACGAGGAGGTCGAGCGGCTGCACGCGGCGATCGTGGGCCTGCTGGGGGACGCCACCGAGCGGCTGGTCCCGCTGTCGGGCGCCGGGCTGGCGACCAAGGCCGCGCATGGCTACGCGGTGCACAACCGGCTGGGCGAGCAGTGCCCGAGATGCGGAAATGAAATCCGACAGGTCTCGTTTGACGAACACACCATCTACTACTGCCCGACCTGCCAGACCGGCGGCCGGGTGCTCGCAGACCGCCGCCTCTCGCGGCTGCTGCGCGACTGACGACACGCATCGGAGGGCTACCATGACGGCCATGAGCCAGACCGACACGCAGATCTTCACCAACGACCTCCAGGCCACCGAGCCTGAGGTCCACCTCGCACTCACCCGCGCCGGCGTGACCGGCGTTCAGAAAGTGATCCGCATCACCCATGCGGGATCCGAGCTCCTCTACTACGCCGACATCGACGCCTTCGTCGACCTCGACCCGGCCCAGAAGGGCGTGCACATGTCGCGCTTCCCGGAGACCGTCGCCGAGGCGATCGACGAGGTCGTGATCGGGGAGTCGCTGCATGTCGAGGATCTGGCCGAGCGGATCGCGGCGCGGATCGTCGAGCGGCAGCGCGCCGTGCGAAGCGAGGTCACCATCCGCGCGAAGTTCCCGGTCACGCGCCGGACGCCGGTGTCCGACCTGCCGACCCAGGAGATCTACACGTTGATCGGACGCTCGCTCGCGAACGGGTCGCTGTCACGCCGCATGGTCGGCGTCGAGGTGCGCGGGCTGAACGCCTGCCCGTGCGCGCAGGGCCTGGTGCGCGACCGCGCGGGGGTGCGGCTTCGCGAGGCGGGCTATGACGACGGGCAGGTCGGGGAGATCTTCTCGCTGCTTCCGGCGGCCACGCATAACCAGCGGGCCGAGGCGACGCTGATGCTGGGCACGACCCGGGAGGTCGACGCCCGCGACCTGATCGGGATCGCCGAGCGGTCGATGAGCGCGCCCATCTTCGAGCTGCTCAAGCGGCCGGACGAGCTGCACGTGGTCGAGCAGGCGCACCTGCATCCGCGGTTCGTCGAGGACTCCGTGCGGCTGATGGTGGCGGGAGCGCTCGAGCACTACGCCGACCTCTCCGACGGGTGCTTCGTGCTTGCGCGGCAGGTCAACTTCGAGACGATCCACAACCACGACGTGCTGGCGGAGCGGCATGGCGTCGTCGCCGAGCTTCGCGCCGATCTCGACCGCACGGGCAGCGCGTCGAGCCACACCACGGCGGAGGAGTGGCTGCTCGGCGGGTGACCGTCGACCGCGAGCGCCGACTCAATGCAGGAGCACGCGCCGGGCGCCGTCGCCCTCGCGCATCTGGTCGAACGCCCGGTTGACGTCGTCCAGCCCGATCCGCTCGGCGATCAGCCGCTCGACCGGTAGGCGCCCCTCCATGGCGAGCGCCGCGAACCGCGGGAAGTCGCGGTCGGGAACGCACGACCCGTAGGTGCAACCGAGGATCGTCTGCCCCGCCGCCGTGAACGACAGCGGATCGAAGCCGACCCGCACACCCTCGGGCGTCATCCCGACCAGCGTGGTCGTGCCGCCCATCGGCATCAGCGAGAAAGCCCACTCGATCGTCGCCTGCAGCCCGATCGCCTCGAACACGTGGTCGGGCCCGTCGGGCAGGATGCGGGCGATCTCGGAGCCGGCCGTGTCCCCGCCGCGCACGCCGTGGGTCGCTCCCACGTCCCGTGCCAGGTCGAGCTTCTCGTCGTGCAGGTCGACCGCGATGATCGTGCCTGCACCTGCCAGCGCGGCGCCCATGACGGCGGACAGGCCGACGCCACCGCAGCCGATGACGACGACGCTCTGCCCGGCCTGCACGGCAGCGGTGTTGAGGACGGCGCCGACGCCGGTCGCGACCCCGCAGCCGATCAGGGCACCGACCTCCGCAGGCAGGGATGAGTCGACGCGGATGGCGCCTGATTCCGGGACGACGGCCGCCGAGCCGAGCGATCCGACGGTGAGGTACGAGCGCACAGGCTCCCCGTCCGAGCGCCGCAGCCGGGTGGTGCCGTCCGGCATCACACTGTCGTTGGCGCGCGTGTCGGTGCAGATCCAGGGCCGCCCAGAGCGGCAGCGGGCGCACTCGCCGCACGGGGCGTACCAGCACAGCACGACGCGATCCCCGGGCGCGAAGCGGTGGACGCCCTCGCCGACCGCTTCGACGACGCCGCAGCCCTCATGGCCGAGCACCATCGGCGGCCGCTCGGACCACTCCCCCATTATCACGTGCAGGTCGCTGTGGCACAGCCCCGACGCCTCGATCCGCACCGCCACCTCGCCAGGTCCCGGGGGCGCCAGCTCGAGCGACTCGATCTCGAGCGGCCGGTCGGCCCCGGTGTACACGGCGGCTCGCACTGGGGTCATGGTCTCGCTCCCTTCAGGTTGAGGCGGTGCTCGGTGCCGGCACGCAGCCGCGCGATGTTCGAGCGGTGGCGCCAGATCACGAAGGCGGCGCCGCACAGCGTGAACACGACGATCGGCCAGGGCTGGCCGGTGACGATCACTCCCACGGCCAGGACGACGGCCGAGACCATCGATGCCACGGAGATGTACCGCGTCAGCAGGCCGACGACCACCCAGACGACGGCAACCGGCAGCATCAGCTCGGGCACCAGCGCCAGCATGGCGCCGGCGCCGGTGGCGACGGCCTTGCCACCCTGGAAGCCGAGGAAGATGGAGCGGGAATGCCCCAGCATCGCCGCCGCGGCCGCGAGCACCTCGGTTCCGGTCCCGCCGAGCTGGGAGGCGATCAGCACGGCAGCAGCGCCCTTCGCGATGTCGAGCAGGAGCGCGGGGACGCCGACGCGTGGTCCCAGCACGCGCACGGCATTCGTTCCACCCGTGTTGCCGCTGCCCTGGGTGCGAAGGTCCACGCCCTTGAGGCGTCCCGCCCAGTAGCCGAACGGGCACGAGCCGAGCAGGTACCCGATCACCACGGCCAGCAGCGTGCCGGTCACGCGGGGCTCCGCAGCAGATCGCGGGCGGAGATGAAGTACTCCATTCCCGACCAGATGGTGGCCGCGACCGCCACGGCGACCAGCACGGTGGTGACGGTGTGCGGCGGGTCGTCGACGATCAGCGCGATGATCGCCGCCACCTGCACCGTGGTCTTGATCTTGCCCCAGGGAGATGCGGCGATGACGACGTGCTCCGCAGCGGCGATCAGGCGGAGCCCTGTGACCGCGAACTCGCGGGCGATGATCACCATTGCCACCCAGGCAGCCACCCGGTCGAGCTCGACCAGCGAGATCAGCGCGGCGGAGATGAGGAGCTTGTCGGCGAGCGGATCGAGCAGCTTGCCGACGGTCGTCACCTCCTTGCGCGAGCGCGCCAGATAGCCGTCGAGCGAGTCGCTCGCGGCGGCCAGGCTGAACACGATCACGGCGATCACGTCGCCGTGGCGGATGTTGCCGAGGAGGGCAACCATGAACACGGGGATGAGGAGGATCCGGCCGAGCGAGATCCAGTTGGGCAGAGTCACGCGCGCAAGCCTAGCTGGGGGTCGTCTCAGGATGACTGGCGGCGCCCGGCGGCCGGTCGGGATCTGCGTGGATCGCAGATCCCTCCCGAACGGTGCAAGCCGGTGGCTTGCACCTGCTGGCGCGCCGCTCGCCGGTTCTATCCACTGTCATCCCGAGACGACCCCCTGCGATCCCGCTCCACATCCTCACGCACGCAGCACCCGGCGAGGTGATCGTTGACGACGCCGCACGCCTGCATCGTCGAGTAGATGGTGGTCGGGCCGACGAAGCGGAATCCGCGCCGCTTCAGCTCCCGGGCGAGCGCGCGGGACTCGGGCGTCTCGGCCGCGATCTGGCCGGGCTCCGGCGCGCGGGCCGGCGGCGCCGGCGCATGCGCCCAGACCAGCTCGGCGAGCGACTCGCCCGCGTCCTCCATCGCCGCGACCGCCGCGGCGTTGGCGATCGCCGCGTCGATCTTCGCCCTGTTGCGGACGATGCCCGCGTCGCTCAGAAGCCTGGCGCGGTCGTCGTCGCCGAACCGCGCGACGCGGTGGGGATCGAAGCCCGCGAAGGCCGCCCGGAAGTTCTCGCGCTTGCGCAGGATGGTCAGCCAGGACAGGCCCGACTGGAAGGCCTCCAGCGTCAGCCGCTCGTACATGCCCCGGTCGTCCCGCACCGGGCGGCCCCACTCGCGGTCGTGGTACTCGAGGTAGTCGGGCGCCGAGACGCCCCACCAGCAGCGCGGCAAGCCGTCCGGTCCATGCTCGAGGCCGGGCATCAGATCGGGTGCCTCCGCCACAGCTCGGCTGCCAGCAGCTCCGCGACCACGGTGCCGGCGATCGACGACACCACCGGGTCGTCTGCCCCGGGGAAGGCGATCGCCCCGGTCGCGCCGGCGACCGGCGCGCCGATGCTGACCAGCTCGAACACGCGCTCGGCGCGCCACCCGGCCACCTCCGCGTCGTACGGCGACCCGCTGTGCAGGAGCAGCATGTAGGACGGCCGCTTGGTCAGATAGACGTCGACGTGCAGCCAGTCGCCCGTCTCGCAGGCGTCGGCGATGATCCGCGGACCCTCGCGCAGCATCAGGGCGGACTGCTCGGCCGTGCCGATCCGCTCGGCGGGCGCAGCCACCCAGACGCCTCGGGCGTCCTCCGCGAGCCCGGCCAGGTCCTCGAGCCAGACCCGCCGGTCCTCGATCAGGCTCTGCACCGCGTCGGCGGCGCGGCGGATGCGATCGGCGGCCACGCCTCGCATCAGTGCCAGCACCGCCTGCGTGCACGCGAAGCTCCGGCATGCGACACCGCCCTTCTCCGGGCCTGCCAGCACGTCCAGCGACATGTCGGCGAGCGCCGACAGCTCGCCCAGCGGCGCGTTCGTCACCGCGACCACCGTGCTTCGCCGGCGGTGGCGGCGCAACGCTGCAACCGTCTCGGCGGACGACCCCGAGGCGGAGATGGCCACGCAGACGGTGCCCTGCGACGGAGGCTGGGGCGCGCTCGTCGACGCCAGCTCGGCGTGGGCGTCGATCCCGCGCGACCGCAGGTCGGCAACCGCCGTGAGGGCCGCAAACCGCGAGCTGCCCATGCCGACGAACAGCACGCGCGGCCTGTCGAGCAGGCGCTCCAGCCGCGCGGCGCCGTGGTGTTCGACGACCCGGCGCAGCGCGTCCGGCTCGGCCAGGATGTCGGCCAGGAAGCCCTCCGCGTTCACTCGGCGCGCACCCCCATCAGCCAGCGCATGCCACCGACGGCGGCGTACATCCACTCGGGCAGGAACGTCGCCGCGTAGATGAACTCGTACGTCTCCTTCTCCATCTCCAGTGCGCGCAGGAGGCGGGCGTCGTGGTCGCCGTAGGCGTCAAGGAACGCCTCCCGGGCATCGGCGATCCAGCGCTCGATCTGTGCGGCGCGGCCGGGCATCAGGTCGCGGTCGACGTGGCGGGCGAGGTGGTCGAACGAGCGGAGCATCGCCGCCACGTCGCGAAGCGGCGTTCCCAGCGCGCTTCGCTCGGCAAGGCCCTTGGTGGGCTCGCCCTCGAAGTCCACGACCCGCAGCCCGTCCGGGGAGCGCAGGATCTGGCCGATGTGGTAATCGCCGTGCACCCGGCTGAGCAGCGGCGGGTCGTCCGGCTGGAGGCCCCGGAACTCCTCGCGCAGCCGGTCGGCGTAGCCGGCCAGCTCGCGCCCCGCGTCGCCGCCGACCAGGCCGAGCGCGGTGTCGAGCTGGTGATTTGCCGATCGCGTCCAGCCCTCCACCTCATCGCGAGTCGCCGGCCGGGAGGCCATCTGCGCGAGCGCCGCGTGCAGCATCGCGGTGTTGCCGCCGAGCCGCGCGATGTCGGCCACGTCCCCGTCCTGCACCGCCTGCGCGGCCCACGCCCAGCCGTCGTCGGCGCCCGAGATGTAGGCCTGCAGCAGACCGATCGCGTGCCCGCGCCAGCGGACGCAGCCGGCGTAAGCGGGGACGAATGCGACGCTCGCCTGCTCGGTCAGGTAGCGCCCGATCTCGATGTCGGGGTGCGAGCCGCGCTCGAGCCGCCGGTAGAGCTTCAGCGCGAGGCGCTCCCCGATGACGAGCGTGGTGTTGGACTGGTCAAGACCGATCGGCCGCTGGCCGGCCTCCCGCGGGAGCAGCCCCGGCAGCACGACGCCCGGCTCGAACGACCAGTCGCCGGCGGTGCGCGCGTTGACGATGGCGTCGAGCACGGGCGCCGCCAGCCGCTCCTCTCCGGTCAGGAACAGGTAGCGCTCGGGCGCCCGCAGCTCGGCCTCGACGCGCAGCACGTGAAGCGCGGCGCCGCCGTCCAGCTCGAGCCGGTCCTCCTCCACGACGCCGGCGATGCGCGCGCCCTTGCCGCCGTACCACCGCGCGGCCGCGATCTCCGCCGCGAGCGCGGCGGGATCAGGAAGCGAGACGCTCAATCAGCCCGGCCGCCGTGGCGGTGCCCGGATTCGCCTGGAGGCGCCGCGCCGTCTCGGCCATGCGGTCGTGGAGCGGACGGTCGGCCAGCAGCCGGTCGATGGCGCCGGTCAGCTGCTCCGGCTCGAAGGTGTAGGTGGGCAGCCGCACGCCGTAGCCGGTCTCGTCCACCCGCTGGGCGTTGTCGTACTGATCCCAGAACACCGGCATGGCGACCATCGGCTTGCCGTGATGGAAGCACTCGGTGGTCGTGTTGTTGCCACCGTGGGTGATGACCAGGTCGACCATCGGCAGGATCGCGGGCTGCGGCAGGAACTCCTCGCCCCACATGTTCGCGGCCAGCTCATACTGGTCGTGCTGCGGGCCCTTCGAGACGATGAAGCGGTGCGGGGTCTGACCGAGCACGTCGACCAGCCGCTCCATCAGCGCCACGTCGGCTGAGGCCAGGGAGCCAAGCGACAGATAGATCAGCGCGCCCTCGCCGTCGCGCAGCTGCTCGGGGAGCTCGAACACGTTGTCACTCGCGCGAACGCATGACTCGAGGCGGTGCCACGAGTCGTCGAGGGGCAGCGGCCGCCGGTAGTCGATCTCCTGGGGGTACACGTAGAGGTTGAGGTCGGCGGTGTGGATGAACTCGAGGTCGTCCAGCCGGGGCGCGCCCTGCTCCTGCACCCACTCGTTGAAGGACTCCCACATCTCGCGATGCGTGCGGTCGTACTCGGCGGTGAACTCGTCCCAGCCGCTGCGGTCAGCGACGGGATAGCCGGAGAAGACGGGCGGGAGGCCGGCATCCTTGATCTCGAGCGGGTTGCACGAGACGATGCGCACCCAGGGCGCGTCAGCGGTGACAACGGCGGGGAACGCGGGCACGTTGTCCTCGACGATCACGTCCGGGCGCAGCTCGGCGAAGATCTCGCGCAGGCGGGGCTCGACGTAGCGCGAGCCGTCGAGCAGGGCCTGCCAGGTCGGCTGGATGAACTCGCCCAGCTGCTCGATGGTGGGCTTGCGGAAGACGGGCGCAGTCTCCCTGATGAAGTCCTTCCAGAACTGGCCCGGCGCCTCCTCGACTTCCGGCGGCGGGCCCAGGCGCATCAGACGCTCCTCGAAGCCGCGGGCCTCGAGCGTGCCCGCGAACGACTCCTCCACGATGAAGACGACACGGTGTCCGCGCGCCTTCAGCTGCTCGCCGATGCCGACGCAGTTGTTGGTCGGGCCGAAGGCGCCCTCCGGAAAGAACACCACGGTCTTACCGCTCACGTCGCTCCCCTCGTCGCAGCGCGAGGCGGCGGGGCGGGGCGCTGCGCCCCGGCCCGCCGCACAGCGCGGATGGCAGGTTCAGGCGGCTCAGACCGCCGCGGCCGCCGAGCGCGCCTGCGCATAGCGCTCCGCTACGGCGTTCCAGTCGACCACGTTCCAGATCGCGGCCAGGTAGTCGGGCCGGCGGTTCTGGTACTTCAGGTAGTAGGCGTGCTCCCACACGTCGATGCCGAGGATCGGCGTCTGCCCGTCTGACAGCGGGGAGTCCTGGTTGGCGGTGCTGGTCACCTTGAGGCCGCCGTTGTCGACCACAAGCCACGACCAGCCCGAGCCGAAGCGGTTGACGCCGGCGTCGGTCATCTGCTGCTTGAGCGCGTCGAGGCCGCCGAACGCCTGGTTGATCGCGTCGGCCAGCTCCCCGGAGGGCTCACCGCCGCCGCCCGGGCCGAGCACCGTCCAGAACAGCGAGTGGTTGGCGTGGCCGCCGGCGTTGTTGCGCACGGGGCCCTGCTTGTCGTCGGGCAGCGAGTCGAGGTTCTGGAGCACCTCCTCCACGGGCTTGTCGGCCCACTCGGTGCCCTCGAGCGCGGCGTTCGCCTTGTCGACGTAGGCCTGGTGGTGCTTGTCGTGGTGCACCTTCATCGTCGCCTCGTCGATGTGAGGCTCGAGCGCGTTGTAGTCGTACGGCAGGTCCGGAACCTCGTAGGCCATCTTGTCTCCTCATTCGTTGGCTCGCCTGGTTCTACCAAAGCCAGGTTCTAAGGTCCCTCCGCGTGAAC
>DATAHR010000187.1:0-7040 GCA_036263035.1 Gaiellales bacterium | reverse complement strand
TCGGCGCTGGACGAGCTGATGCACGCCACGTCGACGCTCACGCGTGCTCTGCTCGGCATGCCCGCGGACGGTGGCGAGACGGGCGGGTTCGCGCCCTATCCGGCGGAGCCGGGCATCCGCGTCGTCAGCCGGGGCCAAACCTCGCGGGTCTGGCTCCAGGCGTTCTCGGACGACGAAGACGGCTAGATTCCCGCGACGTCCGAGGGGTGGTGCTAGGCTGCACCGAACATGCGTTCGCCTGCCTCGCCACTGCTAGAATCCAAGGCTCTACCGCTTGATCAAGCCACATCTGGGGGGTACGTGCCGAGCGACGAGATCGTGATCCGGGGCGCCCGGGAGCACAACCTGAAGGACGTCACGGTCTCGTTGCCACGCGATCGGCTCGTCGTCATCACCGGGCTGTCCGGCTCGGGCAAGTCAAGCCTGGCCTTCGACACGCTCTATGCAGAGGGCCAGCGCCGCTATGTCGAGTCGCTGTCCGCCTACGCCCGACAGTTCCTCGGGCAGATGGACAAGCCGGACGTCGACTCGATCGACGGCCTCTCGCCGGCGATCTCGATCGACCAGAAGACGACCACCCGCAACCCGCGGTCGACGGTCGGAACGGTCACCGAGATCTACGACTACCTGCGTCTGCTCTACGCGCGCATCGGCCAGCCGCATTGCCCGAAGTGCGGCAAGCCCATCTCCGGCCAATCGGCCGAGCAGATCGTCGACCAGGTGCTCGACCTCCCCGAGGGCACGCGGTTCACCGTCGACGCGCCGATCGTCCGCAGCCGCAAGGGCGAGTTCAAGGACCTGTTCGAGGAGCTGCGGGCCGACGGCTTTACCCGTATCAAGGTGGACGGCGAGCAGCACCTGCTCGAGGAGCCGCCGGTGCTCGACAAGCAGATCCGCCACACGATCTCGGTCGTCGTCGACCGGCTGGTCATGAAGTCCGGGCTGCGGGCCCGCCTCACCGACTCGGTGGAGACGGCGCTCCGGCTGGCCGAGGGCCTGGTCGAGATCAGCGAGGTGGACGGGACGACCCGCACGTTCTCCGAGCGGTTCGCCTGCCCCGACGACGGCATCTCGCTCCCCGAGCTGGCGCCGCGCATCTTCTCGTTCAACTCGCCGCACGGCGCGTGCCCGCGCTGCACCGGCCTCGGCACCCAGCGCGAGATCGATCCCGACCTGATCGTGCCGGATCCCAACCTCTCGATTGCCGAGGGCGCGCTGGTGCCCTGGACGGTGATCAACTCGAACTTCTACGAGCAGGTCATCCAGGCCATCGCCGAGCGCTACGAGATCGACCTCGACACGCCCTGGCGCGAGCTGTCCGAGCGCGAGCGCCGGCTGTTCCTGTACGGCACCGACGGCGACAAGATCTACGTGTCCTACCGGAACCGGATGGGCCGCAAGCGCAACTACACGCTCGCATTCGAGGGCATCGTGCCCGGCCTCGAGCGCCGGTACCGCGAGACCGATTCGACGCTCCAGAAGGAGCGGATCGAGGAGTACATGACGCTGAAGCCCTGTCCGCAGTGCCACGGCGCCCGATTGAAGGACACGAGCCTGGCGGTCACCGTCAACGGCCGCAACATCTCCCAGTTCACCGAGATGTCGGTCGAACGGGCGATCGGGTTCGTCGGCGGCCTGGAGCTGACCGACACCGAGCGCGCCATCGGCGCACGCATCCTCAAGGAGATCAACGAGCGGCTCACCTTCCTCGAGAACGTCGGCGTCGGCTACCTGACGCTCGACCGCGCGGCCGCCAGCCTGTCGGGCGGTGAGGCGCAGCGCATCCGCCTGGCCACGCAGATCGGCTCCAGCCTGATGGGCGTGCTCTACATCCTGGACGAGCCTTCGATCGGCCTCCACCAGCGTGACAACGCACGGCTGCTGGCAACGCTGACCCGGCTGCGCGACCTCGGCAACACGGTGATCGTCGTCGAGCACGACGAGGACACCATGCGGGCCGCCGACCACATCGTCGACATGGGGCCGGGCGCGGGCGAGCACGGCGGCCGTGTGGTGGGGCTCGGCACCGCGGCCGAGGTGATGGCCAACCCGGACTCGATCACCGGCGCGTACCTCAGCGGGCGGCGCGGCATAGCCGTGCCCGACCGTCGCATCCACGACGCCGGCTGGTTCGGCGTCGAGGGGGCGTCGGAGCACAACCTGAAGGACATCGACGTCGAGATGCCGGTCGGCAAGCTGATCTGCGTCACCGGAGTGTCCGGATCCGGGAAGAGCACGCTGGTCAACGAGGTCGTCTACAAGGCGCTTGCGAACCGGGTCACGCGCAGCCGCGTGAAGCCCGGCGCCCACCGGTCGGTGCACGGCTTCGAGGCGTTTGACAAGGTGATCGACATCGACCAGTCGCCGATCGGGCGCACGCCGCGGTCGAACCCGGCCACCTACACCGGCGTGTTCGACCACATCAGGTCGCTCTACGCACAGACGCCCGAGGCGAAGACCCGGGGGTACAAGCCCGGGCGCTTCTCGTTCAACGTCAAGGGCGGCCGCTGCGAGAACTGCCGGGGCGACGGCACGATCAAGATCGAGATGCACTTCCTCCCGGACGTCTACATCAACTGCGACGTCTGCCACGGCCGGCGCTACAACCGCGAAACGCTCCAGGTCAAGTTCAAGGGCAAGTCGATCGCCGACGTGCTCGACATGCCGGTCGAGGAGGCGCTCGAGTTCTTCGCCAAGATCCCGAAGCTGCGCCGGCGTCTGCAGACGCTGCACGACGTCGGGCTCGACTACATGCGGCTCGGCCAGCCGGCCACCACGCTGTCCGGCGGCGAGGCACAGCGCGTGAAGCTGGCGACCGAGCTGTCGAAGGTGGCGACGGGCCGGACGCTGTACATCCTGGACGAGCCGACCACCGGCCTGCACATGTACGACGTGGAGAAGCTGCTGGACGTGCTCCAGCGGCTGGTCGACGCGGGCAACACGGTGCTGGTGATCGAGCACAACCTGGACGTCATCAAGCAGGCCGACTGGGTGGTCGACCTCGGCCCGGAGGGTGGCGACCGCGGCGGCGAGGTGATCGCGCAGGGCACGCCGGAGGAGGTCGCGGAAACCCCCGGCAGCGCGACCGGCGAGTTCCTCCGCCGTGCGCTACCGGTCTACGAGGCCGAACGCGCGCTTGCCTGATCTGCTGCCGGAGCTGTCCATCAGGGTGCGCGGCGTGATCGTGCGCGAAGACGGCGCCGTGCTGATGGATCGAACGCATCACCCCGACCGCGACGTGTTCTACTGGCTGCCCGGCGGCGGCCTGGAACCGGGCGAGACGTCGGAGCAGTGCCTGCAGCGGGAGCTGATGGAGGAGGCCGCGCTCGAGATCGAGGTGGGCCGGCTGCTCTACGTCAGCGAGAACATCTTCACCGAGAGCGGCGATTATCGCCACGAGGTGATCCTGTACCGGCTGGCGGCAGTGCGGAGCGGCCCGCATGGCGAGCCGAGCGACCCGCGCATGCACGAGTGGCACCGGCCGGGCAGCCAGCCGGGGCCGCTGCTGCCGGAGGTCGTGGCGCGCGAGCTCGAGATCGACGTAGCCGACGGGTTCCGCCGGCCGATCCAGCACCTGGTCTCGGTCGAGCCCTGACGCAGCGCCCAGCGCGCGCGGGGCATAGACTCGGCCGATGGGGAGGCTCGTATGAGCGACGAGGTGCTGGTGGCCCGGGACGGTGCGGTGCTGACGCTCACCCTCAACCGCCCGGACGTCCTCAACGCCCTGGACGAGGCGATGCACCGCGCCCTCGCCGACGCGTTGGTGCAGGCGGCCGGCGCCGAGGTGCGCGCGGTCGTGCTGACCGGCGCCGGCCGCGGCTTCTGCGTCGGTCAGGATGTCTCTCAGTTTCCGCGGGACGCGGAGGCGGTTGGCGAGCTCCTGCGGCGCTGGTTCAACCCCGCCGTGCTCGCGATCCGCTCGCTGGAGAAGCCGATGATCGCAGCACTCAACGGCCCCGCTGCCGGGGCCGGCCTCGCGCTGGCGATGGCCTGCGACCTGCGCATCGCGGCTCGCTCCGCGCGGCTCGTGCCGGCGTTCCTCGGGATCGGCCTCGTGCCCGACTCGGGCCTCTCGCAGACGCTGCCCCGGCTGATCGGCCCGGCAGCGGCATTCGAGTGGCTCGTCTCCGGCCGCGCCATGCCTGCCGACGAGGCGCACCAGCTGGGCCTGGTCAACCGCGTAGCCGAGGACGGTGAGCTGGCCGGCGAGGCCGCGGCGCTCGCCGCGTCCCTGGCGGAGGGCCCGACGGCGGCGATCGCGATGACGAAGGCGCTGATCGACGGTGGCGCGGGCCGTCCGTTCGAGGAGCAGCTGGAAGAGGAGGCGCGGATGCAGGCGCATGCCGCGGCCGGCGCCGACTTCGCCGAGGGCGTCGCGGCGTTCCTGGAGAAACGGCCGGCGCGCTTCTCGGGAAGCTGATCAGCGATGCTGGCGCCTCTCCGGCTGCGGGACTTCCGGCTGCTCTGGACCGGCCTTGCGGTGTCGCTGCTCGGGGACGGCGTCTACGTCGTCGCGATCGCGTGGCAGGCGTACCAGATCTCGAACTCGCCGTTCGCGCTGGCCGTCACGGGGGTCGCGTGGACGCTGCCGTCGGTGATCGTGCTGCCGTTCAGCGGCGCGCTGTCAGACCGGGCCGGCCGGCGTCCCCTGATGATCGCGGCCAATCTGCTGCGGGCCCTGGCCGCGCTGGCAATCGGACTGCTGGCGGTTGCCGGCAGCGTCGAGATCTGGCATCTGATCCTGCTGTCGGTCGTGTTCGGCATGGGCGAGGCGCTGTTCGGCCCGTCCTTCACGGCGATCGTCCCCGAGATCGTTCCCGAGCACCTGCTCGTCCAGGCCAACTCGCTCGACCAGGCGATGCGGCCGCTGGCGATGCAGTTCCTGGGCCCGGCGCTGGGTGGGGCGCTGGTCGCATCCGTCGGGTCGGGATCCGCCTTCCTGTTCGATGCCGCCACGCTGCTGTTCGCTGCCCTGATGCTGACCCTGATGCGAACGCGGACGGCAGCCCGCGCGCCCGCGCAGTCGCGGCTGCTCGAGGACATGCGAGATGGCGCCAGGTACGTGCGGACGCAGGTCTGGCTGTGGGCCACCCTGCTCGGCTTCTCGGTGGCAGTGCTGGTGTTCTGGGGGCCGATCGAGGTGCTCGTCCCCTACCTGGTCAAGAACGACATCGGCGGCGGTGCGGGCGGGTTCGGGCTGGTGCTGGCCGCCGGTGGCGCGGGTGCGATCCTGGCCGCCGTGACGATATCGGTGGTTGGGCTGCCCGCCCGTCGCCTGGGGCTCGTCTATGCCGCCTTCATCGTCGCCGGGTACGGCACCGCGCTCTACGGGGTTGCGCAGGCGCTGTGGCAGATGGCCGTGATCGCCGCGCTTGCGGGCGCCTGCTTCTCGGCGGGGCTGGTGGCGTGGTCGACGACGATGCAGTCGCGCGTGCCGACCGAGCTGCTCGGACGGGTGTCGTCGCTCGACTGGATGGTCTCGATCTCGCTGCTCCCCGTCTCGTTCGCGGTGGTCGGGCCGGTCTCACGGGTGCTCGGCGTCCGCGAGACGCTGATCCTCGCGGGCACGGTGGCGGGCACGATCCTGCTGCTGGTGCTCGCGTCGGTGCCCGAGCTGCGGCAGCCGGAGCCGGAAGCCGCCTAGCTCGGCGCCTAGTTCGGGATGTCGACCACGTCGGCGGTGAGCGCGCCCGTCCGGCGGTACTCCTGCCAGTGGCGGAAGGCCGAGGCCGTCAGGTGGCCCTTCACCTGATCGTCGGCGATCAGCTCCTCGATGTCGGAGGGCTTGAACCACTCCGGTGCGCCGAGGATGTCTGAGTCGTTGATCGCGTAGCTGGTCTGGCGCGGCTGGCTCGACAGGTAGTTGAGCCGCATCGAGGTGCCGATCCGGCGGCCATCCATGTCGTGCTCACGGACGAGTGAGATGCCGATCAGCGTCGCCCCCGACGCCGCGTACCCGGTCTCCATCAGGAGGTTGCGGTTGACGACGTGCTCGGGCATCTGCACGTGCCCGTCCTCGTCGCGCGGCTCCATCCAGCCGGTGGGGAAGTTCCACCGCTCCTCACCCTCACGGTTCAGCTGGCGCACCATCAGCAGCTCGCCGCCGTGCTCGACGATCGCGCAGACCGTCGCGGCGAAGATGAGCGAATGCTCCTCACCGGGATCGATGCCCATGCTCGCCGGGCTGGCCTGCTCGCTCATGGGAATAGCTTACAGCGGACGGTATGGTCCGCCGATGCCGGAGTGGAGCGCTGAGCGCGTGGTCGACGACGAGCTCGCGCGGCGGCTGATCGCCGAGCAGTTTCCGGAGCTCCCCACAGCGCCGATTCGCCTGCTGGGTGAGGGCTGGGACAGCACGGCGTGGCTGCTCGGCGAGGAGTGGGTTGCGCGGTTTCCCCGCCGGGAGATGGTGCTCCCAGGCCTGCGGCGCGAGATGCAGGCGCTCGTCCAGCTCGCTCCGCTGCTGCCGCTTCGGATTCCGGTCGCCGACCTGCGTGGACAGCCGGCGGAGGCGTTTCCGTGGCCATGGGCGGTCTCCCGGTTCATCCCGGGCCGCGAGGTCGGCGAGGCCTCGCCGTCCGAGCAGCAGCGGGTCGCCCACGGCGCCGCCCTGGGCGTGTTCCTGCGAAGGCTGCACGATGTCGATCCGGTCCAGGTCACGGTGGATGGCGAGCCGTTGCCGATCGACGTCGTCCACCGAGCGGACATGCCGTTCCGGGTCGAAAAGCTTCGGGAGCGGCTGGCCGCCGTCGAGCGGCTGAACCTCTGGCACCCACCGCCGGCGCTGGAACCGCTGCTGCGCCAGGCGGTGCAGCTGGCTGCTCCGGATCCGGTCTCTTTGCGCGTCTGCCACGGCGACCTCCATCTCCGTCACCTGCTGGTCGACGAGGGCGGCGAGCTGTCCGGCGTGATCGACTGGATCGACGTCTGCCGAGGGGATCCGGCCATTGACCTGCCGCTCTACTGGGGCTACCTGCCGCCGGCCGGGCGGGCGGCGTTCCACGAGACGTATGGAGCACTGGACGAGGCGGCGCTGCTCC
>DATAHR010000186.1:0-4227 GCA_036263035.1 Gaiellales bacterium | reverse complement strand
GGGCGTCATCGATCGCAGGGCTGCTCTGCTCCGCATCGACCCGGCATCGCTCGACCAGCTGCTGCACCCGGCCATCGACCCATCAGCTGAGCGGCGGGTGCTGACGCGCGGGCTGAACGCCTCGCCCGGCGCCGCCGTCGGGTCGGTCGTGTTCGACGCCGACACCGCCGAGCAGCGCGGCCGCGCCGGGCAGGCCGTGATCCTCGTCCGCTGGGAGACGACGCCCGACGACATCCACGGCGTGCTGCAGGCCCAGGGCGTGCTGACCGCCCGCGGCGGGATGACCTCGCACGCGGCTGTGGTGGCGCGCCAGATGGGCAAGCCGTGCGTGGCGGGCGCCGAGGCGCTGGACATCGACCTGCACGGGCGCACCGTCTCGGTCGACGGCGTCGTTGTCGGGGAGGGCGACGAGATCACCATCGACGGCGGCAGCGGCGAGGTGATCCTCGGCGCGATGCCGCTCGTGCCGGCCCGCCTGGACGACGATTTCCGCACCGTCACCGGATGGGCCGACGAGGTGCGCCGCCTGCGCGTGCGGGCGAACGCCGACACGCCCGAGGACGCGGCCAAGGCGCGAGAGCTGGGCGCTGAGGGGATCGGCCTGTGCCGCACGGAGCACATGTTCTTCGGCGAGGAACGCCTGCCCGTCGTGCAGGCGATGATCATGGCGTCCGACGAGGACGGGCGCCGCAGGCAGCTCGACCGGCTGCTGCCCTTTCAGGAGTCGGACTTCCGCGGCATCTTCGAGGCGATGGCCGGGCTGCCCGTGACGATCCGCCTGCTCGACCCGCCGCTGCACGAGTTCCTGCCGGACCTCGATGACCTGAACGAGGAGATCGCGCGCGGCAGGGAGGAGGGCCGCCCCGCATCGGAGCTGGCCGAGCTGGAGCGGGTCGCCGCCCGGGTGCGGGCCCTGCAGGAGCAGAACCCGATGCTCGGCATGCGCGGCTGCCGCCTGGGCCTGATGTACCCGGAGATCTACGAGATGCAGGTGCGCGCGATCGTCCGAGCCGCACGCGCCGTCGGCGCGACCGGCGTCGAGATCATGCACCCGCTGGTGGGCTTCGCCGAGGAGCTCCGCAGGCTGCGCGCGCTGACCGAGCGGGTGATCGCCGAGGAGGGGGGCGAGCAGCTCGGCATCCACATTGGCACCATGATCGAGGTGCCGCGTGCGGCGCTGACGGCGGGCGAGATCGCCGAGGTGGCGGACTTCTTCTCGTTTGGCACCAACGACCTCACGCAGATGACGCTCGCCTTCTCACGCGACGACGCCGAGGGCGGATTCCTCACCCAGTACCTGGACGACGGCGTCATCTCGCGCAACCCGTTCGAGACGCTCGACCGCAGCGGGGTGGGCTCGCTGATCGAGCTGGCGACGCGGCAGTCGCGCGGAGTGAGGGACGGGATCAAGCTCGGCATCTGCGGCGAGCACGGTGGCGACCCCGACTCGGTCGCGTTCTGCGACCGCACGGGGCTCGACTACGTGTCCTGCTCGCCGTTTCGGGTGCCGATCGCCCGGCTGGCGGCGGCGCAGGCGGCGCTGCGGCGCGAGGAGCCCGCTGCGTGAGGATCGACGTGGCGTTCACACCGGGGCAGCCGGACGACGCGGCTGTCGCGGTGGTGATCGATGTGCTGCGGGCGACGACCACCATCGCCTATGCGCTGACACAGGGCTACCGCCGGGTGCTCGCCTGCGGTGAGCTCGAGCAGGCGCGCGAGCTGGCGCGGCGCATCGACGGCGGCGCCGTGCTCGCAGGCGAGCGTAAGTGCGTGAAGCCGGAGGGGTTCGACCTCGGGAACTCCCCACGCGAGTTCGAGGGAGCTCCGCTCGGCGACACGCTGGTGATCACGACCACCAACGGCACGCGTGCGATCGTGACGGCCGCGGCGCACGCCGAGACCGTGGCGATCGGGAGCCTCGCGAACCTGACCTCATGCGCCGCGCAGGTGGCGCGAGTCGCGCGCGAGCGCCAGGGCGACGTGCTCGTCCAGTGCGCGGGGGTGCGCGGGGCGTTCACGATGGACGACGCATACACCGCAGGCCGTTACGTGCAGGAGCTGTCGGTCTGGCTGGCGGAGTGGGAGCGGAGCGACGCGGCCGAGGCGTCGGAGGCGCTCGCACGCAGCTTCGAGTCGAGCGGCGACGGGCTGGCCGCGTCACAGAGCGCCCGCAACCTGCGCGCCGCCGACCTCTACGACGACGTTCGCTTCTGCGCGCGGGAGAGCGCGCTCGAGATCGTCCCCACCGTGGCGGACGTCGACGCCGGCGTCGCGCTGATCACCGCCTGAACCCGCCCTCCGAGTCGATCACCTGCCCGGTGATCCAGCCGGCGTCATCGGTGCACAGCCAGCAGATCAGCCGCGCCGCGTCGTCAGGCTCGCCCCAGCGGCCGAAGGGCATCTGCGCGAGCACCTGGGCGTGCACCTCCGGCGTCGGCCACCCCGTGTCGGTTGGGCCGGGGTTGACCGTGTTGACGGTGATCCCGAGGTCGGCGACCGCATCGGCGAGGGTGGACGTCGCCTGCTGGATCGCGCCCTTGGTCACCGCGTAGCCGATCTCGGGGGCCATCGGGCCGCGGTGCTGGCCGGAGGTCATCATCACCACCCGGCCGCCGGGCCGGCCGTCGTTGCGGGCCGCGAGCTCCTTGACCAGGAGCAGCGTGGCGCGCACGTTCACGGCCCAGAAGGCGTCCAGCTCATCGGCGGTCAGGCTCTCGAGTCCGCCGTGGCCGCTGCGCGCATGGTTCGCGACCAGGATGTCGACGTGGCCGAGCCGGGCCGTGGCCTCGTCGAACAGGCGCGCCGGCGCCCCGGCTTCCGCCAGGTCGAGCTCGAGGTGCGGCGGGCCGCCGAGCTCCCCGAGCACGGCGTCGATGCCGCCGGGGTCGGATCCCCACGGTTGGCGCTCGTCGTGCGGCGTCCACGACTGCACGAAGACCGCGGCGCCGGCCTCGATCAGCCGCCGCGCGATCGCATGGCCGATCCCCGCCCGGCGGCTGACGCCGGTGACCACCGCACTCCTGCCGGCGAGCGCCTGCACGCCGCGATCCTAACCCCCCGTCCGGGGGTGGCACGCGGAGCGGCTCGCGGGCACGCTCGGAGTGGAGAGGAAGGGGGGTCTTCCATGCGCTGGTTTGACGTGGGTGACGAGGAGTCGGAGTACGGCGACAACGCACGCGTGCTCGAGTGGGCACAGGAGCGTCCTGTGCTGGCCGTGTGCTGCGTGCTGCTCGTCTGGCTGTCGTTCATCATCGCGCTGAACACCGTCTACTCGCTGTTCCTGTGAGCTCGCCGGCGGAGGAGCACCCTTCCGGGGGTGCATCCGCCCGCGAGCCGGGCGATGACTCTCTTGGGTCTTGGTCAGTTACTACCGGGGAGTTCGTGATGCGGGGGATCGGCAGGACAGCGGATGCGTTCGAGTACGGGCGCACAGGGATGATGGGCTGGGCGCAGGATCATGCGTTCGTATGCGTGGTGGCGGTGGTGTGCGCCTGGCTGGCCCTCTGCTACGCGGTCGTCTCGACCGTGCTGGCGCTGGGCAGCTAGCACGAGGGCTCAGCGCCGCCCGCGCCCGAAGCTGTTCGCCTGCGGCGCGGCCGCGCGCAGCTCGCCGATGTCGTGCACCTCGGCGGGGGCCGGGCCGATCTCGCTGCGGCCGGGATGGCGCAGCGGCACGATCCGCTCGGCCAGCACGTTGACCGTGCCCTCGCGCCGCTCCAGCCGGCCCGTGATCTCGAGCAGCGGCTCCGCGCGCACGGCGATGCGGTCGCGCTCGTAGACGTCCGGGTAGACGATCACGTTGCTCATCCCGTGCTCGTCCTCGAGCAGCAGGAAGACGATGCCCTGCGCCGTGCCCGGCCGCTGGCGCGCGACGACGATGCCGGCGATGGTGACCGTCGTCCCGCTCGCGTCGGTTTGCAGGTCGCGTGACGTGCGGATGGAGTCCGGTAGCGCCGGGCGCAGCAGCGCCATCGGATGCGGGCCGGTGGTCAGCCGCATCGTCTCGTGGTCGGCGACCATGCGCTCCCATGCCGACTGGGCAGGCAGCGGTGGGGCGGGCCCTGCGTCGAGCGCGAGCGCGAGCTGGCCGGCCTCGGGCGCGCGATGCAGGCGGATCTCCCAGAGCAGCCGGCGCCGGTCGCTCGAGAACGGCTCGAGGGCGCCGGCGCGGACGAGCTGAGCGAGCACGTCGCGTCCCACCGGTGCCCGCCGCACCAGGTCGCCGGC
>DATAHR010000185.1:0-3661 GCA_036263035.1 Gaiellales bacterium | reverse complement strand
GCCGAGCCGCCTGAGCGGCCGCTGCCGCTCCGGACGGATCAGCCAGGCCGCACAGCCGCAGGCGACCAGGCAGGTCATCGTCAGGTCGGCGCGGACGGCCAGCAGCAGCCCGAGCGCGGCGGCCAGCTCGACGCCGGCCAGATCGCTCAGCGCATGACGTCGCAGCAGCCCCCAGAGCGTGTCGACAGCGGTCACGGCGAGCACCATCAGGAGCAGCGCCTCGACCGGCCGGCCCAGCACCCAGCCGGCGATCGTGGCCTCGATGATCACGGTCACCGTCACGATCGACCGGGTGCGGCTGCCGAACATGCCTCCACTGTACGAGGGCGGCGGAGGCGGTCAAGTGTAAGCTACGGCTGCCACGCGGCGCGGTCGGGGGACTGCGCCGGGCACCTTTCTCACCACTCACTCGCCGGCCTTTCGGAATGATTCTCACCGTTACCGTCAACGCCGCGGTCGACAAGACCCTGACGGTGGCGAACCTGCAGCTGGGACGCCGCCACCGCGCGCAGCAGGGCCTGGTCATGCCGGGTGGCAAGGGCATCAACGTGGCTCGTGCGCTGCGGCGCCTGGGCGAGCCGGTGATCGCGACCGGCCTCGCCGGCGGGAGGGCCGGCACCCAGATCACCGACGGCCTCGACGCCGAGGGCATCGTCAACGACTTCGTCCGGATCGGGGCCGAGTCGCGCACCTCCACGGCGGTGGTCGACCCCACGAGCGGCCTGCAGACAGAGATCAACGAGTACGGGCCGGAGGTGACGCCCGAGGAGATCGCCGCGCTGCTCGACCGCGTGCGCTACCTGTCGGGCGCGGTGTCCACCGTCGTCCTGGCGGGCAGCCTGCCGCGCCGCGTCGAGACCAGCTTCTACGCCGAGCTGATCCGCGAGCTCAACCGCCGCAAGGTCGCGACCGCGGTCGACACCGAGGGCGAGCCTCTGCGGCTGGCCCTGGCGGCCGAGCCGGCGTTCGTCTTCCCCAACCAGCGCGAGGCCGAGGCGCTGGTCGGCAACGAGTTCCAGACCGACGAGGACTTCCAGGCCGGCCTGGTGACGATCGCAGCGATGGGCGCAGGGGCGGTGCTGGTCACGCTGAAGACCGGCTGCTATGCGCTCCTGCAGGAGGGCAAGGGCCGCAGGCACCTCTACCGGGCCTGGATCCCGCGCATCGAGTCGGTGTCGGCGGTCGGCTCGGGCGACGCCTTCCTGGCCGGATTCCTCTTCGCGCAGCAGGCGGGTCAGGGCCCGGAGCAGTGCCTGCGCCAGGGGCTCGCCTGCGGCGCCGCCAACACCCAGGTGGTCGGGGCGGGGGTCTTCGACCCGCGCGACGTCACGCGCTTCGCAGCGATGGTCGAGGTGCAGGAGATCACCGGCACCGCCGTTCGGGCCCTGTAGATCGTTGATTCCATATCGCCGTGAGGGCAAGGTGCAAGCCGCAGGCTTGCACCGGTCACGACTGATCTGCGATGACGCAGATCGGGAGTGGGTCGGGGGGCAAGCAGCGCAAGGATCGAGGGAGGGTCGATATCGGGAATATCGGCCCGACCGAGGACGCTGCAGTTGCAAGGCCGCAGGCCTTGCAGCGGTCACGACCGATCTGCGATCACGCAGATCGGGAGGGGCCCGCTCCCCGTCCGCAGCCCCTATCCGTGGGCAACTACGTAGCGCCCAGACGTTCAGGCGCGCGGGGATATGGAATCAACGATCTAGCGTCGTCGTGGACACCGGCTCCCGCCGACGCCGTTGATAGACTGCGGCGAACGTTGAGCGTTCGAGTTGACAGGTGGTTTTCCTCTCCCGGCCCGCAAGGGCCGCGTGTGTTTTTGAAGGGGGTCGTGCGGGTTGGAGATTGAGATCGGGCGCGGCAAGAAGGCGCGCCGTGCATACGGATTCGACGACATCGCGATCGTGCCCAGCCGGCGCACGCGCGATGCGGAGGACGTGGACATCGCCTGGCGGCTCGGCCCGCACCTGCTGGAGCTGCCGCTGCTGGCCTCGGCGATGGACGGGGTCGTCTCGCCGGCGACCGCGATCGAGCTCGGCCAGCTGGGCGGGCTCGGCGTCCTCAACCTGGAGGGGCTGTGGACGCGCTACGAGGACGCCGACGGGGTGCTGGAGCGCATCGCCTCGTTCGACAAGGCCGAGGCCACGCGCGAGATGCAGAAGATCTACGCCGAGCCGGTCAAGCCCGAGCTGATCAGCAAGCGGATCAAGGAGATCAAGGACGGCGGCGTGCTCGCGGCTGCGTCGCTCACGCCTCAGCGCGTGCGCGAGCACTGGCAGCTCGCGCTCGACGCCGGACTCGACGTGCTCGTCATCCAGGGCACGGTGGTGTCGGCGGAGCACGTGTCCACCGTCGTCGAGCCGCTGAACCTGAAGGAGTTCATCGCGTCGATGCCGGTCCCGGTGATCGTGGGCGGCTGCGCGTCCTACCAGGCGGCGCTGCACCTGATGCGCACCGGGGCGGCCGGGGTGCTCGTCGGCGTCGGTCCCGGCGCCGCGTGCACGACGCGCGGCGTGCTCGGCGTGGGGGTGCCGCAGGCAACGGCGATCGCCGACGCAGCCGCGGCACGCGTCCAGCACCTGCTCGAGACCGGCCAGTACGTGAATGTGATCGCCGACGGCGGCATGCGTACCGGCGGTGACATCTCCAAGGCGATCGCCTGCGGGGCCGACGCCGTGATGGTCGGCTCGCCCCTGGCACGGGCGGCGGAGGCTCCCGGGCACGGCTACCACTGGGGCATGGCGACCTTCCATCCCAGCCTGCCGCGTGGCGCCCGGGTCAAGACCGATCAGGTGGCCACGCTCGAGGAGATCGTGATCGGGCCCGCCAAGGAGAACGACGGCACGCTGAACCTGATGGGCGCGCTTCGCACCTCGATGGCGACGACCGGCTACGACACGATCCAGGCGTTCCAGAAGGCCGAGATCATGTTTGCGCCGGCGCTGCAGACCGAGGGCAAGAAGCTGCAGCGGGAGCAGGCGATCGGGATGAGCCGTTGACCGGGAGGGCACCCGGGGACGCCCTCCTACGGCGGACCGAGGCGGAGGGGGTCGGCGCGGCGCTGGCCGACTCGCCGCCGCCTCACCGCCCGGTGCTCGTGATCGACTTCGGCGCGCAGTACGCGCAGCTGATCGCGCGGCGCGTGCGCGAGTGCCGCGTCTACTCCGAGATCGTGCCGCACGACATGCCGGTGGCCGAGATCGCCGCTCGCGATCCGGTCGGCATCATCCTGTCAGGCGGCCCGGCCTCGATCTACGAGCCGGGCGCGCCGGCCGTCGACCCGGGGCTGTTCGAGCTCGGCGTGCCGGTGCTCGGCATCTGCTACGGCGCGCAGGCGATGGCCCAGGCGTTGGACGGCGAGGTCGCGAACACGGGCCTCGGCGAGTTCGGCAAGACGCCGGTGACGCTGTCGGCGGGCAGCCTCCTGTTCGGCGACCTGCCGGCCGAGCAATCCTGCTGGATGAGCCACCGCGACAGCATCGTGCGAGCGCCCGACGGCTTCACGGTAACGGCCAGCACCGCCTCGACGCCGATCGCCGCCATGGAGGACGCCGAGCGCGGCTTCTTCGCCGTGCAGTTTCACCCCGAGGTCGCGCACACGCCGCGCGGGACCGAGATGCTCGGCCAGTTCGTGCTCGAGGCCTGCCAGGCGCCCCCGACC
>DATAHR010000184.1:0-9429 GCA_036263035.1 Gaiellales bacterium | reverse complement strand
TAGATGGCCTGTGTGGAGCTGTACAGGGTGACGCCGTCGGCCCGCCAGTCGGCCACCGCGCAGTGCGGTTCCAGCGAGTTGTGGAGCTGCGCGGGAGCGACGTACTCGGCCTCGAGCACCACCTCGGCCGACGCCAGCGCCGCGTCCGCGTCGCCGCGCTCGTAGTCGGACGGGTCGTCCTGGAACACCTGGCTCTCGAGCGCCTGGTCGAGGTCGGTGACGAAGCCGAGCGGCTCCCAGACCGGGTCGAGCGCGAGCAGGGCTGCGCGCGCCGCCTCTGCCGACTCAGCGGCCACGGCGGCGACGGCCGCGCCGGCGTACGGCGGCTCATCGTGCAGCACGGTGTCGCCGTCGAAGTCGGGGCAGTCGCCCGGCCCGACCACGGCGCGGACGCCGGGAATCGACCGGGCGGCGTCGAGCGAGATGGAGGTGAGCCGAGCGTGCGCGTGGGGGCTGCGCAGCACCGCGGCCTCGAGCTGCCCGGGCAGCCGGATGTCGGACGTGTAGCGGGCCGTGCCGGTCAGCCGGGCGGGTGCCGTCAGCCGTGTGGCCGGCTCGCCGATCACGGCCGGGTCGTCGCCCGGCGCCCACTCCGGGGTGGCGTCCTCCTCGACGAGCGTCCATCGCTCCTCGGTGCGGCCCTCGACCACCGCCTCGGTCTTGACCAGCTTGGCCATCAGGCGGGCTCCCCGGCGGCCCGTGCGACGGCGAGCGCGATGCCCTCGTAGGCGCCGCATCGGCAGAGGTTGCCGCTCATCGCGGCGATGATCTCGTCGCGGCTCGGCGACGGGGAGCGCTCCAGCAGCGCGAGCGCGGACATCAGCTGGCCGGGCGTGCAGAACCCGCACTGGAAGCCGTCCTCGGCCGTGAAGGCGTCGCGGAGACCAGCCAGCAGCTCCCCGTCCCACTCGACGGTGCGGACGGAGGCGCCGTCGCAGGCAACGGCCAGTGTCAGACAGGACAACACGGGGCGCCCGTCGATCACGACCGTGCAGCTGCCGCACGTGCCCTCGCCGCACGCGACCTTGGTGCCGGTCAGCTCGAGCCGGTCGCGAAGCACAGTGGAGAGCGGTTCGCCGGCCTGCACCTCGACCTCGTGGGGGCTGCCGTTCACCTCGAGTGCGACCTGCATCCGCCGAAACCTACCAGCCGACGCGCGAGCGGCCCAACCGGACGGTCTCCCGGCCGAGCGGTGCTAGCGTTTTTCGGTTTGAGCCTTCCATCCACATCAACCGCCCGGCGGGCCCCCCTGGAGCTGACGTTCGTGCCCCGGGGAGCCGAGGAGCCGCTGATGGGCTTCTTCTCCGTCTCCCCGCTGACGCCGGGTGGCTGGACCACCCTGCTCGACGAGCGCGGGCTCCCGCACACGCTGCGGCGGCTGCCGATCACTATCCTCGCCAACGGCGAGGAGCGGTCGGTCGAGACCCGCAGCCTGCCGATGCTCCCGGCGCTGGCCTACCTGCTGTCGGAGGACGAGGGGCCGGGTGAGCCGAGTGCGTCGGTCAAGGCCTGGCGTCTCGTCGCCCGGCTGACGGAGCGCGTGATCGCCAATGGCGGGGAGCCGCCCGCCCTGGATCGCTTCGCGGCCGCGTTCCCGCCGCTCGCGCACGCCGCCGTCGGCGAGAACGGGGACGGCCCCTCGCCGGTGGATGCCCAGCAGGCGGTGGAGGAGTTCGTCCGCGCCGCCATGCGGTCGCTGGCGGCCGCAGTGCGGGAGCCGCGGCTCCTGACTGCGCCCGACAGCTACCACGACCAGATCGACCTCTCGGTGCTGCAGCCGTCCCTCCGCAAGGTAGCGCCGGACCTTGGCGCCGTTGCTCCCGTGGTAAACCTGCGGCAATCGCTCGAGCCGCTCGAGCTCGTGCTCAGCCTGCCCGACGATCCCGGCGCTCCGTGGCCGCTGCAGCTGACGCCCCCTGACTTCGACCGCATCCGCCGGGCCGCCAACATCCTCCCGCTGCTCGGCCTGGTGCGCGATGGCCGTGCGGAGCTGACTGTCGATCAGGTCGCTGAGCTGCGCGCCGCGGCGCCGGCGCTCGAGTTCTCCGGGGCGACGGTGCGGCTCCCGGCCGAGTTGCAGGAGCAGGAGGATCTGGAGCTCGACGAGGCGGAGCTGAGCTTCGCGCCCGGTCCCCTGTCGCTGGGTGGCGTCGTGGACTACGACCTGCGCGCCGCGCTCGGCGGGGTCCCCATCAGCGAGGAGGAGTTTCGAGCCCTGGCGGCCGCCACGCAGCCGCTCGTGCGGCTCGGCGGCGAGTGGCGACTGCTGGGCGACAAGGCCCTGCGGCGGGCGCGGCAGCTGGCGCAGCTTGCGCTCCACGGGTCGGGGATCCCGGCCCTGACCGCGCTCGGCGCCACGCTGTCGGGCCGCGCCGAGCTGCGCGGATTCGACGTGGGCATCGATCCCGAGCAGGCGGGTGAGCTCGAGCAGCTTGCGGCGCAGCTGCGCGACCCGGAGCTGCGGGCGCCGATGGAGCCGGAGCTTGGGTTCCACGGCGTGCTGCGTCCCTACCAGAAGAGCGGGCTGGGCTGGCTCGTGGGCATGCGCCGGCTGGGGTTGGGGGCGCTGCTCGCGGACGACATGGGCCTCGGCAAGACGGTGCAGCTGATCGCCTACCTGCTCGAACGATCCGACGGCGTGGAGGCGCCGGCACTGATCGTCTGCCCCGCCTCGGTGCTCGGGAACTGGCAGCGCGAGCTGTACCGGTTCGCTCCCTCGCTGCGAACGCACGTCCATCACGGGCCCGACCGGACGCGGCGGATCGAGGAGCTGACCGGCTTCGACGTCGTGCTGACGTCGTACTCGCTGCTGCCGCGCGACCGGCAGCTGCTGCAGGGCACGGAGTGGCGGGTGGTGGTGCTGGACGAGGCGCAGCAGGTCAAGAACCCGCTGACGCGCGGCGCCCAGGCCGCCCGTGCGCTGACCGCGAACCACCGCATCGCCCTGACGGGCACGCCGATCGAGAACCGCCTGGACGAGCTGTGGTCGATCCTGCACTTCCTCAACCCCGGACTGCTGGACACCCGCAGCGCGTACCGCCGCAGGTACGCGACGCCGATCGAGAAGCAGGACGACGCGGCGGCGGCCGAGCGGCTGCGGCGCATCACCGGTCCCTTCATTCTGCGGCGGCACAAGAGCGACCCGACCGTGTTGCCCGATCTCCCGCCGCGCCAGGAGTCGAACGAGTACTGCACGCTCACGGTCGAGCAGGCGGCGCTCTACCAGGCCACCATCGACGCGATGATGGGCGAGGTGCGCGGCGCCGCAGGCATCGAGCGGCGCGGGCACGTGCTGGCGCTCCTGACGCGGCTCAAGCAGGTCTGCAACCACCCGGCTCAGGCGACCGGGAAGCCGGGGACGATGGCGGGCCGGTCGGGCAAGCTCGACCGGCTGACGGAGATGCTGAGCGAGGCCATCGACGAGGGCGACAGCGCCCTCGTGTTCACGCAGTTCGCCGTGATGGGACGGATGCTCTCGGAGTACGTGCCGCGCAGCCTCGGCATCGATCGGCTCTACCTGGACGGGTCGACGCCGGTCTCGGAGCGGGAGCGCGTGGTGGACGCATTCCAGGCACCTGGCGACGAGCCGCGCGTGCTGGTGATGTCGCTGAGGGCGGGCGGCCTCGGCCTCAACCTGACGAACGCGAGCCACGTCTTTCACTTCGACCGGTGGTGGAACCCGGCGGTCGAGGATCAGGCGTCGGACCGCGCGCACCGGATCGGCCAGACGCGGGTGGTGCAGGTGCACCGGATGATCTGCGCTGGCACGATCGAGGAGCGGATCGACCAGCTGATCGAGGCGAAGCGTGGTCTTGCGACCAGCATCGTCGACCGCGGAGTGGAGAGTGCGATCAGCGAGTTGTCCGACGACGAGCTCGCTGATCTGGTCGAATTGCGCGGATGATGCAGCCCGTCGACATGCTCCGGCACCTGGTCGAGCTCGAGAGCCCGACGGGGGACGCGACGCGGATGGCGCATATCCGCGAGTTCCTGGCGGCCGAGCTGATGGGGCTGGGCGGTCGGGTGGAGCAGCGCGGCGAGCATCTCGTGGCCGAGTTCGGGCCGCAGGCTCCCGGCGAGACGGTCGCGGTGGCGGCCCACATGGACACCGTGTGGCCGGCTGGAACGCTGCAGCGGATGCCCTTCGCGGTTCGCGGTGACCTCGCGCACGGCCCGGGCGCCCTCGACATGAAGGGCGGGATCGTGGTGATGCTGGAGGGGATCCGCCGGGCGTCGCCCCTGACGCGGCCGGTCACGGCGCTGCTGACGGCGGACGAGGAGATCGGCAGCCCGACCGGGCGGCCGGTCGTGGAGGAAGTCGCCGCCCGGTCGCGCGCCGTGCTGGTCGTGGAGCCGCCGGTGCGGGACGGCACGATGACGACCCAGCGGTCGGGGCTGGCCCGGTACCAGCTGGCGATCCGGGGACAGGCGGCGCACGCAGGGCATCAGGGGGGCGGGGTGTCTGCGGTCGTCGAGCTGGCGCACCAGACGCTGGCGCTGACGAAGCTGGTCGACCCGGAGCGGGGCGTTCGTGTGAACGTCGGGCAGGTGGGCGGTGGCACCGGCGACAACGTGGTTGCGGCCGAGGCCTGGGCGAGGATCGACGCGCGCGCGTGGACGGCGCCGGAGCAGGAGCGGCTGGAGGCGGCGATCCGCGGCCTGCGGCCCGTGCTGCAGGGGGCAGAGCTGGAGGTGACGGGCGGCGTCACGCGCCCGCCGATGATCCGCAGCGCGGAGTCGGCGAGGCTCGCGCAGCACGCGATCGAGATCGCAGAGCGGCTCGGGCAGAGCCTGTCCGAGAATGCCTCCGGCGGCGGCTCGGACGGCAACTTCGCCGCGGCGATCGGCGCGCCGGTGCTGGACGGACTGGGGCCGATCGGGGCGGGAGCGCACGCCGATGACGAGCGGGTCTCGCTCGCGTCGATGGAGGAGCGGAGCGAGCTGCTGGCCGCCCTCATTGCCCGGCTGTGACCCGCGGTACGTAGTTTCCCGCAGAGCGGCCCAGCGGGCGCCACGTCGCCGGCTCCCGGGTGTAGCGTCATCGTGGCCACATGGACCCGGAGCCCCGTAAACAGCAACGGAGTGACGGCAGCGTCGTCGCGGTAGCGATCGCCGCGATCGTGCTGACGTTGTGCGGCGTCGGCGTGGCGGCGTACTACTTTGGCAAGAGCAACGGGTCGTCCACGCCGGCAACGGCGGGCAGCGGTGGCGGAGGCTCGACCTCAGGCTCGCAGACCACGGCTGTCTCCCAGGAGATCGCGCTGGGGGCGCACGCGTTCGTGCAGTTCGCCTGCGCCCAGTGCCACGGCGACCGGGGTGTGGGCGGCGTCTCGCCGTACGTGCCCGCACTGGACAACCTGGCCCCGAATCTGACGGCGCAGCAGCTGACCACGACGATCGAGCACGGCGCGGGCGTCAGCCAGGATCCGACCAGGCCGTTCATGCCGATCTGGCACGGCATCATCGCGAAGCCGCAGATCAACGAGCTGGTTGCCTACATGAAGGCGGGGTTCCCCGACGTGGCAACGGCGGACGCGGTGACGGTGCCCGTCAACCAGGGAGACGCGACGGCCGGGCAGGCGCTGTACACGAAGTACGGCTGCATCAACTGCCACGGGCCGAACGCCCTCGGCGGAGTGCCGAACCCGCAGTCGCCGGACCTGACGATTCCGCCGCTGTCGGGCAAGGATTTCGCGGACGAGTTCAACACCAACGCGAAGATCGCGGACGTGATCCGATCGGGAAGCGTGATCGGCAAGGCGCCGATCGTGAGCATGCCGCACTGGGGGTCGATCCTGACGGATCAGCAGATCGCCCAGCTGGTGGCCTACATCAAGACGCTGACCTGACGGACGCCCAAATACCCGCCGGCGTCAATACCGCAATCCGGCGACCCAATTATTGGAGTCAAAGACCCACCGGGCGGGCGTGACGGCTTTGGCACGAAATTGTGACACCTTCGCCGCCTGGTTGGGCGAAAGCCCACTCGCGGCCAATTATTGGAGTCAAAGCCCGACCGGACCGGCGTTGCGGGATTGGCACGCAGTTGTGACGGTTGAGGAGCCGCTCAGACGGCTTTGACGGCGCCGATCAGGCGCATGATCGACTCCTTGGCATCGCCGAACAGCATCGTCGTCTTGGGGTCGTAGAACAGCTCGTTCTCGATCCCGGCGAAGCCGGTGTTCATGCTGCGCTTCAGCACCACCACCGCGGAGGATTGGTCGACGTTCAGCACCGGCATTCCGTAGATCGGGCTGCCCGGCGTGTTCTTCGCCGCGGGGTTGACGACGTCGTTCGCCCCGATCACCAGCGACACGTCCGTGCGGGGGAACTCATCGTTGATGTCGTCCATCTCGTACAGCTGCGTGTACGGCACGTCCGCCTCGGCCAGCAGCACGTTCATATGCCCCGGCATGCGGCCGGCCACCGGGTGGATCGCGTAGCGCACGTCCACGCCGCGCGACTCGAGGTGATCCGCGAGCTCGCGGATCGTGTGCTGCGCCTGCGCCACCGCCAGGCCATACCCGGGGACGATCACCACGCGCCGCGCATACGCCAGCATCACGGCCACGTCGTCGGCCGAGGTCGCCCGCACCTGGCCGCCCGCCGTGCCCACGGCGGCGCCGGCGTTGCCGGACCCGGTCCCGAACGCGCCGAACACGACGTTGGCGATGGAGCGGTTCATCGCCTTGCCCATCATCTGGGTGAGCAGCGTGCCGGATGCTCCGACCAGCGTGCCCGCGATGATCAGCGCGTTGTTGTCCAGCACGAAGCCGGTCGCGGCGGCGGCCAGCCCGGTGAACGAGTTCAGCAGCGAGATCACCACCGGCATGTCTGCGCCGCCGATCGCCATCACCATGATGACGCCCAGCGCCAGTGCGAGCACCATCGCGATCACCACCAGCAGCTCCCGCTGCGTGCCGACGAACTGCCACACGGCCAGCACCAGGATCGCCCCGAATATCACCGCATTCACCAGCTTCTGCGCCGGGAGCGTCACCGGGCTGCCCGTCACGAGCTCCTGCAGCTTCCCGAACGCCACCATCGACCCGGCGAAGCTGATGGAGCCGACGATCGCGGAGAACAGCGTCGACCACAGCTCGTTGTTCGGCATCACCCCGTTGCCCGAGGTGGCGATGTGGAACTCGCTGAACGCGATCAGCGCGGCTGCCCCGCCGCCGACGCCGTTGAACAGCGCGACCATCTGCGGCATCGCAGTCATCTTCACCGCCCGGGCGGAGTACACGCCGATCGCGCCGCCGACCGCCATGCCGGCGAAGATCCAGACCAGGTTGTGGGTGCCCGAGTCCCACAGCGTGACGGCGATCACCACGATCATCGCGGCCGCCGCGAGCTGGTTCCCCCGTACCGCGGTGCGAGGCGACGCGAGCTGCTTCAGCCCGTAGATGAACATGGCGGAGCACGCCAGGTAGGCGAGGTCGAACGCCTCACGCTCATGCATCGCGGTTCTTCTCTCCCGGCTTCTGCTTGAACATGTGGAGCATGCGGTCGGTGACGAGGAAGCCACCGGCCACGTTGATGGCGCCGAATGCGACCGCGATGGTGCCGAGCACCTCCACGAGCAGCGAGTTCGTGCTGCCGACCACCAGGATGGCGCCGACGATGACGATGCCGTGGATCGCGTTGGTTCCCGACATCAGCGGCGTGTGGAGCGTGGTCGGCACCTTCGAGATCACCTCGAAGCCGACGAAGGCCGCGAGCACCAGGACGGTGATCTGCAGGACGAGCTCGTGGGTCATACCTTCACCTCTGTAAGCAGCTTGGACACCACGGCGCCGTCGTGCGTGATGCAGGCGTCGGCGACGATCTCGTCCTCGAAGTCGAGGTGCATCTCGCCATCCTTGACGATCAGCGCAAGCAGGTTGGTGATGTTGCGGGCATACATCTGGCTGGCGTGCAGCGGCATGGTGGAGGGCAGGTTGAGCGTCCCCACGATGGTGACGCCGTCGCGCACGACCACCTCGCCTGGCACGGTCAGCTCGCAGTTACCTCCCGTCTCAGCGGCCAGGTCGACGATCACGGATCCGGTCCGCATCGAGGCGACGCCTTCCGCCGTGATCAGGCGCGGCGCCGGACGTCCGGGAATCAGCGCGGTCGTGATGACCACGTCCGACTCGGACACCGTGCGCGCCACGAGCTCCTGCTGCTGGGCGTACTGCGCCTCGCTCAGCTCGCGGGCGTAGCCGCGCGCGTCCTCGCCCTCCTCGACGTCCAGCTCCAGCTCGACGAATGCCGCTCCCAGGCTCTGCACCTGCTCGCGCACCACCGGCCGTGTGTCGAACGCCGACACGACGGCTCCAAGGCGGCGCGCGGTCGCGATCGCCTGCAGGCCGGCGACGCCGGCTCCCAGCACGAACACCTTGGCCGGCGCGACCGTGCCGGCGGCCGTCATCAGCATCGGGAAGAACTTGGGGAGCTGGTCGGCCGCGATCAACACCGCCTTGTAGCCCGATACCGTTGCCTGGGAAGACAGAGCGTCCATCGACTGCGAGCGGGTGATGCGCGGGATCGCGTCGAGGCTGAAGGCCGTGATCGATCCGGATGCGAGCGCGTCGACCAGCTCGCGGTGGATCAGCGGCTGCAGCATGCCGACCACGCTCGTTCCGGGGCGGAAGGCCGAAACCTCCTCCTCGCGCGGGCGGGTGACCATCACGATCATGTCGGACTCGTCCAGCAGCGCCTTGCCGTCGGCGACGATCCGGGCACCGGCCGTCTCGTAGTCCGCGTCCGGGAGCGCGGCGGCGTCGCCGGCGCCGGACTGGAGGAGCACCTCCACGCCGAGCGGCTGCAGCCGCGCCACAGCGTCGGGCGTCAGCGCCACGCGTCGCTCGATGGAACCGTGCTCGGATGGCACCCCGACTCGCATCCCGCGCGATCTTACTGGCGGGCGCGGCTACGGCGAGGATGAACCGTCCGCTACAGCGCCAGCACGTTCGGCCCCTCGCGCTCGCGCGTGGCCTCGTACTGTTCGATCTCCGCCATCCGGTTCTCGGTCAGCGCGATCTCGTCCCATCCGTTCAGCAGCCGATCCTTCACGTGCGGATCGATGTCGAACGTGGCAACACGCCCGGACGGCAGCGTGACGGTCTGCTCGGCGAGGTCGATCCGCGCCGGGGCGGGCGCCTGCTCGATCAGCTCGCGCACGTCCTCCTCCGGCAGCTCCACCGGCAGCAGCCCGATCTTCGTGCAGTTCGAGCGGAAGATGTCCGAGAAGCTCGGCGCCACGACCGCCTCGTATCCGTAGTCCTGCAGCGCCCAGGCCGCATGTTCCCCCGAGCTTCCCGACCCGAAGTTCCGCCCGGCCGCCAGGATCGGAGCTCCGTGGAACTCGATGCGGTTGAGCGGAAAGCCGGGCTCGCGGAACCAGTCCCAGAACAGGAACTCGCCGTACCCGCTCCGCTCGATCCG
>DATAHR010000183.1:0-2177 GCA_036263035.1 Gaiellales bacterium | reverse complement strand
CGAGGTGCCGGTGCTGGCGCTGTCCCAGCTGTCGCGCGCCGTCGAGCAGCGAGGCGCGAAGGACCGCCGGCCGCAGCTGTCCGACCTGCGCGAGTCGGGATCGATCGAGCAGGATGCCGACTTGGTCATGTTCGTCTACCGCGACGACTACTACGACCCCGAGAGCGAGCACAAGGGCGAGGCCGAGGTGATCGTCTCGAAGCACCGCAACGGGCCGCTCGACACCGTCCAGCTCGCCTACCAGGGCCGCTACACGCGCTTCGCGAACCTGGCTCAGGGCCCGGCCTGAGGATCGACCGATGCCGTGCACCGTCATCGTCGGCGCCCAGTGGGGCGACGAGGGCAAGGGGAAGATCGTCGACACGCTGGCCGAGCGGGCCGACGTCGTCGCCCGCTACCAGGGAGGCAACAACGCGGGCCACACCCTGGTGCTGGGCGAGGAGACCTACAAGCTCCGGCTGGTGCCGAGCGGCGTGCTCTGGCCGGGCACCCTCTGCGTGCTCGGCAACGGCTGCGTGATCGACCCTGAGGTGCTGATGGAGGAGCTGGACGGACTCGAGTCGCGCGGCGTTGACCTCTCCGGTGTTCGCATCTCTGGCAACGCACATCTCATCATGCCGTGGCACCGCATCATCGACGCTGACTCGGAGCTGATGCTGGGCCGCCTGCAGATCGGCACGACGCGGCGCGGCATCGGACCGGCCTACGCCGACAAGGCCTCGCGGGTCGGTATCCGGGTCCAGGACCTGCTGGACGAGAAGATCCTGCGCCAGAAGATCCAGACGGCGCTGTCGGTCAAAAACGTGCTGCTGCGCAAGATCTACCACCAGCGGCCCCTCGACAAGGACGTGCTGACCGAGGCCACCCTCCGCTATGCCGAGCGGATCCGGCCGTTCATCGCCGACACCTCGCTGCTCGTCAACCAGGCGCTCGACGCGGGCAGGCTGGTTCTCTGCGAGGGCGCCCAGGCGACGCTGCTCGACCTCGACCACGGCACCTATCCGTTCGTGACCAGCTCGAACCCGATCGCGGCCGGGGCGTGCGTCGGCCTCGGATTCGGCCCGACCCGGGTCGATGCCGTGCTGGGCGTCGCAAAGGCCTACGTCACCCGCGTCGGCGCCGGCGGGTTTCCCAGCGAGGCGGACGAGGCCGACAGCACCCGCATCCGCGAGCACGGCGGCGAATACGGCACGGTCACCGGTCGCGAGCGTCGCTGCGGCTGGCTGGATGTGGTCGCGCTCCGCTACGCCGCTCGGCTGAACGGGCTCACCCAGCTGGCCCTGACGAAGCTGGATGTGCTCTCGATCTTCGAGTCGATCCCCGTCTGCACCGCCTACCGGCTGCCCGACGGATCGGTCACCGAGGACTTCCCGTGGCACCAGAGCGACTTCCACCACGCTCAGCCCGTCTACGAGCAGTTGGAGGGCTGGAGCACGGACATCTCCGGCGTGCGCGACGCGGGCCAGCTGCCGCGCGCGGCGCGCGACTACCTCGCGTTCATCGAGGAGCGGGTCGGCGTCGAGGTGGCGATCGTCGGCATCGGCCAGCGGCGCGACCAGATCATCACGCTCCGCGACGTGCTCGCCGCCGCCTGAGCCGCTCTCGAGGGGTTACCCCGACGCCGGGCGGCGACGGTGTGGCGACCATGGCGGCATGGTCAATACGCATACATCGAACGCTGAGCACGCTTCGCTGCGGGCGGGCGTCACCTTCGCCTGCTCGCTCTTCCCGATCGTGGCTGCGAGCTGGCTGGTCATGACGCTGGCTCTCTCGTCCTGGAACCTGGATCTGGCGATGCTGGCCCTGCTCGTGGGCTCCGCCACCTCGCTGCTCTCCCCGGCAGGGCTCGTGTTCGCGATCCGCGGGTACCGCGCGGGGCCTGCCGCGGTCAATCGAGGCGCGGTGAACTTCGCACTGGCCGGGAACAGCCTCGTGATCAGCCAGGTGGTCGTGATCGCCGCCCTGGCGCACTGGGGCTGATCCCTCAGGGCGACAGCCGCAGCAGCGTGCCACCGGCCCGCTGCACCACCCACACGGCGTCGCCGGTGGTGGCGATCGCCGCCCCGGCGGCGCCGACATCAACCGGTGTCGTCACCTGCCCCGTCGTCGGGTCAATCCGCGCCACGCCGAAGCTGCCGCTCACCCACACGCCGCCGGCGCCTGCGGCGATCGATCCG
>DATAHR010000182.1:0-5018 GCA_036263035.1 Gaiellales bacterium | reverse complement strand
CGGATGGTCACCGGGCAGGATGTTGAACCCGAGCTCGGTCATCCGCGACCGGAAGTGATCCGTGTTCCGGCGCAGGGTTTCTCGCAAGTGCGAGGAGCGCTCGATCAGGTGGAGGGCCGTCATGGTCGCGCCGGCCACCGGCGGCGCGATGCTGTTCGAGAACAGGTAGGGGCGCGATCGCTGGCGCAGCAGCTCGACGATCTCACGCCGCGCGGAGGTGTAGCCGCCGCTGGCACCGCCCATCGCCTTGCCCAGCGTGCCCGTGATGATGTCAACACGGTCCATCACCCCGTGCAGCTCGTGCGTGCCGCGTCCGCCGTCGCCGACGAAGCCGACCGCGTGGGAATCGTCCACCATGACAAGCGCGTCGTAGCGGTCGGCCAGGTCGCAGATGTCTCCCAGCCTGGCGACATAGCCGTCCATCGAGAAGACGCCGTCGGTCGCGATCAGCCGATACCGCGCCCCCGATGCCTCCTGGAGCCGCGCCTCGAGCTCGTCCATGTCGCTGTTTCGGTACCGCAGGCGCTGCGCCTTGCAGAGCCGGATCCCGTCGATGATCGACGCGTGGTTGAGCTCGTCCGAGATGACGGCATCCTCCGGCCCGAGCAGCGTCTCGAACAGGCCGCCGTTGGCGTCGAAGCAGCTGCTGTAGAGGATCGTGTCCTCGGTGCCCAGGAACTCCGAGAGCCGCTGCTCCAGGTCGCGGTGGATGCGCTGCGTGCCGCAGATGAACCGCACCGACGCCATGCCGAACCCCCACCGGTCGAGCGCCGCGTGCGCGGCGGCCACGATGTCGGGGTGGCTCGCCAGCCCGAGGTAGTTGTTCGCGCAGAGGTTGAGCACCCGGCCGGCGTTCTCGACCTCGACCATGTCGGCCTGCGGCGTGTCGATGACGTGCTCGTGCTTGTAGAGGCCCTGGTCGCGCAGCTCCTGCATCCGGCTCTGCAGGTCTGTCTGCAAGGTGGACGTCGCCATCAGATCTCCCTCCAGTCGAGCAGCACCTTGCCGGAGTCGCCGGAGGCGGCCGCCTCGAACCCGGCCTCGAACTCGTCGTAGCGGAACCGGTGCGTGATCACGGGCGAGATGTCCAGGCCCGACTGCAGCATCACCGTCATCTGGTACCAGCTCTCGTACATCTCGCGGCCGTAGATGCCCTTCAGCGTCAGCATGTTGAACACCACCTGGGTCCAGTCGATGGCGATCTCGCTGGTCGGGATGCCGAGCATCGCGATGCGGCCGCCGTGGGACATCGACGCCAGCATGGCGTGCAGCGCGTCGCCGTTGCCCGACATCTCGAGCCCGATGTCGAACCCCTCGGTCATGCCCAGCTCGCGCTCGACGTCGGCCAGCTCTTGCGTCGTCGGGTCGACCGTGACCGTGGCGCCCATGCGGGCGGCCAGCGCACGGCGGTAGGCGTTCGGGTCGCTGACGGCGACGTGACGGGCGCCGGCGTGGCGCACGACCGCGGCCGCCATGCAGCCGATTGGCCCGGCACCGGTGATCAGCACGTCCTCGCCCAGCACCGGGAAGGCGAGGGCCGTGTGAACGGCGTTTCCGAACGGGTCGAAGATCGCGGCGATCTCGGGATCGACACCCGGCCAGTGGTGCCAGATGTTCGTCATCGGCAGCGAGAGCAGCTCGGCGAACGCGCCGGCGCGATTGACGCCGATCCCCTGCGTGTGGGCGCACAGGTGCCGCCGTCCCGCCATGCAGTTCCGGCAGCGGCCGCACACAACGTGTCCTTCGCCGCTCACCAGGTCGCCCGGGTGGAAGTCGCTGACGTTGTCTCCCACGGCTACGATCTCGCCGACGAACTCGTGACCGATCACGAGCGGCACGGGGATCGTGCGCTGCGCCCACTCGTCCCAGCGGTGGATGTGCACGTCGGTGCCGCAGATGCCGGTGCGGTGGACACGGATGAGCACGTCGTTGATGCCGTACTCCGGCTCCGGCACGTCCTCCAGCCAAAGACCCGGCTCCGCTCGGCTCTTGACCAGTGCGCGCATCGCACGGCATCGTAGTCCCGCCGCGGCAGCCCTGGTAGCCTTCGCGCGCCCTCGACGACGACCACGGAGAGTTCATGCGCGAGCCTCGCTTCGACGTGCTGTTCGAGCCGGTCCCGATCGGCCCGGTCACCGCCCGCAACCGGTTCTTCCAGGTGCCTCACTGCAACGGCATGGGGTACCGCGACCCGAGCGCGCACGCGCGCATGCGCGGGGTCAAGGCAGAGGGCGGCTGGGCGGTCGTGTGCACGGAGGAGGTCGAGATCCACCCGTCCTCGGAGGTGACCCCGTACATCGAGGGCCGGATCTGGGACGACCGCGACATCCCCATGCACGCCCGGCTCTGCGACGAGGTGCACGAGCACGGCTCGCTGGCGGGGATCGAGCTCTGTTACAACAGCATCGCCGCGTCGAACCGCTACTCGCGGATCGTGCCCATGGCACCGTCGGCGCTGCCCGTGAAGTGGAGCGATCCCGTGCAGGCGCGCCGGATGACGGCGGCCGACATCGCGGACGTGCGGCGATGGCACCGTGGCGCCGTCGAGCGGTCGCTGCGTGCCGGCTACGACATCGTGTACGTGTATGCCGGGCACAACCTGAGCGTCCTCCAGCATTTCCTTTCGCGCCGGTACAACGACCGCACCGATGAGTACGGCGGCAGCGTGGAGAACCGCACGCGGCTGCTGCGGGAGGTGCTCGAGGACACGCTGGAGGTGTGCGAGGGCCGGGCGGGCGTCGTCTGCCGGATCGCGGTGGACGAGCTGATCGGCGAGCGCGGTATCGAGCGGGCGGAGATCGAGGAGGTGCTCGGCCTGGTGGGCGAGCTGCCCGACTGCTGGGACTTCATGCTCGGCTCCTGGCCTGACGACTCGGTCACGTCCCGGTTCCAGGAGGAGGGCGGACAGGAGCCGTACGTCCGCGGGCTCAAGCAGCTGACGACCAAGCCGGTGGTCGGCGTCGGCAGGTTCACCTCGCCAGACACGATGGTGCGGATGATCCGCGACGGCGTGATGGACATGATCGGCGCGGCCCGGCCGTCGATCGCGGATCCGTTCCTCCCGGTCAAGCTCGAGCAGGGCCGCTACGAGGACATCCGCGAGTGCATCGGCTGCAACATCTGCGTGTCGGGCGACTTCACCATTGCGCCCATCCGCTGCACGCAGAACCCGAGCATGGGGGAGGAGTGGCGGCGCGGGTGGCACCCGGAGCGGATCAGGTCGAAGGAGAGCGATGCGCGGGTGCTGGTCGTCGGTGCCGGGCCGGCCGGCATGGAGGCGGCGATGATGCTCGGGCGCCGCGGGTACGAGGTCGTCCTGGCGGAGGCGGGCAGCGCGCTGGGCGGCCGCGTCGCGCGCGAGGCGCGCCTGCCGGGGCTGGCGGCGTGGATCAGGGTGCTGGACTACCGCAAGGCACAGCTCGAGCGGCTGGGCACCGTGGAACTGGCGTTCGAAAGCCGGCTGGAGGCTGCGGAGATCGCCTCCTACGAGTTCGACCATGTCGCCGTTGCGACGGGATCGCGTTGGCGCGCCGACGGCGTCGGCCGCTGGCACACGCGCCCCGTGCCGCTCGACGGAGGGCCGGAGACGCTCACCCCGGATGAGGTGATGGATGGGCGCCGACCCGGCGGCGAGCACGTTGCCATCTTCGACGACGACCACTACTACATGGGCGGCGTCCTCGCCGAGTTGCTGGTGGGGGAGGGCCGGCGCGTCACGCTCGTGACGCCGGCGCCGCGGGTCTCGGAGTGGGCGGATCACACCATGGAGCAGGGACGCATCCAGGCGCGGCTGATGGAGCTCGGAGTCGAGCTGCGGCTGGCGACGGCGCTGGTCGGGGCGACCGCCGGGGCCCTCGACCTCGTCTGTGCCTATACCGGCCGGGCGAGCGAGCTGGAGTGCGACGCGCTGGTGACGGTCACCGCCCGGCTGCCGCAGGACGGTCTCGTCAGCGACCTGGAGCAGCTCGGCGTCACGTCTGCACGCGCGGTCGGCGACGCACTGGCGCCGGGCACCATCGCGCACGCGGTCTGGGACGGGCGCCGGTATGCGGAGGAGCTCGACGCCCCGGAGCCGGACCCCGACGCGATGCCGTTCCTGCGCGAGACGGTCGAGCTTGCGCCGGGCGGCGCGAGAGCCGTCTGACCAGCCCGGAACCCGCCGTGACAGCGTGCAACGGGCGCGACGACTCCGTCGCAGTCGGACGCATTCCGTAACGTCCCGAGCACGCTCAGCGTCCGGTTTCGGCCCGAAGCAGCCTCTGAGGCAGCCTCTGAGGCGGTTCCGGCCGACTCCACGCGTTCGTTATCGGATCGCTTCGGCTCGTCGCGTGGGCGTGACGTCACCGAATCGTGACGATGTTGTGCGTCGCCTCCTCCAAAACGGGGATGGCACGCGGATGCTCGGAGGCGGACACTTCGTCCGGGAGGCGGCCCCTGGGCACCTGCGGCTGCCCGCAGACGCTCCGTCAGATGCCCAACCCAGCCCCCGACACCTTCACACCCGCCGATGCCGTGCGCCTCGTCGCGCTGCAGGCCCGCGTGCGCCGAGACTTCGGCGCACGCCTGCACGAGCAGATCGTCCAGCCGTCGGTCGCCGGAGCCCTTCGCATCGACCAGCTGACCGCTAGCGTCGCGGACCTTCCGCATGCCGCTGAGTTGCGCTCCATTTTCGACGGCATCCGGTCGACAGCGCTGGCCATGATGCTCGAGCTGCGCAGCACCGCCGAGGATTTCGACTTCATGCGGCTGACCGCCGCGTGGTCGCGTGAGTGCGGTCTGCCGCTCGACGTGCACGCCGCCAGGCCCGGGCCGTGGCCGGACGGCGTGGCCGCCGAGACGGCGGCCTGGTGGGCGGCCGTCGAGCTGCTCGTCAGCTCCGAGCCCGAGCGCGCACGCATCCGGCTGATCGCCCGCCGCGGCGCCACCGTGTGCGTGATCCTCGCTCAGCGGTGCCATGCGCCGCACCGGGCGCCCCACGGGTTCGAGCTCTGCCGGATGCTCGGCGCGACCGTCACGCT
>DATAHR010000181.1:0-4951 GCA_036263035.1 Gaiellales bacterium | reverse complement strand
TCGCCCGCGCGGTGATCAGGTGGTACAGCACGAGCAGCTGCACGATTGCGAGCGAATCGCTGCGGTGCAGGTCGGTGCCGACGGTGAACTCCCCGAGTCGCTCGGAGCGCAGATGGCTCGCGAAGTGCATGTGCTCCCAGATCCGCTCCTCCAGCTCCAGCGCCACCGAGGGCTCGAGCCGCCCCGGCACCCGCAGATCCTGCTCGCCGTCCGCTCCGACCAGCGACAGCGCGTGCTCGGGATCGTCGCCGACCACGTCCGAGAGGTCGGGATGTGGAAGCCCGGGCCGAAGCAGCAGGTGCGCATCCAGGTGCGTGCCGTCCTGCTCGTCCAGGCCGGGCGGCGGTGCGAACCGGACGACCATGTCGGCGTGGTGCCGCTGCGGCCGGATGTACCGGTCGGAGTCCGCCTCCCGGCGGTCGAGCTCCTCCAGCACCTGCGTCGTCGTGTAGCCGCGGCGCGAGCAGTCGCGCACGACCTTCCAGCGCCGGCGCATGTTCTCGGGCGGGTCGAGGAAGACGCGGATGTCGAAGCAGGAGCGCAGCTCCTCGGTGTGGTAGCCGAGCAGCCCCTCCACGATCAGGAACCTCCCGGGCTCGAGGCGCACCGGCGGGCCGAAGCTGCCGTCGGCGTGGCGGTAGACCGGCTTCAGCACGGGCTCCCCCCGCCGGAGCAACGCCAGGTGCTGCGCCATGATGTCCATGTGGTTGCAGCCCGGATGGAGCGGGGTCATGTCGAGCCCGGCGCGCTGCGACCGGTCGTAGCGGTGGTAGTCGTCCAGGCACATCAGCGACACCTGATCCTGGCCGAGCAGCCGCACGAGGCCGCGGGTGAGCGTCGTCTTGCCGCTGGCGGAGTCGCCGACGATGCCGAGGATGACCGGTCGCGCCATCCAGAGACTCTACCGGCGGCGCCGAAACCGAAGACCGACATGAATCCACAGCCCTGACTGATAACCTCGCGGTTGATGACCTTCGGGCAGCTGGCCACCTTCCTCGCCGTCGCCCGCGCGGGCTCCGTCCGCGGGGCGGCCGCCGCCCTGGTGGTCACCGAGCCGGCGGTCTCGGCGGCCGTGTCCGCCCTGCAGCGCGACCTGGGAGTCGAGCTCGTCGCGCGACAGGGCCGCGGCATCGTCCTCACCCCGGCCGGCGAGACGCTCGCCCGCTATGCGGCGGAGCTGATCGGCCTGCGAGACCAGGCGCTGCGCGAGATCCGGGGCTCAAGGACGCTCCGCATGGCCGCCGTGACCACCGCCGCCGAGCACGTCGTGCCGCCGCTCCTGAAGGTGTTTCGGGGGCAGGCGCCGGCGATCGACGTCTCGCTCGAAGTGGGCAACCGTGAGGAGGTGTTCCGGTTGCTGTCCCGCCGCCAGGTCGATGTGGCGGTCGGCGGACGGCCACCGGCCGGGTCCGGCATCACCGGTGTGCCCTTCCTCGACTACCGGCTGGTGGTGGTCGCCGCCGCCGACCATCCGGTGACCGATCCGGCCGATGAGACGTGGCTGCTTCGCGAGCGCGGATCGGGGACACGGGCAACGGTGGAGGCGTTCCTCGAGGAGGCGGGGATCGTGCCGCGCTCGACGATGACGCTCGGGTCGAACGGCGCGGTGAAGCAGGCGGCGGCCGTCGGCCTCGGCATCACCCTGCTGTCGACGCATGCGGCCGGCGCGGAGCTCGCGTCGGGCGCGCTCGTCCGCGTGCCCATGGCCGGCGCGCCGCTGCGACGCTCGTGGTTCGTGCTCCAGCGCGAGGGCGGCCCTGAGCTGCCGGAGGTCGCGGTGTTCCGTGCCTTCTGCCGCTCTCGCGAGGCGAAGGCGGCCGTGCTCGCCGCGGTCCGTCCGAGGACCGGTTAGTCCGCCACCGCGCTGACCGGCTCCGCGACCTCAGCTCGCTGCCGCGCCGTGCCGGTCGAGCGGTCGGTGACCGCGACGGCGACAGCGATGATGATGACGGCCGTCGCGACCAGCGTCACCGGGCCCACGTCCTCGCTGGCCACCGCCCAGCCGAGCAGCACGGCGACGGCCGGATTCACGAACGCATAGGTCGCCACACGCGTGGGCGCGACGTGGTCGAGCAGCCACATGTAGGCGGCGAAGGTGACGACGGTGCCCATCAGCACGAGGTAGAGCAATCCGCCCAGCGACCGCCCGCTCACCTGCGACAGGTTCACGTCGGCGGCCTGGCCGGACACGATCGAGAGCAGCGTGAGAAGGACGCCGCCGGCAAGCAGCGGCGCGGCGGCTGCCGCCAGCGGGGCTCGCGGCACCGGCAGGCGGCGGCTGGCGATCGTCCCGGCGGCCCACGAGAAGGCAGTGAACAGCAGCACCGCGGCGTCGACCGCCGAAAGCCCGCCGCCGGAGCCCTGGCGGGCGACCAGCAGGGCGACGCCGGCGAAGGCCGCGATCAGGGCGAGCGCCGTGCGCAGCGAGGGCCGGCCGGAGCCGAGCACCGCCCACGCCAGCAGCGGCACGAACAGCGGGATCGTCGCCAGGCAGAGCGCGGCGATGCCGGACGGGACGTGCTGCTCCTCGCGCGCCAGCAGGCCATGGCAGCAGACGAAGAACAGCGTGCCGACCACCGCGGCGCCCAGCCACTGTTCCCACGCGGGCCACTCGGACGACGGCTCACGCAGGCGTGAGAGCACCAGCAGGATGGCGCCACCGAGCAGGCAGCGCATCGCCATCATGGGAAACGGCGGGATGGTCTCGACGGCCCAGCGGATTGCAAGGAACGTCGAGCCCCATACCAGGTAGATCGCGGCGAACGACGCGACCACCCGGGGCATGGCCGGCTGCGTCATCCCCGTACGCTAACCACGCACAGGCCGGCACGATGCGGTCACGCTTCGCCGGCGTCAGCCGGCCGGGCGGCCAGGCGGCGCACCGCGAACAGGTCGGCCTCGGAGATCTTCGTGATCCGGGCGCCCACCGTCGTGCGGCCGTAGGTGCCGCCCCACGCCTTCACCGCCTTCGCCTCCACCCGCACCCGCCTGCCCTCGAGCTCCGTCGTCAGTGCGAACTCGTCCCCCGGCTCGACGGCCAGCTCGGTCGAGAGCTGCAGACCGGTCTCGGAGATGTCCTCCACCCGCACGTCGTACTCGTTCCCCTCTACCGCGTTGGCGCAGAAGATCGCCGTCAGCACACCCGGCGCGCGCAGCTGCGCCCGCGCCGATTGGCGCCCGGCACCGTCCTGCTCGATGCTGACCAGCTGCAGCACGCCGATCGCCTGCTCGAACGTGTGGTACTCCGCCTCCGCCAGCTCGAACTCCGCGCGCCACGGGGTGTTGCCGACCGCGAACCGCAGCGTCAGCCGTTCGATCCCCGCCATCTGCAGGCGCGGGAGGTACACGCGCAGCGTCTCGCCGTCCAGCTGGAACGGGTCGCACGGGATCTGGGCGCCGTCCTGCGAGGTGGCCGGCACGGCGCGGCGGCCGCGGAGCGATGCGAGCGCCTGCGACGCCTGGGCGTCCACCTACTCCTCGGCCATGAACGGGTAGCGGTAGTCCGACGGTGGCAGGAACGTCTCCTTGATCGTCCGCGGGCTCGTCCACCGGATCAAGTTCCACATCGAGCCGGCCTTGTCGTTGGTGCCGGATGCGCGCGACCCGCCGAACGGCTGCTGCCCGACCACCGCCCCGGTCGGCTTGTCGTTGATGTAGAAGTTGCCGGCGGAGTGGATCAGCCGCTCGTGCGCCGTCTCGATCGCGGGCCGCTCGGTCGCGAACACCGCGCCCGTCAGCGCGTAGGGGGATGTCGCGTTGACCACGTCGAGCGTGTCCTCGTAGCGCTTCTCGTCGTACACGTAGGCCGTAACCACCGGCCCGAACAGCTCCCGCGCCATCAGGTCGAAGTTCGGGTCGGTCGTCGCGACCACCGTGGGCGCCACGAAGTAGCCCTCGGAATCGTCCGCGTCACCACCGACCACGATCTCGGCGGCCTCCGACTGCTTCGCCTGCTCGATCGCCTGCTCCTGCGTGGTGAAAGCGTTCTCGTCGATCACCGCGCCCATGAAGTTGCGGAAGTCCTCGACCGGCCCCATGCGGATCGTGGGCACCTCGGTCTCGAGCGCCTCGCGGATCTCGGGCCACAGGTTCGTCGGTGCGTACACCCGCGACGCGGCGGAGCACTTCTGCCCCTGGTACTCGAACGCACCGCGGACGATGGCGGTGGCCACGGCCCCCGCATCGGCGGAGGGATGCGCGACGATGTAGTCCTTGCCCCCGGTCTCACCGACGATGCGCGGGTAGCCGTGATAGCTCGCGATGTTGTCGCCGACCGTCTTCCACATCGACTGGAACACCGCGGTCGATCCGGTGAAGTGGATGCCGGCCAGCTCCGGTGAGCGCAGCGCGGCGTCGCCGATCGTCGCCCCCGAGCCGAGCACCATGTTGATCACGCCCGGCGGCAGGCCCGCCTCCTCGAGCAGCTTCATCAGGAAGTAGGTGGAGTAGACCGCCGTCGAGGCCGGCTTCAGCACCACGGTGTTGCCCATCAGGGCCGGCGCCGTCGACAGGTTGCCCGCGATCGCGGTGAAGTTGAACGGGGCGACGGCGAATACGAATCCCTCGAGCGGCCGGTATTCCATGCGATTCCAGACACCCTTGGAGGAGCGCGGCTGCTCCTGCATGATGCGCCGCATGTAGGTCGGGTTGAAGCGCCAGAAGTCGGCCAGCTCGCAGGCCGCGTCGATCTCGGCCTGGTAGACCGTCTTTGACTGGCCGAGCATGGTGGCGGCGTTCATCGTGTCGCGCCACGGGCCGGTGAGCAGCTCGGCGGCGCGAAGGAAGACGGCGGCACGCTCCTCCCACGGCGTGTTCGACCACTCGCGGTGCGCCTCCCGGGCGGCGGCGATCGCCTGCTCGACCTGCTCGGCGCCGCCCTTCGCGACGTCTGCGAGCACGTGGCTCTTCCGGTGGGGCTCGACTGCCTCGAAGGTCTCGTCGGCGTGGACGT
>DATAHR010000180.1:0-10317 GCA_036263035.1 Gaiellales bacterium | reverse complement strand
TACCTGCCGCTGCGGGTCAACATGGCGGGCGTGATCCCGGTCATCTTCGCCTCCGCGATCATGATCCTCCCCGCGACCATCGCCGGGCTGCTCCCGGGCAGCCTCGGGCCCGAGGTCGCGCAGTGGTTCGCCTTCACATCGTGGCCCTACATCATCGGCGAGTCGCTGCTGATCTTCGCGTTCACGTTCTTCTACGTCGCGGTCGTGTTCAACTCCCTCGAGCAGGCCGACAACCTGAAGAAGTACGGCGGGTTCATCCCCGGCATCAGACCGGGGCGCCCGACGGCGCAGTACCTGGAATCGGTGCTGGTGCGGCTGACGGTTGCCGGCGCACTCTTCCTCGCGCTGGTCGCCGCCGCGCCGACGCTGTTCATCAAGTTCGGCGGCTTCAGCCAGGCGACGGCTCGCGCGCTCGGCGGCACGTCCGTGCTGATCGTGGTCGGCGTCGCCATCGACACGATGCGGCAGATCGAGTCGCAGCTGTCGATGCGCAGCTACAAGGGCTTCCTGAAGTAGGCCGCAGGTGCCGCTCGACCTGATCTTCATGGGCCCCCCGGGGGCCGGCAAGGGCACCCAGGCGGCGCGCGTCGCCGCTCAGCGGGGGCTGGCGCACATCGCTACCGGCGACATGCTGCGCGCCGCCGTGCGCGACGGCACGGAGCTCGGACGGCAGGCGAAGGAGATCATGGCGCGCGGCGACCTCGTGCCGGATGAGGTGATCATCGGCATGATCCGCGAACGGCTGGGCGCGGGTGACACGGACGCCGGGTTCATCCTGGACGGATTCCCGCGCACCCTTGCACAGGCCGAGGCGCTCGACATGATGCTGGAGGGCCTCGACCGGCGGATCGCCGCGGTGCCGGTGTTCAACCTGGGGTTGGAGGCGCTGATCGAGCGGATCGCCGGCCGGCGCGTGTGCCGCGCGCACGAGCATGTGTACCACCTGCTGACCAAGCCGCCGGCGGTGCCCGGGATCTGCGACATCGACGGATCCGAGCTCTACCAGCGTGAGGATGACCGCGAGGAGGTCATCCGCACCCGCTACCGCAAGCAGTGGGAGGAGGCCGCGACGCCGGTGCTCGACTACTACGAGGATCGCGACCTGGTGGTCTTCATCGACGCGTCCGGCACGCCGGAGCAGGTGTCGCAGGAGCTCGACGAGCTGTTCGGCCGGCTGGAGGCGGCGCGGTCGTGATCGTCCGCAAGACGCCTGCCGAGATCGAGATCATGGCGCGGGCCGGCCGCGTGGTCGCCTCGACGCTGGAGCTGCTCGAGGCCGAGGCCCGCGAGGGCGTCACCACCGGCGACCTCGACCGCATCGCCGAGGAGCACATCCGCTCCTTCGGCGGCGTCCCCACGTTCAAGGGCTACCGCGGGTTCCCGGGATCGATCTGCGCCTCGCCGAACGAGATGATCGTGCACGGCATCCCCGGCGCCTACCGGCTGAAGGACGGCGACCTTCTGTCGGTCGACGTGGGCGTGACGCTCGACGGCTTCGTGGCCGACTCGGCGATAACGCTGCCGATCGGACGGGTCAGCGAGACGGCGCTCGACCTGATCGACACGGCGACGCACGGCCTGGAGGCCGCGATCGCGCAGTGCCGCCCCGGCAACCGGCTGGGCGACGTGTCGCACGCGGTGCAGGAGGTGGTCGAGGCCAAGGGCTACGGCGTCGTGCGGGCGCTGGTCGGCCACGGCGTCGGGCGCAGCATGCACGAGGATCCCCAGATCCCGAACTATGGGCCGGCCGGCCGCGGGCCCAAGCTGGCCCCGGGCATGGTGTTCGCGATCGAGCCGATGATCACCACCGGCAGCTGGGGCGTGCTGGCCGGCGACGATGGTTGGGCGGTGTACACGGACGACGGCAGCCTGGCCGCACACGTTGAGCACACCGTGGCCGTTACCGAGGCCGGGCCGCGCGTGTTGACGACACGCGGAGCGGCGCGCCAGGTGGCGACGGGATGATAGAGTTCTCGTTTGCCCGGCCGGGTGCTGTTGTGTGCGCACGGCCGCTTTTGCCCTGTGAAGGGGCGTCCCCCGGAGGAGTCCTCAGGTGAAGGTTCGACCCAGCGTGAGACCGATGTGCGAGAAGTGCCGGATCATCCGCCGGCACGGCAACGTGCTCGTCATCTGCACCAATCCTCGACACAAGCAACGGCAGGGCTAGGAGGCTCGGCGTGGCACGCATCGCAGGCGTCAACATCCCGCGCGAGAAGCGGGTCGAGATCGGGCTCACCTACATCTACGGGATCGGCCGCTCCACGGCCAACGACGTGTTGAAGGAGCTCGGCCTGAACCCTGACACGAAGGTTCGCGACCTGACCGAGGAAGAGGTCGCCCGGCTGCGGACGTACATCGACGGCAACCTCACGGTGGAGGGCGACCTCCGGCGTGAGCGCTCGCAGAACATCAAGCGGCTGATGGAGATCGGCTGCTATCGCGGCCTGCGCCACCGGCGCGGCCTGCCGGTGCGCGGCCAGCGCACGAGGACGAACGCTCGCACCCGGAAGGGGCCGAAGAAGACCGTCGGCAAGCAGCGTAAGAAGTAGGAAAGGACTGAATGCCCCCAGCACCACGTAGAGGCGGCACCCGTGGCCGCGTCCGCCGCAAGGCCCGCAAGAACGTCGCGATCGGCCAGGCGCACATCAAGACCTCGTTCAACAACACGCTCGTTGCCCTGACCGATAAGGAGGGCAACGTGATCGTGTGGAAGAGCGCCGGCGCGGTCGGCTTCAAGGGGTCGCGCAAGTCGACGCCGTTCGCCGCGCAGGTGACGGCCGACGCCGCCGCCCGCGAGGGGATGGAGCACGGGCTGCAGAAGGTCGAGGTGTTCGTCAAGGGGCCGGGATCGGGCCGCGAGACGGCCATCCGTTCGCTGCAGGCGGCGGGGCTCGAGGTGCTCGGGGTCAAGGACGTGACGCCGCAGGCGCACAACGGCGTCCGGCAGCGGAAGCGGAGGCGCGTCTAGATGGCTCGGATGATCGCCCCCAAGTGCAAGCAGTGCCGCCGCGAGAACATGAAGCTGTTCCTCAAGGGCGAGCGCTGCCTGACCGAGAAGTGCGCCATCGAGCGGCGTGCCTACCCGCCGGGTGAGCATGGCCGCGGCCGCACGAAGCAGTCGGAGTACCTGCTGCAGCTGCGTGAGAAGCAGAAGGCGCGCCGGTACTACGGCATCCTCGAGAAGCAGTTCCGCTCCTACTACGAGAAGGCCAGCAGGCGGAGCGGCATCACCGGCGAGAACCTGCTGCGGATGCTCGAGCTGCGGCTGGACAACGTGGTCTACCGGCTCGGCTTCGCCGCCTCGCGGTCGCAGGCGCGCCAGCTGGTGCGTCACGGCCACTTCGAGGTGAACGGCAAGCGGGTGAACATCCCCTCCTACCAGGTGCAGGAGGACGATGTGATCGCGCTGCGCGAGGGCGCCGCCGCCAAGGCCGCGGTGACGGACGCGACCGACCTGACCGCATCCGTGTCGCCCTGGCTGCAGGCCGACCACGACAATCTCACGGGCAAGGTGCTTCGGCTGCCCGACCGGGTGGATATCGATACACCGGTCCAGGAGCAGCTGATCGTCGAGCTCTATTCCAAGTAAGAACCAAGGGGCGTTTGCACAGACATGCTTGATTTCATTCCCAAGATCACGTCCGAAGACGTCGGCGAGCAGTCCGGCACGTTCGTCGTCGAGCCACTCGACCGCGGCTTCGGTTACACGTTCGGCAACAGCCTCCGGCGGGTGCTGCTCTCAGCGCTCGAGGGGGCGGCGGTGACCTCGGTCAAGATCGAAGGCGTCGCGCACGAGTTCACCTCGGTGCCCGGTGTCCGCGAGGACGTGACCGACATCATCCTCAACCTGAAGAACCTGATCTGCAAGCTGCACGGCGAGTCGGGCGAGGTTGAGGTGCAGGTGCAGAAGGACGGGCCCGGCGTGGTGCGCGCGTCCGATATCGAGGCGCCTGCCGACCTGGAGATCCTGAATCCGGATCTCGAGATCTGCAACCTCGGCGACGGGGCGCGGTTCGAGATGACGCTGACGATCGCTCGCGGTCGCGGATACGTCGCCGCCGATGGCAACAAGGGGCCGGAGACGACGATCGGCGTGATCCCGGTGGACTCGATCTTCTCGCCCGTGCGTCGAGTGTCGTACGACGTCGACGCGGCGCGCGTGGGGCAGCGGACGGACTTCGACAAGCTGAAGCTGGAGATCACGACCGACGGCTCGATGACGCCGAAGGACGCGGTCAAGGACGCGGCCGAGCTGCTGATCCGGTATCTGTCGATCTTCACGGACATCGACGCGGCCGAGCTGGCGATCCGCCCCGACGGCGCCGGCCCGGAGGTCGCGGCGCCGAGCGCGCACGGGATGGAGAACATCCTGATCGAGGAGCTGGAGCTCGGGGTGCGCAGCTACAACTGCCTGAAGCGCGTGGGCATCGAGACGATCGGTGACCTGGTCGGGAAGACGGAGGCCGAGCTGGCCGCCATCCCGAACTTCGGGAAGAAGTCGATCGAAGAGGTCAAGGAGACGCTCGCGGCGCATGGGCTGAACCTGCGGGGTTCCGAGTGAGGCATCGCCGCACCGGCAGGAAGTTCGGGCGGGACTCGGCGCACCGCAAGGCGCTGTTCTCGAACCTGGCCGGCTCGCTGTTCGAGCACGGCAGGATCCGGACGACCGAGGCCAAGGCGAAGGAGCTGCGGCCGATCGCCGAGAAGCTGATCACGTTGGCGCGGAAGGATCCGGGCGACGTGGCGGCGCAGCGGCACGCGGTGGCGTACCTGCGAAGCAAGGACGCGGTGCACCGGCTTTTCCACGAGGTGGCGCCGCGGTTCACCGAGCGGCCGGGTGGATACACGCGGATCGTGAAGCTCGGCCCGCGGCCGGGCGACGCCGCGCCGATGGCCTACATCGAGCTCGTTGACCACGAGCCTGTCGCCCGCGCCTAGCAGACCGTCGCTCGGCCTCCCGCCCGGCTGGATCGACCGGTCGGTGCTGACGTACGTCGGGCCCGACGAGGGGCAGGGATCGCCGTCGCTGGTGGTGACCAGCGACACGCTCGAGCCGGATACGCCGGTGGGGCGGTACGCGGCGATGCAGGACGCGGCGGTACGAGCCGGGTTCGAGGGCATCGAGCTGCTGGAGGACCGGGAGACGACGGTGGCCGGACACCAGGCGGTGCGACGGACGTACCGGTGGCGGTACGAGGACCGGACGATGCGGCAGCGGACGTGGAGCCTCGTGGTGGACGACGTGGGGTACACGATCGTCGCCTCGGCGCCGGACGACATGTTCGACAGCCTGCGCAGCGTGTTCGCGGCGTCGCTGCGCGAGTTCCGCATCGAGTAGCGCCGTGCGCCTGCGTGCGACGATCGCGTACGACGGGACGTCGTTTCACGGGTGGGCGCCGCAGCCCGGGCTGCGAACGGTTGGCGGGGTGCTGTCCGAGGCGCTGGACGGTGCGCAGCTGACGGTCGCGGGCCGAACGGATGCCGGCGTCCACGCGCTTGCGAACGTGGTCTCGTTCGAGGCCGAGCGGCTGATCGGCGTGGGGGAGCTGAATGCGAAGCTGCCGGACGACCTCGCGGTGCTGGCGGCCGCGGAGGCGCCGGGGTTCGACGCCCGCGCCGACGCGACGGCGCGGAGCTACGTGTACCGGATCTCGACGGCGGCGGTGCGCGATCCGTTCCGGAGCCGGTACGAGCTGCACCAGCGACGGGTGCCGGACGTGGACATGCTGCAGGCGTGCGCCGATGCGATCATCGGGCGGCACGACTTCCGGGCGTTCACGCCGACGGAGACGCAGCACGTCTTCTTCGAGCGGACGGTGAGCGAGGCGCGGTGGGAGCGGGGGGAGGATCGGCTCGAGTTCCGGATCACGGCCGACGCGTTCCTACGGCACATGGTTCGCGTGCTGGTGGGAACGATGCTGGAGCGGCCGGATTCGGAGCTCTTCGAACGGCTCGTGACCGGCCGCCCACGAAGCGAAGCAGGGCGCACGGCGCCACCGCATGGGCTCGCACTCACGCGCGTCGAGTACGGCGGCTGAGCTTCTCGGGAGCCGCCAGCGGCTGGTCCGCCGAAATTCTGGAGTCAAACTCGCATCAAGGGGGTCTCGACGGAATCGGCGCACAATCGTGTTTCGAGGGGGCTCGGTTGACGCCAAGCGGCCGGTCGTCGGCCGGTGGGTGTCAAACACCCCCGGATGGGCCGTCGCGGTTCTGGTTCCGAATCGTCGCCGTTCGTGACAGCGGCGTTACTCGCGGCTCGTTAGGTTGAGGCCATGGCTCGAAAGCTGCGAATCGATTACCACGGAGCAATCCAACATGTTGCCGTCAAAGGAAACAACGACCAAGCGATGTTCCTCGACGATCGTGACCGCTTCAACGTCCTCGATCGTCTCCGCGAGACGGCCGAGCTTTACCACTGGCAGGTCTGGTCGTACTGCCTCATGGGCACGCACTGGCACATGCTCCTCCGCACTCCCGGCACCCTGTCCCGCGGTATGCAGCGGCTCAACACCCAGTTCTCCCGTCGCTTCAACGCTCGCCACGGTCGCAGCGGGCACTCCATCCGGCACCGATTCATGTCCGTACCGGTCGAGAGCGACAACCACCTCCGTGAGCTGACCCGCTACCTCCCGCTCAACCCGGTCCGCGCGGGGCTCGCGCCCACCGCTGAGCTCTGGCCCTGGTCCAGCTACCACCATGAGCTGGCTCCCGCGGATGCGCCTGGCTGGCTCCGATCCAGCTGGTCGCTCGACATCCACGGCTCCGCCGATCGCCTGCGCGCCTACGTCCAGGCGGGCAGCCGTGAGCCGGTCGACCCCTAGACTGACCGCGTGCACATCCTGCTCACCAACGACGACGGGATCACCTCACGTGGGCTCTTCGAGGCCAAGCTCGCCCTCGAGCGTCACGGCACCGTCTCGGTGATCGCCCCAGACTCCAACCGCAGCGGCTCCGCCCGCAGCATCACCATCCACCGCTCGCTCACCGTCTCCGAGGTCGAGCTCCGCGACGGCACCATCGGCTTCGCCACCGACGGCACCCCCGTCGACTGCGTCCGCTTCGGCGACCTCGGCCTCGTCGGCGAGCGGCCCGACCTGATCGTCTCCGGCATCAACTACGGCTACAACCTCGGCGACGACGTCACCTACTCGGGCACCGTGGCCGCCGCCTTCGAGGGCATCCTGCTCGGCATCCCCGGCATCGCCGTCTCCCAGGGCGCCCCCACCGCCTCCGGCTCCGACTTCCGCCACCACGAGGGCTACGACTTCGCCCCCGCCGCGGCATTCCTCGCCGACCTCGTCGCCCGTGTGATCGAGCACGGCCTCCCCGATGCCACCGTCCTCAACGTCAACGTCCCCTCACACCCCACCGGCGTTGCCGTCGGCCGTCTCGGCCGCCGTATCTACACCGACCGCCTCGAGCTCGAATCCGACGCCGACGGCCACCGCCGCTACCGCATCTACGGCGACGAGCCCTCCTACCACGACGAGCCCGGCACCGACTTCCGCGTCATCGCCGAGGGCAGGATCGCCGTCACGCCCATCCATCTCGACCTCACCAGCCGCCCAGGCCTCGACGCCCTCGAGCGCCTCCTGCCCGGGTTCAGTCCTCCGGCTGCGTGACGTTGAACCCCGTCAGCTTCGGCACCCCGCCGCGCCACTCCACCACCGCCAGCCTGCAGTTGTCCAGCCACAGGTGCCTGTGCAGCGGCGGCGGCCCGCCCAGGAAGTAGCTCGACACCATCAGCCGGGCCAGCGACCCGTGCGTCACCACCAGCGTCGCACCGTCCTCGCCCGACCGCTCGTCGAGGAACGCCGCCGCCCGCGCCAGCGCCTCGTCAAACGTCTCCGTCCCCTCCGGGAACTCCGGCGCCTCATCGCTGTGCCACCGCGCGAAGGCGGCCGCCAGCGGCCCGGCCGCCAGCTCCTCCTCCGTCTGCCCCTCGAACGGCCCGGCGTCGATCTCCGTCAGCCGCTCGTCCACCAGCACCTCAGGCGCCGGTGACCGACCGGCCGCCACCGCCTCCGCCGTCGCCCGAGCCCGTCCCAACGGCGAGCTGTAGATCCGGTCGATCACCGTACCCGCCAGCCGCCTCGCCGCCTCGGCCGCCTGCGCCTCGCCCGCCTCGCTCAGCGGCACGTCCGTCCGCGTCGTGAACCGCCGCTCGTGGTTCCACACGGTCTCTCCATGGCGCATCAGCAGCAGTCGTCGCGGCACTCCGCAACCGTAGCCGACGCGCCCGCGCCCTACTCCCCCCGTCGATCGGATTTCCTACCATGCCCGGATGCGCCCCTTCCCCGTCTGGCTGTTCGACTTCGACGGCACCCTCGTCGACTCCGAGGAGCTCATCCTCGCCTCCTTCCGGCACGCCACCCAGGTCGTGCTCGGCTGGACTCCGGACGACGACGTCTTCCGCGCCGGCATCGGCCTCACGCTCGAGCAGCAGACCGAGAACCTGGCCGGCGACCGCGCCGACCAGCTGTTTGACGTCTACGTCGACCACAACCGCGCCGCGCATGCGACGCTCCTGCGCGGCTTCGACGGGATCCACGACATGCTCGACCGCCTCCACGCCCAGGGCGCGCGCCTCGGCATCGTCACCGCCAAGATCCGCCACACGCTCGAGCTCGGCATCGACACCGTCGGCCTCGATCGCGCGCTGTTCGACGTCACCGTTGCCAAAGAGGACACCGAAAACCACAAGCCTCACCCCGCGCCTCTGCTGTACGCGCTGGAACGGCTGGCGGCGAGCCCCGCCGACGCGGTCTACGTCGGGGACTCGCCGTTCGACCTCCAGGCGGCTCATGCCGCCGGCACGGCGGCGGCCGCCGCCCTCTGGGGCGACATCTTTCCGCGCGAGGCGCTGCTCGCCGAGGATCCCGACCTCGTCTTCGAGCGGCCGCAGGACGTCGCGGCCGAGGAGGCAGCTGCATGAAGCCGGCACAGCGGATCACGGAGCTCCGCGAGCGGATCGACGAGGCGAACCACCGGTACTTCGTGCTCGACCAGCCGAGCATCGACGATCGCGAGTACGACGACCTTATGCGCGAGCTGCGCGAGCTGGAGGAGGCCAACCCCGAGCTGGTCACCCCCGACTCGCCGACCCAGCGCGTCAGCGGCACCCCATCCTCGCAGTTCGCCACCGTGCGGCATCCGCAGCCGATGCTGTCGCTTGCGAACTCGCGAAACGACGACGAGTTCCAGGCGTGGGCCGACCGCCTCACCCGCCTCCTCGGCGGCGAGCCGTTCCAGCTCGTGACAGAGCCCAAGATCGACGGCCTCGCCATCTCGCTGCTCTACGAGAACGGGCAGTTCGTCCGGGGCGCCACCCGCGGCGACGGCGTCCAGGGCGAGGACGTCACCGCCAACCTCCGCACGATCCGCGCCATCCCGCTGAAGATCCGCGAGACCCGCATGGTCGAGGTGCGCGGGGAGGTCTACCTGCCGCTTGCCGGCTTCGAGCGCGTCAATCAGGAGCGGGCCGACGCCGGCCTGCCAACCTTCATGAATCCCCGTAACTCGGCCGCCGGCTCGCTGCGACAGCAGGATCCCGCGATCACCGCGGGCCGCCCGCTCTCGATCTTCACCTACCAGATCGGCGCCCACGACGGCCTGCCGATCGGCTCCCACTGGGAGGCGCTCGAGTGGCTTCGCGACCAGGGCTTCCGCGTCAGCGAGCGCGTTGCCCTCCACGACACCATCGATTCCGCGCTCGAGGAGTGCCACGCCTGGGAGCAGCGCCGCGGCGAGATCGACTACGACATCGACGGCTGCGTGGTCAAGGTGTCGAGCTGGGCCCAGCAGGCCGAGCTCGGCTCGGTCGGCCGCGACCCGCGCTGGGCGATCGCTTACAAGTTCGCGCCCACGACCGCCCTGACGACGCTGCTTCGCATCGGCATCAACGTCGGGCGCACCGGCGCGCTCAACCCCTATGCGGTGATGGAGCCGGTCGTGGTCGGCGGGGTCACCGTCTCGCTGGCGACGCTGCACAACGAGGAGGACATCAACCGCAAGGACATCCGCGAGGGCGACACCGTGATCGTGCAGCGGGCGGGGGACGTGATCCCGCAGGTCGTCGGACCGCACCTCCCGGACGGCCCGCCACCCGACCGGAACCCCCCGTTTCGCATGCCGGAGCGCTGCCCGGCGTGTGACACGCCGGTCGTCAAGGTGCCGGGCGAGGTCATGCACCGCTGCCCCAACCGCGCGGGGCCCTCGCGCGGCCTCGAGACGCTCATCCACTGGGTGGGCCCCGCGCTCGACATCGCGGGCGTCGGTGAGCAGTTCGTGCGCCGCCTCTGGGATCAGGGCCTCCTG
>DATAHR010000179.1:0-23045 GCA_036263035.1 Gaiellales bacterium | reverse complement strand
AGCGCCACAGAGCCGAACTGGCTCGGTGACTGCACGAGGTTCACCACCAGCCACAGCACCAGCAGGGCCAGCAGCGCGATCGTGACCGCCCGGTTCAGCAGCCCGGTGATACGAGGGAGCACCGCCAGGACAGGCCGTCGCGCGGTGTGCGTTTCGGTTGCCATGGCGGCGCTCCCTCGCTTGTCTGTGTCAGCCGCCGCTCGTGATCTTCGCCACCAGCGCCGGATCCGGGTTCACGACGTCGTATGTCGCGAACTGGCCGTTCTTCCCGATGCCGATCGTGAACTGCTGCTGTCCGATGATGTCACCCTTCGGCCCGATCTGGAACGTGCCCAGGATGCCGTTTGTGATCTTCATCCCGAACACGTTCTTGGTGACCGACGCGCGCGTGCCGTCGGATGCCGCGATCGCGTTCAGCAGCACCTGCGCCGTCTGCGCCGCGTATGCCGTATAGGGCTGCACGACGGAGACGTTGTACTTGGCCTGGAACGCGTCGATGAAGGTCTTGCCCGCGCCGACCAGCTTGTCGGCCGGGACGCCCGCGTTGGTCACGTACATCCCCTCACCAGCGGCGCCGGCCGAGCCCTGCCCGGTCAGCGTCGAGCTGAGGAAGAACCCGTCCGGCGCGATCAGCTTGACGCCGGTGTTCGGGCCGAGGACGGCAACCTTGTCCTTGATCAGCTGGCCGCCGTTCGAGCAGATCAGGCCGCCGAGGAAGACCGCGTCCGGGTTCGTGGCCTTGATCTTCGTCATCAGCGCCTGGTAGTTGGCCCCCTTCGGATCCCAGGAGTCGCGCCCGACGACCGTCAGGCCGAGCGCCTTGGCCGCCTTGCCGAAGAAGTCCGCGACGCCGACGCCGTAGGACTCCTTGTCGTCCAGCACGTACACCCTCTTTGCGCCGAGCTTCTTCGCGAGCGTTGCGTCGACGGCGCCCTGCGAGTTGTCCACCGCGACGACGCGCGCATACGTCCGCACGCCGGTCGGGTAGTACTTGTCCGGCTCGCCGGGCTCGCCGCTCGGCTGCGTGAGGCCGAGGTTCGTGTTCGCCGCGCTGATCTCCACCAGCCCGACGCGGTTCAGCGTCGGCACCTCGAGCTTCGCGCACGGCGAGTTGAGCGTGCCGAGCACGCCGATCACGCTCGGGTCGCGGCTGTACGCCTGAGCGTTCGAGCTGCAGGTGGCCGGGTCGTAGGAGCCGGCCTGGGCGGTCGAGTCGTCGCAGTCCTGATACTGGACCGTGTACTTGCCTGCCTTCCAGTGGTTCTGCTCGAGCACCATCTGGATGGCATCGGCCATCTGATCCGTCTGGATCTTGTTCGAGCCCTGCCGTGGCAGGTCCGAAACGATGGTGAACTGCCCCTTGCCAACGGGCGCATGACAGGTCGAGATGTTGACCGGCGCGCCGACGTTTCCGCCGCCTCCGCCGGAGCTACTGCTCCCGCTGCCGCACCCCGCGGCTATCGCGAGAGTGAGGCATGCAACGATCGGTATGGCTCGCATCCCAAGCCTCCCCATCACACGTCCCTCCAAGTGGTCGTAGGTGATGCGGCGGGGATTTCAGCTCGCTCGCCGCGTTGGCGACTGTCGTTTCTACCATCCCGTAACAGCGAGAGCAATACCTTGACGCGAATATCGGACGACATCCGGGCGGCCGCGGTCGCCGCTGTGCTGCTCGTCACGCTCGCCTGCGGGACAGGTTCCGGACGCTCCGGAACGTCCGACGCCCCGCACTGTCCGCCCGGCCGGGCGGCGAGCTGGCAGCGCTTCGCCGACCGAGTGCATATGCCCGTGTTCTGCCCCGCCTGGCTGCCGGTGCAGCTGGACGGCTCGGTGAGCGGGCCCGACACGACGGTCGCCTCGCCCGGCCGCCACTGGCAGGTGCAGCTGGTGTGGCGAGCCGACGACTTCAGCCAGCTGATCCACGTGGTCTTCGAGGGGTTCGCGCCGGGCACCTGGCCGCCGGACTGCGGCGGGGAGCACTGCTTCGGTGGAGCAGCCGGAAGCGAGACCATCGCCGGCCATCGGGTCACGTGGTATGCCGACGATCGCGGCTCGAGCACCGGTCACATCGCGGCCGCGTTCCGCTCGGGCCGGAACCGCTACACCGTCAGCCTGCACGTGATCGACCCCTACACGGCCGCCTCTGCCAGGGCCACGGTGCGGCGCATCGTCGCCGGCCTGGTGCCGACGCCCCCATCCGGCTGACGGTCAGAGCAGCTCGGCCAGCGGCAGCGCGCGGTGCGCGCGCGGCGGCACGAGGAAGGCCTGGCGGTGCGTGGTGGTCAGCACGGAGTTGAATCCCTGGCCCGGATCGCGGGGAGCCAGCGGCGTGCGCACGCCGCCCGGCAGGATGCCGTCCATCGCCAGGCGGTTTCGGTGGAAGTCGTCGCTGGTCGGGTTGAAGACGACGAAGTGCAGTCCGGCCGCGGGATCCGGCTGCATCCGGTCGCGCTGGGGATCCGCGCTCCACGCGAACGGGTTGTCGAGGGTGTTGAAGTCGGCCCGCTGCGGCACCGCGGTGCCCTTCGCGTAGCGGGTGCCGTCGGGGCCGACGGCGTCCGCCTGCAGACGCGACGTGGTCTGGATGGCCGGGCTGTGACCGACCCGCGATGTGCTCCGCGCGTCGTTCACGATGCCGCGCACGGTGCCGACGTCCCCCGGCCCCTCCGGCACGGTCAGCGTCCCCGGCTGCACGTCGCGACCCGGCCCGAACACCGTGGCGGCGCGCTGCCCGTGGTCGAACGTCAGGAACCAGCTCTCCAGGTCCTCGAAGATGTGCGACACGCTCATCACCGTGCCGCGCCGGAAGTAGCCGCCGGGGCCGCCGTCCGAGTAGCCGAGCGTCTCCACGTTCGCGATCCGCCCGGGACCGAGCGCCGCGCGCTGGGTCGACGTGAACCCCAGGAACAGCTCGGCCTGCTCGGGGATCAGCTCGGCGCCGGGGACGCCCGCGGCCTCGGCTAGCGTTCGCGGCAGGGCACGGCCGCCGTCGAACCCGCCGCCCACGAACCCCCGGCGGATGGTTGTCGGGCGCCACATCGACAGCCCGACCAGCCGCTGGTGGGCCGTGCGCAGGTTGGCGGGGACGTCGCTGCGGAGCAGGACGGCGGCATCGTGCCCCTCGAGCACGACGCCCGGCGGGTCGCTCGGGAAGCGGATGGCGTCGAGCAGCACCGCCACCGGGTGCCCGGCGGCCTGTGAGGCCCGGCGGTCGACCGGCAGGTGTGTGCGGCTCGGGCCGGGCACGTGCTGGCGGAAGTACGGAAGGCCCCAGCCGACCGTCACCCCAAGGCCCGCCGGCGTTGCCTGGAACTCCCCGTCGAGCCCGGACAGCGCGCCCTCGAGCTCGTGCTGCGCGTCTCGCAGCTGGGATCGGCCCTGGGCGGCCAGCCGGAACGTCACCAGCTCGTGGTGGAGCGGCGGCACGACCACGTCCACGTTGTTGTCGACGACCACCCGCAGCCCCTGCAGCAGGTGCTGCTCGGGCTCGTGCGGCCCGGCCGCCGGGCGAGCGGGCGCGCGGCCGACCCGCTCCGCGAGCTCGTAGAGCCCGGCGGCTGCAAGCGTGGTCGCCCCGGCGCCGGCCAGCAGCTGCTTACGTGTCAGCATCATCTAGCTGGCGGCGTCGACCGTGACCAGGTTCTGCAGCATGCGGCGCAGATCGGCATGCACCTGCCGGACCCCGAGCGGCGCCGCGACGTGCTGGCTGATCGTGTAGAGCGACCCGCCATTGCGCCAGGCGTAGAGCAGGTGCCACTGATCCGCACCCTGGTTGACGGTGTAGAGCGTGGCGTGGATGCCCCCGACCGTGATCGTTCCATGCGGGTCGGCGAAGCAGGGCACATGGTGACGTGTGGAGGCTGAGCTTCCGGAGCCGGTGAGCACGCAGGTCGGGATCGCCGTTCGCCCCGGATACCCGCGCAGGATCACGTGCACCTCGCCGGTCTGCGCCTCGGCCCAGATCCAGCTGACCAGGTAGCTGCCGTCGCGCGAGAACGCCACGGTGGCGTTCTCGGCGCCCGGCGTGCCGCTCATGTCGATCGCGGGCTGCAGGGGGCTCGGCAGCCACGCCGGGCAGTAGACCGGTATCCCGGCGCGCCGCGACACCTGCTTCCAGCCGGCCACGGACGCCGCGGGGCACCGGGTGACGGCGGCGGATGCCTTCGGCTGGCCGGCGTCGCCGCCCCCGCAGGCGGTGGCACCAAGGGCGACCGCCACCAGCATGGCGAGCATGGTCGTGGTCGGGACGCGAGCGTTCACGAAGGACGAATGGTACCGCCCAGCGGTTCAGGGGGCCGCGTGCGCGGCCACCGCAGCGGGCTCGTCGAGCTGCAGCTGCTCGCCGGCCACCTCGACCAGCAGCGGATCGTGGGTTGCACAGACGACCGCCGCATCGCGGCTCGCCGCGGCATCGGCCAGCAGCGCGGCAACCGACTCCGCGTTCGCCTGGTCGAGGCGAGAGGTGGGCTCGTCCAGCAGCACGAGGTCAGCGCCGGCGGCGAGCGCCCGCGCGATCGCAACCCGCTGCCGCTCGCCTGCGGACAGCCGCGCGGCGTGCTGGTCGAGGCGTGGGCCAAGTCCGATCTCCGTCAGCGCCTGACGCGCCCGCTCATCCGCGGAGGCGTCGTCCATACCGCGCAGGGTGAGCGTGAACGCCACGTTCTCGGCCGCGCTCAGGAAGCCAACCAGCCCCGGCTCCTGGCTCACGTACGCAACGGCGGAGCGGCGAAGCTGGGCAAGGCCCGCCCGGTCGAGCGCCGAGAGCGGCCGGTCGAGCACGCGCACCTCGCCCGCATCCGGCCGCTCGAGGCCGGCGAGCATCGAGAGCAGGGTGCTCTTGCCGGATCCCGACCGGCCGACGACGGCGCTCATGACGCCGCGGCGGAAGCCGGCGCTGAGGTCGTCGAAGACGCTGCGGCGGCCGTAGGCCTTGCCGACGCCGGCCAGCTCCGCCACGCGCTCGCCGGGCGTGTGGACGACCCTCACCGCCGGCGCGGCGAGCGCCTCCACGGCTGCGTCGGGAACCAGCACGATGCCCTCCGGCCCCTCCTCCGCGCGGACGTGGGTGGTGATCCCGAGCCGCTCGCGCAGCTCCTCGGGCAGATGCACCCAGCCGCCGTGGCCGACCACGAGCGACGGCCGGCCCGCGCGCCATTCCTCGCTCAGGCGCCCATCCCGGATGCGAACGGTGCGGTCGGCGATCGCTGTCGCTCCGCTGTCGTGGCTGACGATCACGGCCGTGGTGCCGTCGGCGGCCGCGAGCTCCCTGATCAGCCGGTACACGATGTCGGCGTTCGTCCGGTCGAGCTCGCCGGAGGGCTCGTCCGCGAGCAGCACCCGCGGCCGGTGCGCCAGCGCCGCGCACACGGCCACCCGCTGCTGCTCGCCGCCCGACAGCCGGCCGGGCAGCACGTCCGCGGCACCGTCCAGCCCGACGGCCGCCAGCAGCTCCTCCGCCCTCCGCCGCCGCTCCGCCCGAGCGACGCCGCGCAGTCGCAGCTGCAGCCCGATGATCTCGGCGCAGGGCATGTCCGGCGGCAGCGCCCGGGAGTAGTGCTGGTCGACCATCCCGAGCAGGCCCGACCGGTACTCCGACGCGGCCCCGCCGCCCAGGCTGCCGAGGTCGTGGCCGGCCACGGTCGCGGTTCCGGCGGAGATCGGCTCGAGCGCGGCGAGGATCCGCAACAGCGTGCTCTTCCCCGCGCCGCTCGGCCCGAGGATGACGACCACCTCCCCATCCTCCACCGACAGCGTCAGTCCCTGGAGTGCCGCCGCATCGCCTTCCGCGGTGCGGTGGATCCGAAACAGATCGCGCACTTCGATTGCGCTCACGGCATGTCACCTCCCGGCCGCACCGGCAGCGGCCCGGAGAAGGCGGCCCGGGTGGCGAGCCCGACGGCGAGGGCGGCGAGCACCACGAATGCGGCCAGCCCAGCGCCGACGACGGGCCACGCGACGTGGCGCTGCAGGGGCGGCACGGGAACGCCGGCGGTCGCCGTCACCTGCACGAGCGCCACGGTGGCGGCCGACAGGAGCACGCCGAGCACGACCGCGGCCGCCAGCCCGACCGCTCCCACAATCGCCGCGCGCAACCGCAGCTGGCGCCGGAGCACCGCCGGCGGGACGCCCTGGGCCTCGAGGTCGTAGAGCGCCGTACGGTCGTCTCTGACCGCGCCCGCGACGGCCAGCACCAGCCCGGCCACGGCCAGGGCGAGCGCGAGCAGCGCCGCCCCCTGCAGGACGAGCCGGATCCCCTTCGAGAGCGGGTCGCTCTGCAGGGAGCGCAGGGTCTCTGCATGGGACTGCCGGGCGAGCTCGGTGAACGGCGCGCGGCGAACAGCTGCATCAAGCGCCGGGATTCCCGCGGCGCTGCGGGCGCGCAGCCAGAGCTCCTCGGGAACGGCCGAGCCGGGGTCGTCAGCGTTGAGCGCCGTCTGCAGACGTGACTCGTCGGCGACGGCGAACGTGCCGTTCAGGGTCGGGAACCGGTCGCCGACGGCAACGACCTGCGCCGGCACCGTCTGCCCGGGGAACCGCAGCTCGATCAGGCCTCCATGCGCCGCCCGGGCGATGTCCGGGCTGACGGCGACGGGGAGCGGCGCCCCATCGGTCGGCTCGCTCGGCCGGAGCAGCGGCCGCGCCGCCCCCGTGATGGCGAATCGGACGCTGACGCCGAGCGGGGATCCACCGGACTGCGGCGACAGGCCGCCGCGCCCCACCCAGCCGCGCCAGTCGGTGACGGAGGTGCCGTCCGTGCGGAGCGGGCCGAGCGCGATCGTCCCCTGGGTGCCGGAGGCGGCGCCACCCTCGCCCTGCTGGTGGATCGCGATCTTCGAGTCCGCCGCCGTGCGGTCGATCTGCAGCGCGACCAGCCGAGCGCCGGCGAGGTCGGCGGGCAATCGCCGCCGCAGCACCGTCCTGGTGCCCGGTGCTGCTGTCCCCAGAGGTACCGACGTGAGCGAGCCGTCGCCTCGCTGCACGATCAGCGCAAGCACGACCCGCGACCCGCTGACGTCGACGGGAAGCGCAACGTCGCCCGGCGGCAGCGGCGGGCCCGCCAGTCCCGCCGACCCGCCCGCGCCCAGCCGCCGCGCGACCTCGGCCTGGCTCCCCGGCAGGCCGCCGCCGCGCCAGCGCAGGTGGCCGATGTCTCCGGCGGGGACGCCGAGCACGGTGACGTCGGCGGGTCGGCTGCCGGACGCCGCGGCGGTCGCCGCGATCCGCAGCACGGGCATGGCCACCGTTCCGCCGGCAAGCGCCCGATACCGCTGCAGCGGAGCGGCATCCAGGGGCCGCACGAGCTGGGCGCCCTCGCTGAGGGTGACGTCGGCAGGCACGTCGAAGGCAGCCTGATCCTCCTGGCCGACCGACAGCGTGGCGCGGTAGGTGGATGCAAAGAACGCGAGCCCGAGCGCCACGGCCAGGAAGGCGGCGGCGACGGCGGGGCCGAGCGGCTCACGCGCAACAGATACCACCGCGATCCTCACTGCCGCAGATGAGTGTCGCAGCCGCCGCTCACAGGCGCGCATCAGCGGCGGCAGCAGCCGGGCGACCGCCACGCCGCAGACCAGCGCGACCAGCAGCGGCAGGAACGGCAGCAGCGGATCCGTTCCACCACTGCCGGTGCCGGTGGCGCCGCGAGCGGCTGCCAGCACCAGCGCCGCCAGCGCCGCGACGGCGGCCACGTCGGCGACCCGCGCTCCCAGCCGGCCGTCGCCCAGCAGCAGGACGGCGACCACGACCGCGGTGGAGATGACGAGCGCCGCTGCACCGACCGCGAGCCCTTCGGGCGAGAGCAGGGAGTGCCGGAGCACCGCGCCGGCCGGCAGCCCTGCGGAGCGGGCGATCACCGCACCGGCGAGCAGCCCGACCGCGCACCCGCAGAGCACACCGAGCAGGGCGACCCACCCGCCCTCCGCCACGGCGAACAGCACCACCTGGGCGCGGCGGGCCCCGCGGCGCTCGAGCCGCCGCTGCTCGGCCACGGCATCGGCCCGCAGCGAGCTGGCGGCCAGCAGGACGAAGGCGAGCAGCAGGGCCGCGATCTCGCCGCCGACCAGCGTCAGCCGGGTGGAGGCGGTGTCGCTTCGCGAGGCGGCGTCGACCACCGCCTGGTCGGGTGCGGAGATGCTCCACAGGCTGTCGCCGGGGCCGAGCGCCGAGAGGGCGCGCGCCTCGCGGTCGAGCAGGCCGCCGACGTCCCAGCTGTGCAGCGCACGCGGGTCGATCGGCCGCGTCCAGGCGTACGTCCTGTAGAGGCCGCGCAGCGCCGGCATCTGCGACACGGCCGCGACGTCGCCGGCGATCAGCGTCGCCGGCGGCCGTCTGTGCCCCGCGCTGACCCCGAGCGCGGCCAGTGAGCCGAACGGCAGGCCGGAAGTGAGCCGGCCCTCCCCCACCCGCACCAGCCGTGCGCCCCCTGTGCTCGCCGATGCCAGCGGAGTGCCGGCCACCTGCACGACCTCACACCGGGTCGCGGTGCAGCTGCGAGGGAGCCGCCCGCTGGTCAGGCGGACGTAGCGGCCGATGTCGTCGAGTCCGGCGACGGCGGCGATCCGGCCCTCGTCGAACCGGGTCTCCCGGTAGAGCACGGTCGCAACGGCGGGCCCGTGCGCCAGGGTGGCGAGCTGGCGGCGCGCCGGGCGGTCGATGGCCCGGTAGGGCCGCGACGGCGGCCCGCTCCAGATCACGCGCAGCGCGCGCTGCTCGACCGGGACGCGTGCCAGCGCCCGCTGCACCGCGAGCTCCGACGACACGCGGCCGCCGGCCATCGTCGCGGCCAGGGTCGCCGTCGCGGCCGCGATGCCGAGCGCGGCGAGCAGCCCGCGAAAAGGCCGGCGCCGGACGCGGGCCGCGGCCACGGCAAGCGGCGCGAGCAGCGCTGTGACGGCACCGGGCATGGGCGATGATGGTAGACCCCGCGCAGGACTCCCCGCGGGGGCGCACGGGCGTCGGGTACTGTTCGCGCCTCCCGATGCCCGAGAGCCCGCTGCACGTCTTCTGGCACGACGACGCCCTGCGCCACGACACCGGATCGGGGGTGTTCGACGGCGTGCCCTCGCCGCTGATCGAGGTGCCGGAGCTGCATCCCGAAAACGACGTGCGTGTCCGCAACATCCGCTCGTGCCTCCGCGACGGCCCGCTGGCACCGCATCTGCAGTGGCGGGCCGGGCGCCACGCGGCCCTCGACGAGCTGGCGTGGCTGCACGATCCCGCCTACGTGGAGGGCGTGCGCCGCTTCTGCGAAGCGGGCGGAGGCGTGCTGTCGTGGGCGACGGTCGTCTCGGAGGGAAGCTGGGACGCGGCGCTCGCCTCCGCGGGCACGGCCATCGCCGCGGCCGAGGCGGTGGCCGGTGGCGACTGCGGCGCTGCCTACGCACTGGTGCGCCCGCCCGGCCACCATGCCCAGCCGGCGATGACCGACGGCTACTGCCTGTTCTCGAACACGGCGCTCGCGGCGGAGGCGGCGCTGCGCCGGGGCGCCGAGCGGGTGGCCGTGATCGACTGGGACGTGCATCACGGCAACGGCACGCAGGAGTGCCTCTACAGCCGGTCCGATGTCCTCACCATCTCGCTGCACATGCCGCACGGCTCCTGGGGGCCGACCCATCCCCAGACCGGCGCTCCGGACGAGGTGGGAACGGGCGAGGGTGAGGGCTTCAACGTCAACGTCGAGCTCGCATACGGCAGCGGCGACGCCGCCTACGAGCGCGCCATGCGGCGGCTGGTGATGCCGCTGGTCGACGAGTTCCGGCCCGACCTGATCATCGCCGCCGCCGGCCAGGATGCAAGCCAGTTCGATCCCAACGGCCGCCAGTGCGTGACCATGGCGGGGTTCCGGCGTCTCGGGGAGCTGTCCGCGGAGCTGGCGGAGCGGCACTGCGGCGGCCGCATCGCGCTGATCCAGGAGGGCGGGTACGGTCGCACCTACTCCGCATTCTGTGCCCATGCGACGCTGGAGGGCGTGATCGGCGTCGGCCCGCTGCTCGAGGACCCGCTGGCGTTCATGCCCGACGAGCAGGCGCGCGGCGATGCCGGCATCGACGCCGCCCTCGCCGTGCACCGGCGGTACTGGGCGTTGTGAACGCCGAGCTGGTCATGCGGGCCATCGGCGATGCCGACCGCCCGTGGCTGACCGAGTTCATGACCGAGCGCTGGGGCGCGCCGGAGATCATCGCCCACGGGCGTGTCTACCGTGTCGACCTGCTTCCCGGCCTGATCGCCGAGCGGCGAGACGGCACGGCAGCCGGCGTCGTCACGTGGGAGATCGAGGCCGAGGAGTGCGAGCTGCTCACCATCGATGCGGTGCGTGAGGGCGAGGGCGTCGGCAGCGCCCTGCTCGAGGCGGCATGCGCGGCGGCGGCGGCCGCCGGCTGCCGGCGGATCCACCTGATCACGACCAACGACAACCTCCGCGCGCTCGGCTTCTACCAGCGGCGTGGCTTCGCGCTTCGCGAGCTGCGGGCAGGTGCGGTGGACGAGAGCCGCCGGCTGAAGCCGCAGATCCCGCATGTGGCCGAGAACGGCATCCCGATCAGGGACGAGATCCTGCTGGAACGGCCGCTATCGTGAGCTGAGGATGCGACGACGCGCGATTCGTGCCAGCCAGTGCGCGAGGGCCCTTTGGCTGCTCGGGCTCCGGCCTCCCGTTGAGGAGGACGAGCTCGCGCGCGCCTGGAAGCAGCGCGTGGCCCGCACCCACCCCGATCTGCACGCGTCGTCGGAGCCGCGCAGCGAGGCCGCCACGGTGCTGACGCGAGCGCTGAACGACGCGCGCGACGTCGTGCAGGCCTGGATCGAGAGCGGGCGGGAGTGGCCGGAGCCCTCGATGGGCGGCCGCCGGGAGCCGGCCCGGTCCCGGCCGGCGGCGCCCGAGCAGGCCACGCGGGCCGTGTGCCGCCGCACGGGCCTGCGCGCCGGAGACCGCGTGCGGGTGTGGCCCTACGACGGCGAGCCGGTCGCTGTCCGCGGCACGGAGCTCGAAGCCGGAGCCGGCGTGATGTGGGTGCTCCTGGCCGAGGGCGCTGCTGCGCCCGCCGACCGGGTGCGCCTGGCCGCGTACGGCTGCCCGGTCTGCGGGGCGTGTGCCGGGCCGGTCGATGCCGACCTGGTCACCCGGCCCTGCGGCGACTGCCTGCGCGACCTGCGGCTGCTGGAGCAGCGCCCCACCGAGGCGCCCCGCATCCGCTCCGCGATCGAGGCGCGGTCCGAGGCGGGCCGGGCCGAGGCTCGGGCGCTCGAGAGCGAATGGCTGCACCACCGCGCGACCGAGCGGGGGCGCTGGGCCCGCCGGCTCCGCACCGCGGGGCCGGACGACCTCCACGCCGCGCTGCTCGGAGCCTTTACGCGGGCGTTCGAGCGCTGGGCGGCGTGAGCACGAACCGGTCCTCGCGGCCGAGCAGCGCCTCGTCGACCGACCACCGCCGTGCCGGCCGCCAGGCCAGCAGGTAGAACGGGATCCCGAGCGCCAGGTCGCGGAGGATGGTGGTGGCGCCCACCGTCGTGCGCACCGTCGTGCCGAAGCAGCCGCAGTCGATCGCGAGGCCGCGCGCCCACGCCTGGGCCTCCGCGATGATGAAGATCGCCATCAGGACGCAGGAGATGATCGCGACCGGCCGCACCAGCGCGCCCACGAGCAGGTAGAGCCCGAGCACGATCTCGACCAACGGCAGGGCGTAGCTGAAGGCGGTCTCGATGCCGGAGGGCAGGATCTGGTACGCATGCACCTGCAGGCGGAACCCGTCGAGATCGGTCAGCTTGGTGATGCCCGCGAACAGCCAGACCGCGGCGCCGGCCAGCCGCACCGCCAGGCCGGCCCACGGCAGCCACCTATCCACCGGCGGCTGCGCGCTGCAGCTCCTGCATCAGCTTCGCGGTCGGCTCCTCGGCGTTCGCGGCGTAGGTCACCCGGCCGGACGGCGAGATGACGTAGAACGTCGGGAAGTTCGAGACCTTGTAGGCGGCGGTGACCGGCCCCAGCGCGCCCGGCGAGTGCCACGAGCCGGCCCGGCCGCGGACGTCGATCAGCGCCGGGTAGGTGAGGCCGAAGTACCGGTGGAACGCGTAGATGCTGGGAGCGCCCTCGCCGTCCGCATTGATCGACGCCATCGCGTAGCGCGAGTGGTCGAGGCTGCGGTAGAGCTTCTCCAGGTGCGGCGCCTCCGCCTGGCAGTGCGGGCAGGAGGTCGCGAAGAACTCGAGCAGCAGCGCCTTGCCCGCGAAGTCATGCAACGAGACCGTCTCGCCAAGTGGCGTCTTCAGCGTGAACGCGGGAGCGGCGGTGCCGGCGGCGAGCAGGGCGGGATTGGTCGAAGGGACCGCGGCGGAGGCCGCGTCGTCCTCGATCTTGCCGACGCCGGGGATCGGCTCCGGATGGAACCCGATCGCGGCCGCGGCGTGCTGGAGCGACTTCGGTGCCGCCAGGTCGGCAGCCGAGGGCTTCGCGGGGCCGGGAACCGACGTGCCGCCCTGGGTGGCGAGCAGCACCGCGGTGAGGGCCGCAACCAGCAGCACGACCACACCCGTGCCGATCCAGATCATCCGCTGCCCACGGCGTTCCGTGGCTCGCGCGTCCCGCGCGTTGCCGGCCGTCTCCACCCTGCCTCCTGCGTCGGTTGATCCCATGGTACCGGTGTCTCCGCAGGGCGGAACCCCGGTGGGTCTGCCGTCACACCACGGCAGGATCGAGCCCGGCGCCCATGGCGCCGTCCGCGTAGCGCAGCGCGTCCACGTAGATGCCGCCCATCACCATGGAGACCACACGAGGGACGTCCTGGAATCGCGCCGACTCGTACGAGACAACCAGGCGCAGGACTTCGTCCAGCGGCCCACCGTCGCCGAGCAGCGCGCCCTTGACCTCGACGGTGAGCGGAAGCTCTTCCAGCGCGTACTCGAGGTCGACCCCGAGCAGCACGCTGAGGTTGGAGAACAGCCCCACCGTGAAGGCGGCCTCCGGCGACTGCACGCCGAGCGTACGCGCGAGCAGCTGCGCCATCCGCGCACGGATCAGCGAGCTTCGCAGCAGCTCCGCCGGGCCTTCCTGGCCGCCTGCGATCGCGAGCAACGACGCCCAGACGCGGACGTTCTTCAGCCCCAGCAGGACGACGGCATCGCGAACCGAGTCGACATGGCGCGGCAGGCTGAAGTACGCAGAGTTGACGAAGCGCAACAGCCTGTACGACAGCCCGGCGTCAGCCCTGATCACGTCGTCCAGCGTTTCCAGGTCGCATGCCGGGTTCTGCAGCGCGGCGATAAGCCGCATCCGCGAGCTGCGGTGCTCACTCGCCTGCCCACCGGCGAACGGCCTCGGCCGGCCGAGGAACGTCCCGGAGAAGCGGGTGAACCCGGCGCGCGCAAGGCGCTCCAGCTGGTCGTGCTCCGTGACGTTGCGCGCAACCAGCTCGACGGAGCGGCCACCCGCGGCGCCGACCGCCTGCGCGGCCGCCTCGGGCGACTCGGCGGCATCGAACGAGACCAGGTCGGCGAGCTCGACGGCCGCGGCAGTCGAGGGCTGTTCCACCAGCACGCGGTAGCCGTCGGCCGGCAGTCCGCGCAGGTGATCCGCGATTCCCGGTTCCGCGGCCAGCTCATCGGGGACGGCGAAGATGACCTTGCCTGCGGGGAGCAGGCGCGTGAACCCGCGCTCGAGAAAGCGCCGGCTGACGGGGATCACCGCGTGACGGTTTCCGACCAGCGCCGGCAGTCCCACGTCGGCAACCGCCGAGATCACCAACCCGGCCAGGCGCTCGTCGCTGATCGGGCCGAGTGGCACGGCCGTCAACAGCTCGTACGCTGCGACGGTGAGGTCGCGAGTGAAGATGGGACGGCGGGCGACCAGCGGCCGCTCGGCGTCGGTGGGGTGAAGCGGCAACCCCCGCCCGTGCGCGGTGGATGCTCGGTCCTGCGCTGCGGCCAGCGACCCGGGCAGATCGGGGATCATGCCCGATTGCTCGGCCGGGCGGGGACGGAATTGAGCCTAAACGATCACTAGACGATCAGGCGCTCGCGAATGGCGAGCGCCACGGCCTGGGTGCGCGTGTCGGCATCGAGCTTGCGCATCGCGTTTCGCACATGCGTGCGCACCGTCTCGGGAGAGAGGAACAGGCGCGCGGCGATCTCCTTGTTGGGCACGCCGTCGGCCAGCATGGAGAGGATCTGGCGCTCGCGGTCGGAGAGCCCCGCCAGCTGCCCCGCCGCCGGGCTGCGGAGCAGATCGCCGCTCAGCGACGGGTCGACGAAGGCCCCGCCGCCGGCGACGGTGCGCACCGCGCGCACCACCTCGTCGGGCGTCGCGTCCTTGATCACGAACCCGCGTGCGCCGCATTCCAGGCCATGCGTCAGCAGCTGGCGCTCGCCGAACGCGGTGAACAGCACAACGGCGACCGACGGGTCAGCGGCCAGGATCTCGCGCGTCGCGTCGAAGCCGGCCATCGAGTGGTCGAACTGCAGATCCATGATCACCACGTCCGGCCTGCGCCGGCCGGCCATGGTCACCGCGGCCTCCGGGTTGCCCGTCTCACCGACCACGCCGATGTCGGGCTCGGAGGTGAGGATCGCCTTCAGTCCGGCACGGGTGGCGACGTGGTCGTCGACGATGAGAACGCTGATCGCTGGACCCGGCACCCCCACATCTTCGCACGCCGACCGATATCGGTCACGCGGCGTGTGCGTCATACCGCTCGATGTGCCCGGCCAGCTTGGCGCGGATCTCGCGCGTCACCTGGCTCACCCGCGACTCGGAGACGCCGAGCACGCGCGACGCCTCACGGGCCGAGCGACCCTCGACGAACACCATGCGGATGATCAGCCGCTCACGATCGTTCAGCTGCTCCAGCGCCTCGCGGATCACCACCGAACGCTCGTCTGCGAGCGCCGCATCCTCCGGCGAGCGGCCGCCGGAGCGGATCGTGTCGACGACCTCGATGCCGCCCTCCTCACCGTCGTGGACGACCGCGTTCAGCGACCCGACGTCGGCCTGGTCGACGTCGGCCACGAGCGCCTCCACGTCCTCGGTGGCGATGTTCAGCCGCGCCGCGATCTCGGCCGTCGTCGGGGCCCGGCCGAGCCGCAGGGACAGCAGGCTGCGTGCCTCCTCGATCTCGCGCTGGCGCCGGCGCACGCTGCGCGGCGCCCAGTCGGCCTTGCGCAGCTCGTCGATCATCCCGCCCGACACCCGCGTCCAGGCGTACTGCTCGAACGTGGCCCCGAGCTCGGGATGGAACCCGTCGACAGACTGCACCAGCCGCAACAGGCCGGCGGCGACCAGGTCGTCCAGCGACACGTGATTGGGGGCGCCGCGGATCTTCCGCATCGCCAGGTACTTCACCATCGGCGCGTAGGAGAGCACGAGGCGGTCACGCGCAGACACATCTCCCTGCTCGCTCCACCGCCGCCACAGCTCCTCGGCCGTTTCAGCCGTAAGCCGGACCTCGCCGCTCTCCATGCTGCCTCCTTGGGACATCACCGACATCTCCTCGTTGGTGTGGCGAGCATCGGCGACCGCGACATGGCGCGGACATCCTCGATACGGGCCGACCGCGGCTCGGCGAATTGCGGCTTCGCGCCTACCGCAAATCGCAGATTCGGCCTCCCCGCTGCGAGATGATTGATTCCACAACGCCGCACGTCTGACCGCAATGACGGTGTGCAGTTGCCAAACGTGTGGGGGCTGCGACCGGTAGCCGGCGCATCGCTTCGTCCTCGGTCGGGCCGATATTCCCGATATCGGCCCTCCCTCGATCCTTGCGCTGCTTGCCTACCGATCGCTCAGACCGCACGGCGCCGTGGAATCAATCATCTCAGCTCGCCCGCGACCGGCTCGGCGTCGGGCGTTCCGGCGCCCGCGCGCGGCTGCGCGGGAAGCGTGATCGTGAAGCGGGCGCCGCTGCCGGGGCTGGAGTCGATCTCGAGCGATCCGCCGGCCAGCTCCACGCGCTCCCGCGTCGTGGCCAGGCCGATGTGCATGATCGCCCCCTCCCGCCGACCCGCAGTCGCCGGGTCGAAGCCGACGCCGTCGTCCTCGACGACGAATCGCAGGCGGTCGCCCTGCTGCCGGCCGGTGACGGAAACGTGGGCGGCCCGGCTGTGCTTGCGCGCGTTCACCACCAGCTCGCGGATCGACCGGTAGGCGAGCGCCTCGAGCGTGTCCGACTGACGTGGGATGTCGATGTCGATCTCGCTCTCCCACGAGTGGTCGGCCGGCCCAACCTTGAGCGTCTGCTCGATCGCGGCCTGCAAGCCATCGTGGGCGAGGATGTGCGGGCGCAGCTCGAACATCAGCCTGCGCGTCCGCTCGAGCGCCTGGCTGACCACCTGCTCGAGCGGCTCCAGCTCGGGGTGCGTCCGCATGCGGAGGCGGATGTGCATCAGCACCGCCGTGAGGTCGGAGACCGTGTCGTCATGCAGCTCGGTCGCGATCCGCGACCGCTCCTCCTCGGCCGCCGTGACCAGGGCCTCCAGCGACTCCACCGCCCTTCGTTGCGCCGCCCGCAGCGCCAGCTGCGCGGTGACCTCGTCGGTGGCGTCGAACAGCAGGACGCTGACGGCCGATTCCTGCTCCGGTGTCGGGCCGTCCAGCTCGCGGATCCAGATCTCGCGACCGTCGCTCCGCCGCCACCGGTAGAGGCTGGGCTGGCCGTCGTACCGCCATTGCTTGGGGTCGCCCGCGTCGTTCGGATGCACCCGGGACCGGAACTGCTCGAAGCCCTCCCGGCCCAGCCATAGGCTGGGCGGCTCCCCGGTCAGCTGCTCGATATGGGGCGACACGTAGATCGTGCTGAGCGTGGCGCGGCTCCATACCGCGACGGTGCCGGGCAGATGCTCGATCAGACTCTCCCACCGCATCTCCGCCAGCTTGCGCTGGTTGATGTCCCAGATCAGGCCCTGCCGCCAGAGCGGCTGCCCGTCGTCTCCGAGCACCTCCTCCTCGGAGTTGAACACCCAGTGGTAGCGGCCATCTGCTCCGCGGAAGCGAAACTCGAGAGTGAACGCGGGAGCCTGAGGAGTGCCATCGAAGCCCATCGCGCGCTTGACCGATTCGAGGTCGTCGGGGTGCACGCGACGCTCCCAGAAGGCGACCTCGCGGCAGGCGCCGCGCCAGTCCTCCTCGGTGATCCCCAGCACCGCCTCGATCTGCGGGCTGACGTAGATGGCGTCCTCGCCCTCCGAGACGCCGTGCAGGTACACCGCGAGTGGCATCTTCTCGACGAGCGTCTGATACCGACGCCGCTGCTCCTCGAGCTCGCGCTCGGCCCGCTCCTCCGCGGTGACGTCCATGGCGATTCCGAGCCGCTGGGACTCCGCCCTGGGAAGCGACCGCTCGGAGTCAGCGATCCAGCGCACCGCGCCCGCGGTGTCGATCCACCGATAGCGGTCATGCCACGGCTCGCCCGCGGCGGCCGCTCGCTCCCAGCCCTCGATCACGCGACGCCGATCATCCGGATGGAGCCGCTCCGCCCAGTGCAGGGGCAGACCGCGGTCGATCTGGTCGCGCGTGTAGCCGTAGAGCTCCAGGTACCGCGGGTTCGCGTACGTGATGCGGCTGCGGTCGCGGTCGTAGATGCGCACCGCGGCGGGCAGTTCGGTGAGCAGCGTCTCGTGCTCCGCCTCGGTGGTGTCGAGCCGGCGACCGGTGCGCAGGCGTTCCGCCAGCAGGGCTGCGGTCAGGGCAAGGGCGAGCACGGCGAGCAGGACGCCGGCGCCGAGCGCCAGGCTCTGCCGGGTGTTGTAGGCATCGAGGGCCTCGGTGCGGCGGTCGGCTGCGTCCTGTTCGAGCGCCGTCGCGGCTTGCCGCATGCGCAGGTAGACGGTGGTCTCGACGCCGGCGGCGAGGGACCGTGCCACCTCCAGCTGACCGGACTGGACGGACGCCCACAGCTCCCCGTCGATCTGCTCGAACCGCCGCTCGGCCGAGGTGATGGCGGCGAGCAGGCGGCGGCCCACAGCGGAGTTCTCGAGCGGGCGCACGGCGGCGATGTCGCGGCGCACCGCAGCGCGGGCGGCGATGAAGACCGGACGGCCGCCGCCCGGCTGGATCAGATACAGATTCTGCGCCCCGTTCATGTCGGAGAGGTCGAGCCGAAGCTGCTCGACCCGCATCGAGCGCGGAGCCGCCTGATCATGGAGCGTCGAGCCGGCGTCGCGCACGAGAACCAGCGTTCCGGCGTTCACGAGCGCGATCACCAGCACCAGCGCACCGGTCAGCAGGTACCTGGCGTGCGGGCGCCTCAGACTCATGGGCCGACCACGCGGTTGCTCTGGAGCGCAAGCGGCACGATTCCCCTTCGGTGGCGGGCGCCGGCGCGATCAGCGTACCGCAGAAGACGCTCCAGGTATAGGCCGCTTTGGGACGCCGTAGGCTAGAGCTGGCGGGACGACCAGAGCAGCGCGGCCAGCACCACGGAGAGCGCCGAGACGGCGAGCCCGATGATCCAGGCGGCGACGTCGGCGCTACCGAGGATGGCTGCCAGGGCGGTGCCGATGGCGATGATGCCGCAGGTGGCGATGACGCGCATCAGGCCGCGCTCGACCGAGAACCGGCGGCTCTCGCGGGCGGGCAGCATGCCCTGGGGCGGCGGAGCGGTGACCGGCGCGGTCACCGGCGCGACCTCGGGTTCGGGGGTGGCGTTGGTCTCCGGCTGGTCGACGCGGTCGGGCGTATCGGTCATGCACGCGGCATACCGTCGATGGCGCCGCCGCAAACGCGGCGGGCCGCTCAGCCTTCGGAGCCGGCCGCCTCGGCGCCGAAGAACCGGCGCACGGCCTCCTCGAAGGTGGCAGCGACACGCAGCAGGTGGCCGATGCCGAGGAGCGCGATCCGCCGGGCAGCGAGCGAGCCATCGCCGGCGATCACGACGCAGCGGTCGCCGGATCGGAGCACGAGGCCGAGCACGGAGGAGTCGAGGAAGGTGGCGTCGGATAGGTCGATCAGCACGCGAGACGACCGGTCCATGGCAGATGAGACGGCGTCGCCGATCGCGGAGATCGTGGAGATGTCGTGCTCGCCGATCAGGTGGACGACGACGGCATCGTCACGATCCTCGACCGAGATGCTTCCAGCCACGTGCCCGCCTCCACGCCGTCGTCATCATCCGGCCCACCCGCAACGGGCCGCACCACCGGTCGGAGTTATACCCCGACCGCTGCTATGAGGCGGGGTCCCCGCCCGTACAGCCCCTCTTCAGCCCGGGCGCTCAGTGGCCGATGGGAACCCGCATGCAGCGTTCGGACACGTCGAAGACGGTGGAACAGGACCGGGAGGAGCGCAACGTACGGCTCGCGCTCACGCCTCGCGGCGCGCGAGCCCTCCAGCTGCTCACGATCCTCGGCGCGATCACCGCAGGCTCATCCTGATCTGACTCGGGTCGGCGGGTCCTAGGGCACAGTCGCCTCCTCGTAAACGAAACGGACAACGACCGGTTCGCTGTGTAGCGTTGTCGCCGGTCGCGCGGGCGCCCGCCCGCGTACGTCAACCGAGGAGGGACGATGCGACGGTTAGCGGTTGCCGCTGTGCTGGCTGCGCTTGCGGTGTTCGGCGCTCACGCGGCGCGGGCGCAGGCCTCGACGAAGTGGCCGGCCCGCTGCACGAATTTCAAGTGCGTGAATGCGCACCTGAACGCTCTTCACAGCGCCCAGCAGACGATCAACAAGAAGCTGAACAGCCTCGCCTGGGTGAACGTCTGCCTGGACACGCCGATTCCGATTACGCAGTACAACGGCTACCTGTTCGACGACGGCGCCGGCGGCAGCTTCGACACAACCGCGCTTGACGGCACCGCGAGCGGCGACCCGGTCGACTACGGGCTGTGGGCGACTACGCCCGGCAACTGCGGCTCGCCGCTCACCGCTGCACAGCCCACCCATCCGGTCGTCTTCGGCGGCCGCACCTTCCTCCAGGGCGGTCTCTCCTCACACCACTAGAGGACGATCGTGTTCGGGGCTGGGGCCGCTGGCGCGCCGGTGGCCCCAGCCCCGCCGACGTGTCCGGGCTTGGCCGCCCGGGTCAAATGGTCGCGCGCCGGCGGCCGAACGTGGGCCGCCGCTCGAGCCAGTGAGCGAATGCGACCAGCTTCCCTGTCGACGTGGCGGCGACCGGCGCGGGCGCGTCGATCAGCTCGAGGTGGCGTGCGCGACGCGGAGCAGGCCGTGGGTGTGACTGGCGCTGGGGCGGCGCGCCGCCGAGCGCGGTCAGGATGTCGACGCGTTCCATCACGCTCTGCTCGATCAGCGCCTCGCCGAGCGCGTCGAGCTTCTCGCGCTCGGCGCTGAGCAGGCGCAGGGCATCGCTGTAGGCATCGGCAACGAGCCGTTCGACCTCCTCGTCGATGACGCGGCGCGTGTCGTCGGAGAGGGAGTGGCGACCCTCGTGGCCAATCAGCTGGCCGACTCGGTCGGAGAAGCCGAGCTCAACCACCGCCTGGCGGGCGAGCATGTTCGCCTGCTGCAGATCGTTCGCCGCGCCGCTTGAGATCTCCCCGACCAGCAGCTGCTCGGCGGCGCGCCCGGCGAGCACGCTGACCATCTTCTCGTGCAGGTAGCGGCGCGAGTGAAGCGCGCGATCGGTCTGACCGTAGACCGCCATGCCGGCGGCGCGGCCGCGCGGACGGATCGTCACCCGCTGCGCCTTGTCCTGCGTCTCCAGGAGCTCCGCGGCGAGCACGTGCCCGGCCTCGTGCCAGGCGACGAGCCGCTTCTCCTCGGGACGCATCACCTGGGCGGCCCGCTCAGGGCCGGCGAGGACACGCAGGTGCCCTTCGCGCAGGTCGGCGTCGGTGATCAGCGTCCGCTCGTTTCGGGCGGCGATGATCGCGGCCTGGTTGAGCATGTCGGCGAGCTGGGCGCCGCTCGACCCGGCGGTGTACACGGCGAGCGCATCGAGGTCGACGTCGTCTGCGAGCGGCTTGTTCTTCGCGTAGAGGTCGAGGATCTGCCGGCGGCCCGCTTCGTCGGGCGTCTCGACCGCGATCTGCATGCCGAACCTGCCCGGGCGAAGGAGCGCCGGGTCGAGGATGTCGAGGCGGTTCGTGGCCGCGACGCAGATCAACCCCTTGCGGCCCGCGAACCCGTCAAGCTCGACCAGGAGCGCGTTCAGTGTGTTCTCCGTCTCGCTGTTGCCGCCGGGTTGGCCCTGGCCGCCGCGGCGACGGCCGACGGCGTCGATCTCGTCGATGAAGATGACGGCGCCTTTCTCCGACCGGCGCGCCTTGGCGAACAGCTCGCGGACGGCCTTGGCGCCGGATCCCACGTACATCTGCACGAAGTCCGAGCCTGACGCGGAGTAGAAGGGCAGGCCCGCCTCGCCCGCGAGCGCCTTTGCGAGCAGCGTCTTCCCCGTGCCGGGCGGGCCGTACAGCATCAGGCCGCTCGGCATCGTCGCCCCCACCTTCTCGAACCGTTCCGGTGAGCGGAGGAAGTCGAGTGTGTCACGCAGCTCTTCGATCGCCTCGTCACAGCCGGCGACGTCCGCGAAACGGATCGGCTTTGGCCCCGCTCCCGCCTCCTTCGCCTGATCGGCCACCTGCACCAACGACTTCTTCTGCGAGCGGTGGCCGAAGATCGCGGCCGCGGCGACCACGCCGATGAATCCGAGTCCGAGCAGCGCCAGCCACGGAGGCATCCCGCCGTGCGACGAGTTCGTGTACGTGACGTCGACGCCTTCGCCGGTGAGGGCTCCGCTGAGCGTGGACGTGTCACTCGGCGTGACCACGACGCGCGTGTCGCCGTTGGTCAGGACGACGGTCGCCGTGTGGCCGACGTCGTCGATCGTGACGCTCTTCACCCGGCCCGCCTGTGCGAGCGACAGGAGCGTCGAGTACGTCAGCTGAGGCGGTACCGCCGTCTGCTGCGCGGTCGTCGTGCCAAGTCCACCCTCTGCCTGCGCGGCAGCCGGAGTGGTCAGCGAGGCAAGTGCGAGAAGAAGGATGAGCGAACGTCGGATCATGGGCGTAAACGATTGGTGCTCTGGCAATCGGCGGCGCGACGTCGGATTGCAGTGCCGGTTCGCCAGGGCCAGGGGCAGATTGCACGAGGCTGCTGCCACACCGCTGCCCGCTGCGTCGCTGCGCCTGCCGCGGGTACCGGCCGGCCCGCGGCGGACGTGCAGATCGATAACCGCCGGATCGCGAAGGCGCGCGCGCGATGCGCCGACTCAGCCTCGCCAACGCGCTCGACCTCTGCCTGCTTTACCGCGCCGAGCCGGCCAAGTACGGGCAAGGCGCGGCGCGATGGATCGCCCGGCTAATACATGAGCGACCGGGGCTACGCCTCCGGGAGATGGAACTCGCCGCCGCTGCGTTCCGTGAGGCGCCGCGGGACCCACGAGGCGAGGCGGTGCTTCGTGGACTGTTGATGTGGGCCGCCACGCGGCCTGACTGCCAGCGAATGTCCGTTTCGATCTGGCGCAGTTCCGGGAAGCGATTCTCCGTTCGGCTCCCGGTCATCGATCCCAGGAGGATGGGGTATGTGGGGCGACAACCAGCTTGCCAAGGCGGAGGAAAAGCTTGCCCAGGGAAACCAGCGAGCCGCCTTCAACGCGTATGAGATGGCGTTCAATAACCCCGGCCAGGTGCAAGGCGGGTATGAAAGGCTGCTTCAAGTCGGGCGATCGCTACGCCCGTCCGTCGACGCCAACTGGGCGGCTCGGTGGGATCGGCTTCTCGGCGTGCTCGAAGCGAGGTCCTCAGCTACCGCTGTTACACCAGCAACCGCTGAAGCAAGGACGGCGGGTCAGTTGACCGCCGCCGCGGCCGGCCCACCAGTCTCTCAGTCCGGGCCGCAAGCCGGCACGACGGTTCGCGATCCTCAGCCGTATGAATGGGCGACGCCCCTCATATGGGTGTTCCTGGGGTTCGCGGTCCTGTCCGTGATGGGAGGCCTTGTGGAAGCCTCGAATCACTCGCACACCGTGATTAGAGCCGATCAGTTCGGGATCGGCCATCACAAAGCGAGCGAAAACGACTGGAACTACGCCGTCGCCGGCGTGGTCGCCGCGATGGTCTGGCTGGGTGTCGCGGGATCCTTCGCACTTCTGCTGGGAATAGCCCCAGACG
>DATAHR010000178.1:0-2924 GCA_036263035.1 Gaiellales bacterium | reverse complement strand
GACGCGCGGCTGGGGTCGCTGATCGGTGTGACCGTCGCCCGCGAGCCGGCGGAGGCGGCGGCTTAGATGATTGATTCCACGACGCCGCACGTCTGATCGCCTCACTGTCGGTAGTTGCCGACCGTCAGGGTGCTGCGACCGATAGGCGTCCCCTCCCGATCTGCGTGATCGCAGATCGGTCGTGACCGTTGCAAGGCCTGCGGCCTTGCAACTGCTGCGTCCTCGGTCGGGCCGATATTCCCGATATCGGCCCTCCCTCGATCCTTGCGCTGCTTGCCTACCGATCGCTCAGACCGCACGGCGCCGTGGAATCAATCATCTACTCCGCGTTCTGCGCCGCGATCAGGCGTCCCAGCTGCAGCCCCGCAGCGGTCAGCGTCCCGTCGCGGCGCAGCAGCCCGAGTCGCTCGGTGCGGTCGAGGCTCCAGCGCGACCAGCTGATGCCCACCTTCTCGAACAGCTTGACCATCTGGCGCTGGTAAGCATCGACTCCGCGCTCACGCGGGAACGCCCCCCACTCGCCCACGATCAGCGGTACCGACCACGCGCCGGCCTGTGAGACGTACGGCGCGAGATACGCGGCCTGCTCGCGCAGCGTGCCGCGGTAACGGCCGCCCTGCAGCGTCGTCACACTGCGCTTGCCGGTGCCGGCGTAGTAGTCATGGACGTCGAGCGCCAGGTGGCCCACCCGCTCGAGCGGGCGCAGCCGGACGAAGCGCAGGTCGGTGCGTGGCGGCACCATGAAGACGATCGCCCGGTTGGGATCCACCGCCCGGATCGCCTCCCCCACACGTGCCTGCCAGCGAACGATCCGCTGCACCGCCCAGGATCGGCGCGGCATGTTGCCCAGCGGCGGCTCGTTCAAGATTTCGTACCCGACCACGTTCGGCGTGTCGCGGTACCGCTCCGCCAGCATCGCGGCGAACTGGCCGTACAGGTCGGTCGCGCGCCGGTCTGTGTACATGTGCGCCTCGGCGGCGGCACGCCCCTGCTCGGTCAGCGGCCAGCGTCTGCCGTGGTACACCCAGCGCGGGATGCCGTTGGCGCGGCCCCCGCGCTGCAGCGAGGCGAAGTAGGGCGACCAGCCGTACTGATGCAGGTCGATCAGCACCTGGATGCCGTGCTGGCCGAAGAACGCGATCTCGGCGTCGAGGTCGGCGAGCCGCTGCGTGTCCCAGGAGTGCACCTCGCCCTGTGGCCCGTGCGGCTCGTAGTCGCTCCACGGCACGGCCAGGCGGACGAAGTTCACCCCAAGCTCGGGGGCGCGCTCGTAGACCGCGGGGTCGAGCGAGTGCACCGCCACGCCCCGCAGCTGCACCGGCGTGCCGTCGGAGGAGACGAAGCCGGCCTCATCCACGGTGACTGACGGCAGCGTGTTGTCGGCGGGCTGCCCCGAGGTGGGCGGCGGCGCCGAGCCGGCCGTCGAGCTGCCACCGCTGGCGCTGCCACCGCCCGTGCACGACGCCGCGGCCAGCGCGGCGGCGGCGAGCATGCAGCTGAACCATGGACGTGCCATGGTTTCAGGGTACGCCAGAACCCGGCTGCGTCTTCACGCCGCATCAATAGTGGTCGAAGCTCGGGCCCGGCACCTGACCTCGGAGGTCGAGCGGGAGCCGCGGTGCGAGACGGCGAACGCGCTGGTGGGCCGCCGCCGCCGCCGCCCGGTCGCCCTGGCGAGCGGCCGCCACGGCGAGCAGCTGCCACGCCACCCAGAACCCCGGCTCAGCGCCCGCCGCCCGTCGGGCGTCGGCCAGCGCGCCCCCCGTGTCGCCGGTTCGCAGCAGCGCCCGCGCCGCCGCGAGCTGCGGGCGGCCGGACAGGCGGTCGAGGTCGCCGGCGCGGCGTGCATCGGCGAGGGCCGCGGCGGCCGGCTCGTGGTAGGACCGCTCCAGGTACCGCTGCGCGAGCCCGGCCGGCACGATCAGCAGCGCCGCCGCCGCAATCGCGGCGGCCAGGGCCACGCCCCCGGTCACCACAGAGCGGCGCCGCTCGGGCGCCGGCGGCAGCATGCCGACGACCACGCCCGAGAGCAGCATCGCGGGAAGCGCACACGACGAGATCTGCCAGATCCAGTCGACCTGTCCGTGGGCGGCGAAGTAGGCAAGCGCACCGCCGATGCCGGCCGCCAGCAGCCGGTCCGCCCGGGAGGGCGAGCGCAACCGCACCCACACGCAGGCGCCGAACGGCAGCCCCAGCACGATCGCAAACAGCGCCAGCCCCGGGATTCCCAGCGTGGACGCCACCTCGAGCAGCTGGCTGTGCGCCTGGAAGGGAAACAGGAACGGCCGTCCGATGCGCACGTTCAGATAGCCGAAGTTCCCGGCCCCAACTCCCTTGTCGGGCTGGTCGCGGAAGCCGCGCAGGGCCACCTTCCAGAGGTCGTAGCGCCCCGTGTCGAGCGACCCGAACCTGCTGCCCGCCTGACCCTCCCCCGCGGCCTGGCCGTTCTCGCCGCCGACCCGGTCGACCGTGCGCTGGAGGGTGTGGCGTGTCCACGCCACCGGGTGGCCGTCGGTGGCCGCGAAGGCGCCCACGCCGGCGACGAGCAGGAGCACGAACACCCAGATGGCGACCGCGATGGCGACGGCACGCCGGTTGGCCTCCGACAGCGTCACTACCTCGTCGAGCAGGGTCTGCGCGCCCGCCACCAGCGCGCTCAGCGCCCCGGTGAGGAGGATCGCGATACCGACGCTGCGCGGGTGCCCACCCGCCTGCGACGAGAAGACGTTGTTCAGCTGGTGCCAGAACATCAGCGTGGGCAGGGCGGCGCCGGCCGCCACGAAGCCCGAGCGGATCGGCGTGGGACAGAGGAGGAAGAACACGACCGCGGAGACCGCCAGCGCCCACACGGACGCACGGGCCTCGGTCGGCACGACGGTGGCGAGGGCGAGCCCGGCCCCCAGGCCGGCCAGCGGCCGCAGCGC
>DATAHR010000177.1:0-23434 GCA_036263035.1 Gaiellales bacterium | reverse complement strand
CACCCCCGGCCAGCAGACCGGCCTGGGTACCGTCGTCGCGTACGACGAGAGCCTCGACCAGAACCCCGACTCCATCGACGCCGGCTACGGCCTGCCCAACCTGTATCCCGGCCTTCCCGGGAGCGTCCTTCACCTGCCCGGAGCGCTCCTGGCCGTCGAGGCGCACATGATCAACCGGGCTGCTCTTCCCATCTCACCGGCCACCTGCCGACCGGTCTACCCGCATCAGTACCTGCGGGTGAACACGGTGTTCGGGGTGGCCCACAACGCCGGGCTGCGCACCGCCTGGTCGGACAAGCATCCGGCCTACGACGTCGTCAACGGCTCCGGCGGCGTGCACGTCGACGACCTGTTCACGCCCGAGATCAACAGCTCGGTGACCGACCCGACGCTTCCCGGCGGCCCCGGGGACGACTGGACGAAGAACAACCGCGACACGCAGTTCTACGACGGCATCAAGGTCACCGCGATCCTGAACGAGATCCGCGGCTGGGATCACAGCGGCACGGTGCGCGTGGGAACCCCGGCGCTGTTCGGCATGAACTTCCAGTCCGTGTCGACCGCGGAGAAGCTGCCCGAATCGCCCATCAACGGGGTCGAGCAGCGCGGCGGCTACGTCCGGCGTGGAGGAGCTTGGGTGCCCGGCCCAGTGCTGCGCGATGCGCTCGGCTTCGTCGACCGGTCGATCGGCAGGATGGTCTCCACCCTGCGCGAGCGGCACCTGCTCGACAGCACCACCGTCATCCTGTCCGCCAAGCACGGGCAGTCTCCCATCGAGACGACGGCCCTGAAGCGGATCGACGACGGCGTCATCCTGGACGCCCTCGACGCGGCCTGGATGGCACACGGGCACTCCGGCCAGCTGGTCGCGGCGGCCAGTGACGACGACTCCATGTATATCTGGCTGACCGATCGCTCCGCCAACGCGGTGCGCTTCGCGCGGAGCTTCCTGCTGCACTTCGGGCAGCCGGCATCGGCGGGCGCTGCCACGGACTACGCCGGAAACCCGATCGGCTTCCATGCCTCCGGCCTCAGCCGTGTCGCCTGGGGCCCGGCGTTCTTCGGCGTTCACGCCGGTGATGATCGTGTGCCCGATCTGGTCGGGATCGTCCAGCACGGGGTCGTCTACACCGGCGGCACCTCGAAGATCGCGGAGCACGGTGGCGCCGGCGTGCAGGATCGCCACGTGCCGATCCTGGTCATGGGCCGCGGCTACGGCCACATGAGCGTCCAGACCCAGGTCGAGACGACGCAGATCGCGCCGACCATCCTGCGCCAGCTGGGACTTTCGCCATGGCGCCTCCAGTCCGTGCGCATGCAGCACACCGCGGTGCTCCCGCACTGACCGCGTCGGGGTGGGCCCGCCAGTGCGGGCCCACCCCCACCGTCATCGCGGACGGGCGGCGCGCCAGAGCGACAGAGCAAGCGCGGCCGTGACCACGGCAGGCACGGCCCACCAGGCGTCCGCGCCGGCTCGGTGCAGCAGCCAGGCCCCGGCAATCGCGCCCACCACCAGCACCGCCACCACCGGGTCGTCGCCGACGACGAAGTCGTAGAGGAACCGGGCGAACCCTCTCACGCGGGCACCTCCCGTGGCCGCTGCGCGGAGAGCAGCCGGACGAGCGCAAGCGACACCACGGTGTAGAACGCGAGCAAGCCGAGCAGCGCTGCGTCGCCGCCCGGCCAGGATGCGCCGGCTCCCTCGGCCGCCCAGAACGTGCCGAAGGTCGTCAGCAGCAGCCCCACCGCGAACTTCATGGTGTTCTCCGGCACGGCAGCCAGCGGCGCGCGCGCAACGGCACCGGCGATCAGCACGACGACGACCGCAGCCACCGCCCCGGCCGCGGCAAGCGGGATGTTGCCGTGGTTGGCGCCGAACGTGACCACGATGAACGCGACCTCGAGGCCTTCGAGCAGCACGCCTTTGAAGGCCACGGTGAACGCGTAGGGATCGAGACCGGAGCCCGTGCGCGCGGCGGCGCCGGCGGCGGCCCGCTCCTCCTCGTACGCGGCCTCCTCGTCGTGCAGCGCCTTGTAGCCGCTGGCCCGGAGGATCGCCTTGCGCAGCCACTGCAGCCCGAAGACCAGCAGCAGTCCGCCGACCACGATGCGCAGCCACTGAATCGGGATCGACGTCACGGCCGGGCCGAGCGCGGCCACGACCACCGCGAGCGCGAGCGACGCGGCCGCCACGCCCCACAGGGTCGAGCGCCACCCTCTCGTCACCCCGACCGCGAGGACGATGGTGAACGCCTCCACCGCCTCCACCGCGCTCGCGAGGAAGGTGGCGAGCAGGAGGGAGAGCGAGGCCATGCCGTCACGCTAGATGATTGAGGCGATTCAGCGTCCAATCTCACACTCATAGAACTTTCAGAACCGACGGCTATCGTGCGTGGAGTCTCGCTACGGAGGAGTGCACGGAGCATCATGGGCAGGGCACGTCGTTCAACGGCACGGTTCGGGATTTGGCTGGCACTGGCGGCCGCCATGGCGGCGGCGCTCACCGTCACCGCCTACGCGCTCACTCACGGGGGGAAGCATCCGCCGAAGCGATCGCTGGCCGCTGCCATCCACCACGCCCTGTCGTCGAAGCCGGTGGCCGGCGTCCGCGCCGACTTCACGGTGTCGCAGCACCTGCTTCCCGGCACCTCCTCCCTGCTCGACTCGAGCCCCTTGGCCGGCGCCCAGGGAAGTGTCTGGGCGAGCGGCGAGCATGCGCGGCTGGTGCTCCGGTCGCAGCTGGGAACGGCCGAGGTCGGCCTCGACGGCCACACCGTCACCCTGTACCTCCCGAAACAGCGCGAGGCCTACAGGCTCGCCCTGCCCGAGCAGCACGCCGACTCCCGCACGCACGACTCCTCCACCCCGTCGCTCGCCGAGATCAGCCACACGCTCTCCCAGCTGGGCAGGACGCTGGACATCTCCGACGCGATCGCCGGCAACGTGGCCGGCCGGCCCGCCTACACCGTCCGCATCAGCGCTCGGCACGACTCCGGGCTGATCGGGCCGCTGGCAGTCGCCTTCGACGCGGCACACGGCACGCCGCTTCGCGTCGCCCTGTACCCGCGCGGCTCGTCGACGCCGGCGCTCGCCTTCCAGGTCAGCCACATCCACTACGGCGCCGTCCCCGCCTCGCAGACGACGCTGAAGCTGCCGGCGGGCACCCACATCACGCATGTCGATCTGCCCGCCAGGGCCAAGCTCAGGCACGCGGCGAAGCAGGCAGAGCAGTCCGCCCACAGCAGCGCCGCCCCGGTGACCGGCGCGGCGCCCGCCTCGCTCGCCGGCATGCCACGGACGGTCGCGCGGACGCTGACGAGCGCGAAGGGCAAGGGCCTGCTGGCCGTCTACGGCCACGGCCTCGGCGCGGTCGTGGTGATCGAGCACGCGACGGGCGGCCGCGCGCATGCCGACGCGCACGGGTCGGGATCGATGCTGCCGCCGGTGCGCATCAACGGCGCCCGCGGCAGCATGCTGCAGACGACGCTGGGAACGATCATCACGTTCGACCGCGGTGACACGCAGTACGTCGTGATCGGCGCGCAGCCTGCGTCGACGATCCTGGCTGCGGCACGCGCGCTTCGGTGAGCATGGAGCTGACCCCGCCGGAGTCATGAGCGACGGCGGGGCGCTGGTCGAGGTCGAGGGCGTCGTCAAGCGTTACGGCTCGGTCGTCGCCCTGGACGGCGTCAGTGCGCGGATCGAGGAGCGGGCCGTTGGGCTGCTCGGTGCCAACGGCGCCGGCAAGTCGACGCTGATGCGGACGATCCTCGGGCTGATCCGTCCGGACGAGGGCTCCGTGAACGTCATGGGGATGGGGCTCGAGCGCTCCTGGGACATCCGCCGCCGGCTGGGGTACATGCCGGAGCACTCGGCCCTGCCGATGGGCATGACCGCGCGCGACCTCGTCGTGCACATGGGCGAGCTGCGCGGGCTCCCCCGGCGCGTGGCCGTCCTGCGGGCATCCGAGGTGCTGTTCCAGGTCGGGCTCGAGGAAGAGCGCTCGCGGCTGATCCGCACGTTCTCGGTGGGAATGAAGCAGCGCACCAACCTGGCGCAGGCCATCGTCCATTCCCCCAGCCTGGTCATCCTCGACGAGCCCACGAACGGGCTCGACCCGGCCGGACGGGACGAGATGCTGACGCTCGTCCGCAGGCTGTCGAGCGACCTCGGCATCGCCGTGATCATGTCGTCGCACGTGCTCGAGGACGTCGTCCGCACCTGCGACTCGGTGATCGTCATGCGCGAGGGACGGATCGCGGCGACGCGCCGCATCGCGCAGGCCGGGGACGAGCAGGACGCGGGCGTCCAGGTGCAGGTGGAGGGCGACGTCGGCCGCTTCGTGCAGGCCGCGACCGCGCTCGGCCTGCGGGCGGAGCGGCGCGACGGCTGGGTGCTCGTCGACGGGGCGGACGCGGCAAGCGTGCTGCGGGGTGTGCGGGACGCAGCCTGCACCGCGGAGGTCGGGCTGCGCCAGCTGCGGCCCGCCGGGCCGACGCTCGAGGAATCCCTGATCGGGGCGATCGGATGACCACGGACGCGCGCCTCGTCGACACCTCCTTCACCCGGTACGACGGCCCACGGGCCGGCCGTGCGGCGGCGATCTGGTCGCTGGCGCGCTGGAGCGCGCTGCGCGCAATGGGCGCCCGGCGCGGATGGAAGGTCAAGGTGATCCCGATCTCGCTGACGCTGCTGGCGTTTGCACCGGCGCTCGTGATCCTCGGCCTGCGAGCGCTGTTTGGCACCTCACCGGTGACCCGCAACGTGGTCAACGCCCTGCCGTACAGCAACTACGTCAGCACAGTCTCGATCGTCGTGCTCGTCTTCAGTGTCGTGATCACTCCCGAGCTGGTCTGCCCCGACCGCCGCGACCGCACCCTCTCGCTCTACTTCTCGACCGCGATCGGGCGGTTCGACTACCTGGCCGGCAAGCTGCTGGCGGCGCTGATGCCGCTGCTGCTGGTCACACTGGCGCCGGTGCTGCTGCTGTACGTGGGCACCATCCTCTTCTCGGTGCACCCGCTGGGCTACGTGCAGCACCACGACCGCGACCTGTTCCGCATCATCGGCTCCGGGCTGATCGTCGCGCTGTTCTACGCCCTGGTCGGCCTCGCCATCTCGTCGCTGACGAGCCGGCGAGCGTTCGCCGTGGGCGGCTACCTCGCCTTCCTGGCGATCCCGACGGTGATCGGCGGCTCGCTGGCGGAGAACCTCAACTGGCCGCATGCGCGACTGCTCGCGTTTGCCGCGGCGCCGATCAAGGCCGGGCAGGGGCTGTTCCCCGGGTACACCGACAGGGGGAACATCGGCCCATGGGTCTGGGGCTCGGTCGCGGTCGAGGTGTCCGTGGTCGCGCTGATCGTGCTGCTCGTCCGCTACGGCCGCGAGCAGGCATGAGCGCGCCCGCGATCGAGTTCACCGGGGTGTCGCGCTGGTACGGCGACACCGTCTCGCTGGCCGACGTGTCGTTCATCATCGACGGCGGCGTGGTCGGGCTGCTGGGCCACAACGGCGCCGGCAAGTCCACGACCCTCAAGCTGTGCGCCGGCTTCTCCACCCCCAGCACCGGCTCGGTGCGCATCTTCGGATCGAATCCGCGGCGCTCGCCGGAGATCTACCGGAGGCTCGGCATGGTGCCGGATCACAGCCCGCCGTGGCCGTTCCTGACCGCCCGCCAGGTGGTGCAGCTCTCCGCGCGGCTGCACAAGATCGCCGACAGCTCCGACGCAGCCGAGCGGGCGCTGGCAACGGTCGATCTCAACGAGTCGGCCGACCGGCCGGTCGGCGAGTTCTCCCACGGCATGCGCCAGCGGGTGAAGCTCGCACAGGCGCTGGTGCACGGCCCCGACCTCCTGCTGCTGGACGAGCCGCTGAACGGGCTCGACCCAACGCAGCGCGGCCACGTCATCGATCTGCTTACCCGGCTCGGCGCCGAGGGGCGGACCGTGCTGGTCTCCTCACACGTGCTGCATGAGGTCGAGCGGATGGCGCCGCGGGTGCTCGTTCTGGTCAACGGGCACCTGGTCGCCGAGGGGTCGACGGACGGCATCAGGCGGCTGATCAGCGAGCGGCCACGGCGGGTGCTGGTGACGGCCGACGGGAACACCCGCGCGCTGGCGCGTGAGCTCCTGGATACGCCCGCCGTCGACGCCGTGCGCCTGACCGACGGCCGGGTCGAGATCGAGACGAGCGACCCGGCGCGATTCTCGCGCGAGTTGCCCGTCGCCGCCGTCCGCGCGCAGACGCTGCTGCAGGAGGTGCACCCGGTCGGCGACGACCTCGAGAGTGTGTACACCTACCTCCACGAGCGTGCACGGGGCCAGGCGCGGTGATCGGCCCCATCTACCGCCTCACGCTGCGGGCGCTGCTGATTCAGAAGCGGACGCTGATGCTCGCCCTGGTCGCGCTTGCCCCAGTGGTGACGGCGCTGATCTTCAACCTCGCCCGCGGCCCACAGGATGGAGTCCGCGACTTCTACTCGGGCATCGTCCAGCAGCTGTTCGTGCCGACGGTGGCCTCACTGATCGCGCTCGTCTTCGGCGTCAGCGCCTTCGGCGACGAGCGCGAGGACGGCACGATCCTGTACCTGGTCGCCACACCGCAGCCGCGGTGGGAGCTCGTCGTGGCCAAGGTGGCGGCCGCATGGACGGCCACGCTCGCGCTGGTCGTGCCCAGCCTGGTGCTGTTGGGCCTGCTCGCGCTCGGCGGCCAGGCCAGCGCCCGCCTGATCGGCTGGCCGCTGCTCGGCGTGCTGCTGTCCACCCTCGCCTACTGCGCGGCGTCCGCCTGGCTGTCGCTGATGACGCGGCGCCCGGTGGTGATCGGGATCATCTACATCCTGCTGTGGGAGGGGTCGATCGCGACGTTCGCCGCCTCGGCGGCGAAGCTCTCGATCTCGGCGTACGGCCGGGCGTTTGTCGCACACGCGCTGCCGCAGGCAGCGAAACCGGTCGCCGGCACCGTCCCGTCGGCCATCGTGCTGGCCGTGGTCGTGGCGGTCGCGGTCGCGGCGACCACCCGCAGGCTGGTCACCGCAGAGCTGCCCTAGCCGTCCGCGGCACCTCCGTCGCCGGCCGCCGCTGCGGCTACGGGACGCCGGCGGACGGTGACGGATCCCAGCCTGCCGGTCATCGCCCCGGAGCCGCGCCGCAGCGTGCGAGCTCGCGGTGCGTCGCGCGCGAACCGCCGCTGGATCTCGGCCACCATCTCGTCGATCTCGCTTCCGCCACCATGCACGAGCTCGACGCTCGGCCCCGAGAGGCCGCCGTCGACGACGAGCAGCGGGATGCCGGTCGGCGCGTGGTCGAACGCCGGCTCGTCGACGATCACCACCGAATGCTCGCCGGCCGCAGCGGCCCGCCGCACCGCGTCGGAGACGTCGGCCACCTCGACCCGCAGCGTCCCCTCGAATCCGTGCCGCGCAAGGCGCTGGCGGACACCTCGCAGCTCGGCGCTGTCCGGCGCCGGCTCGCCGGGCGCCCGGGTCACGACCAGCTCACTGCTGCCGCCGTCGGGCCGGGAGAGCAGCGCCGCGGCCCGCACCGCCGCGTCCGACGGCCCGGTCACCGGCGTCACCACCAGCACTCGAGCGCCCAGCCGGCCGCTGCCCCGCTCGGGTGCCGGCATCCATCCCACGACTCGCCGGGTGAGGATCGCCGCCAGCAGGATGCTGACCACGATCAGCACCAGCACCGCGTTCACGACGGTGACGCCGAACAGCCCGATCTCGAAGCCGATCAGTGTCACGGCCAGCGTCGCGGCCGCCTGCGGAACGGTGAGCACGTACATCGTCAGCCGCTCGGGCCACGAGAACCCGAGCCACGCGCCCGCCACCCAGCAGGCGACGGCCTTGCCGATGAAGGCGGCGCCGCAGATCAGCGCTGCCAGGCTGAGCGCGTCGCCGGTGAACATCACGGACGGGTCGAGCAGCAGGCCGATCGACACCAGGAAGATGGGGACGAACACCGCCGTGCCGAAGAACTCCACCTGCTCCATCGACGGCCCCTCGTTGGGCACGAGGGAGTTCAGCGCCAGGCCGGCGAAGAACGCACCGATGATGCCCTCGATGCCAAAGGCGAGCGCAAGCAGGGACGTCCCCAGCATCGCGACCAGAATCACGAGGTACCGCGCCACGCCGTCGGCGCCCCACTGCCGCAGCACCGCCTCGACCAGGCGGGGCAGCACGGCGATGCTGAAGATACCGAGCACCACGAAGCCGATGGCGATCTTCGCGATCACCCGGGGAACCGCGCCCGGGTCGGTCTCGGCGCCGGCGACGACCGCGAGGGTGATCAGTGCAAGCGTGTCGGTGAGCACGGTGGCCCCGACCGCCGAGGCGACCGGCCGCGTGTCGGACAGGCCGGCCTCGCGGAGGGTCGGGTAGACGATCAACGTGTGCGAAGCGAGCAGCGCCCCGAGCAGCAGCGTCGCGCCGTGGGACCAACCGAGCCCGAGGCCGATGCAGACGCCAAGACCCCCGGGGACGACGAACGCCAGCAAGCCGAGGCCGATGGCCGCCCGCCGGTTCTCCCTCAGGATCTGCAGGTCGAGCTCGAGGCCGGCCACAAACATCAGGTAGAGCAGGCCGAGCTGTCCCAGCTCCGGGACGGTCTGGTCACCGGCCGGGATCAGGCCGAGACCATGAGCACCGATCACGTAGCCGCCCAGCACCAGGCCGATCAGGCCGGGCAGACCGAACCGGCTGACCACGATCGGGCCGAGCAGGATCACCGCGAACACGACGAGAAACACGAAGACGGGGCCGGACGTGGCGCTCTCGTTCAGGAGCGGCATGTCAGCCCTCCGTCCTGATCAGCGGGACGGCTGCCTCGCTCCCGAGCCACCGCGCACGAAGCCGGTCGATCGTGCCGTCGGCCTGCAGCGCACGAAGCTCCGTGTCGACGATCTCCAGGTTCGGCGACCCGTTCGGAAGGGCAGCGGCCAGGCCCTCGTTGCCGGGCAGCTGGCCAAGCACCGTGAACTGGCCCGGATCCTCCCGGGCGAGCCCCAGCGCGACGGGGAGGTCGAGCAGCAGCGCATCCGCGCGGCCGCTTCGCAGCACGGCGAGCGCGGCGGACCGATCCTCCACGCTGAGCGGCGTCGTGTCCGGCCGCACCTCGTTCATCACGATCGGGGTGAGGGTCGACGTGCGGGAGGTGACCCACCGCAGGGCCTGCAGCGACTTGAGGTCGCGAGCTTCCACACCTTCGCGCGCGAGCACGCCGGGAGGAGCGGTCAGGTAGGCGGTCGAGAAGTCGAGGGAGCGCTCGCGCTCGGAGGTGGGCGTCAGCTGGGACATCGCGATGTCGGCGCCGTTCAGGTGGCCGCCCACGATCTGCCCGAACGGCACCTGCACGATCCTGACGCGGTTGAGCCCCAGCCGGTGCGCGAGGGCGGTTGCCAGCTGCGCCTCGAAGCCGCCGTTGCCCGGCGGCCCCTCCCAGAAGCCCGGCGCCGGAACGAGCGCGGTGGCAACGGCGAGCACGCCGGGATGCACGGGCTTGAAGGACGCGCCGGCGGCGTCCCCGCCGGCCATGCAGCCGGCCACAAGCAGCACGAGCGACGCGGCGGCCAGCGCGGCTGCGGCGCGCCGCAGCGCGCCATGCCATCTGCCGTTGGTGATCGATGCCTGAATGCAGCCGCGCACGCACCGTGGAGGGTCTCCCGATGTGTGCCGCCGCGGATCATCCGGTGCGGATGATCAGGAGCCGCGGTATCCCGGGCCGCGCACGAACCGCCCGGCCGTCGCGCCGGTGTGCTCCCCGCCGCGCAACGTCCCAACGCCGTTCACCCAGACGTCCCGGACGCCCACCGACAGCCGGTGCGGATGCTCGAACGTGGCCAGATCGCGTACGGCATCGGGATCGAACACGATCACATCGGCCGCCATGCCGGGCGCGACTCGCCCCCGGTCGCGGATCCGCAGCCGATCCGCCACCGCACCGCTCATCCGGTGGATCGCGTCCTGCACCGTGAGCAGCCCCTCGTCGCGCACGTAGCGTCCCAGCACCCGCGCGAACGTGCCGTAGTCGCGGGGATGCACCGGGCCGTGGGGCGCCGCCCAGGCCGGGTCGAGGCCGCCCGCGTCGGAGCAGACGACGACCCAGGGCAGCTGCAGCTGGCGCCGGACGTTGTCCTCGCTGATCTCGTGGTACACGGTGAAGATCTCGGCGCCCTCTGCGATCAGGAGGTCGAATGCGGCGTCAAGCCAGTCCTGCCCACGCATCGCCGCGATCTCGGCCAGGTTCCGGCCAACGTACTGCCGGTGCTCGGCCAGGCGCATGCCGATCGGGAACGTCCGGTCCGGCGGTCCGGGATCGTCGACCTCGTCCGTCCCGCGCGCCAGCTCGGCGCGCACCCAGTCGCGGACGCCGCGCTCGGCGAGCCGCTGGAACAGGCGCCCGTCCGCGGCCAGGCTGACCGGCAATCGGGCGCTCAGCCCGGTGCCGGACGCCGCGTAGGGGTACATGTCCGCGGTCAGCGGGAGCCCCTCCTGCCTGGCCGCCTCGATCCGCTCGATCGCCGGCTCCATCAGGTGCCAGTTGGCCGGGCCACCGGATGCCTTGAGGTGGTAGATCTCGGACCGGGCCCCGGACGCGTGGGCGATCTCGATCGTCTCCTCGATCGCCTGCAGCAGGCGCTGGCTCTCGGAGCGCATGTGGCAGATGTACATGCCGCCGCTCGCCGCGGCCACCCGCGCCACCTCGATGATCTCACCGGTCTCGGCATAGGCGTCCGGCGGGTAGATGAGCGCGTACGCGACGCCCATCGCGCCGTCGCGCATCGCCTCGTCGGTGACGCGGCGCATCAGCTCGCGCTTCGCCGGCCCGGCCGGGCCCATCGCCAGGCCGCAGGCGTACTCCCGCACGCTGCCGCCGCCGAGGAACGACGCCACATTGGGCGATACGCCCGACGCCTCGATCGCCTCCAGCCACTGTCCGAAGCGGTTCCAGGTCGGGATCCGCGCGCGCCACTCGTCGGGGACATCCTGGATCGGCGGCTCGATCTCGGCCACCCGCCCACCGAACGGCGCCGGCGTCCAGCCCTCGCCCATCACCTCGGTCGTCACCCCCTGCACCAGCTTCGACAGCGAGCGGCCGTCGATCATCAGCGGCCACAGCGAGTGGCTCATGATGTCGATCAGGCCGGGAGCGACCACGTGGCCGCGGCCGTCCACCAGCTCCGCGCCCGAGGCCGTCAGCGAGCCGGGCGGCTCCACGGCGGCGATCCTGTCGCCCTCGATGGCAACGTCCGCCGGCTGCCCGGGCGAGCCGCTGCCGTCCACGAGCGTCGCGCCCCTGATCAGCGTGCGGTCTGCCGGGTCGGCGCGGGTGCCCACGCGGCCGACTCTACGGCACGCGGCGTGACGGGCGCCACGGTAGCCTCCGTCCGATGGCGAAGGACCACGACCAGCGGCTCGCCGAGGCTGCCGAGCGCTACGTCGAGTCCCGGCGCGCGCTCGTGCAGGCGGTGCTCGTCGCACGGGCGGACGGCTACTCCTACGAGGAGATCGCACGCGTCACCGGCCTGAACGAGGTAACCGTGCGCCGGCTCGTGCGCCCAACTGACTGACCTGGAAACGCCCGGTGTGACAGGTTCTTTCGCTTTGAGAACCGGCGGGGTAATGTTCCGCGCGTTTGTTCTCAATGGGGGGAGGAGCGGTGAGTAGACGAGTAGTGTGGAGCTTGCTGTGCGCGTGTCTGTTCGGGGCGGTCGCGCTCCCGGCGGCGGCGCAGGACGAGCCGGTGCCGGAGGCGATCGACATGCACCTATCGGGATCGGCACAGGTGCTGTTCGGCGGCGGCCCGGCCGGGGGAGGCGTCGGCGGCGGCCAGGTGGACAACCGTGTCTGCACGGCGTCCGGAAACCCGGCGGCCAACATCGACGTCAGCTGTGACGACCCGATCAGCCCGGACAACGAGACGCCGATCGTGGCCGACCCGGCGAACCCGAACCATCTGCTGGGCGGGTCGAACGACTACAAGCTGCAGGTCAGGGGCTCGGTGATCCAGGCACGCGTCCCGACCGGCTTCTTCGTCTCGTTCGACGGCGGCCACACCTGGAAGGACGGCTCGATCCCGATGGGGAACGGCTCGAGCGGGGGCAACGGCGACCCCGCGCCGGCCTTCGACGACCGCTTCGGCACCGCGCACATGGCGCAGCTCTCGGCCGCCCAGGGACAGAACGGGCCGTGGGCGGGCCACATCAGCGTGTCGGTGGCGACGTCGCCCGACGGCGGCCTCACGTGGCGCTCACCGGTGACGGTGGCGGTCGGTCACGCGGCCATCAGCCCATCGGCATCGTCCGTGTTCCTCGACAAGGAGTGGCTGGTCGCGGACAACAACCCGTCGTCGCCGCATTACGGCCGCCTCTACCTGACCTGGGACAGGATCGTCTCCAGCAAGTTCGCGTTCGTCCAGTCGCTGGTGGAGTTCTCGTACTCCGACGACGCCGGCAAGCACTGGTCGAGGCCGAAGGCGATCTCCGGCTCCAGCCCGACCTGCACGGCCAACCAGGGCTCCGGCGGGGCACCGAACCAGTGCGACGAGAGCTTCTTCTCGTATGGCGTCGTGCTGCCGAACGGCCACCTCGCCGTCGGCTTCGCGAACCAGCAGCACGCCGCCGCCTGGGAGCAGCCGAACGAGTTCGAGGATCAGGTGCTGGTCGTCCGCTCGTCCGACGGCGGCGCAACATGGTCGAACCCGGTGCACGTCGCCGACCTCGAGGACGGCGGCACGGAGGCGATCACGTTCTCGGACTACCCGGCGAACGCCGACGGCCGGGCGACCCAGACCGGCTATCAGTTCCGCACCGGCTCGTGGGGCAACCTCGGCGTCGACAAGACGACCGGGAAGCTGTACGCCGTCTGGACGGACAACCGTGACGGGCTCCACGACGTCCCGCACCCCGTGACCGACACGAACGTGTTCATGTCCACCTCCACCGACGGAGGCGCGACGTGGAGCGGCGTCAAGCGCGTCACCTCGGGAGCGAAGGACAAGTGGTTCCCGTGGGTGACCGCACGCGGTGGTCACGTCGCGGTGGCCTACCAGCAGGAGACGACCACCGGGCACTACGTCACCCGGCTCGCGCAGTCGTCGAACGCAGGCGCGTCGTGGTCGCAGCAGACCGTGTCGACGGCACAGTCCGACGCGAACCACTCGCCGTGGTTCCGTGCCGGTATCCCCGGCTGTGAGACCTGCGCGCTGTTCATCGGCGATTACATCGGCGCCGACATCGACACGCTCGGGAGGGTGCACGTGCTCTGGACGGACATGCGCCGGGACGTGTCGCTTCCGGCGCTCGGCCGCTTCGGGAAGGCACAGGACGCCTACTACGCCCGGCGGTAGCTGACGCATGAGGGGCGGGGCGGCGGCCATCAGCCGCCCCGCCCCGAACCACGCCATGGCGGCCGCTAGGCTGCCGCCATGCTCACGCTCTACCAGGCGGAGTGGTGCCCGTTCTCCTCCGCCGTGCGGGAGGTGCTCACCGAGCTCGGGCTGGACGTCCTGCTGAAGCAGGTCGAGCCCTGGCCGGAGCAGCGGGCGGAGCTGCGCCGGGTCGCCGGCACCGATGGCATCCCCGTGCTGCAGACCGAGGACGGGGCGCTCTACCGCGGCACTCGCGAGATCTTCGCCCACCTGCGCGAGCGCGAGCCGTGGAGCTATGCGGCCGGCCACCGGCGGCGCTTCGCCGACCATCAGGACGCGCGTGAGTCCGACGCGGCCGGCCAGCTGATCGAGTACTTCCGAGGCACCGACGAGCTTGAGTCCGCAGACGGCGAGCCGGCCGACGCCGTGGTTGCCGACAATCCCGATGCGTCCCGCTACGAGCTGCGCCTCGACGGCCGCCTGATCGGCATCGCCGCCTACCGGCGGCGCCCGGGCCGTATCGCGATCACCCATACCGAGGTCGAGCCGGCCTGCTCGGGCCGTGGCTTCGGGAGCATGCTGGCGGAGGCCGCGCTGCGCGATGCCCGTGCCCGGGGCGAGCGGGTGGTCCCGCTCTGCCCGTTCATCGCCGACTACATCCGCAGGCACCCCGAGTACGAGGACCTGCTGGCCGAGCCCGTGCCGGCGACGTGACGTTAGGAGCGCACGGGCGCGGGGCATCGCCCCCGCATGGCCACACATGAGCACCCCACACATACCGAGGACGCGACGGACGGCGGCTCCGAGGAGCGGCTGACTCCACAGCCGGAGGTCGTCGAGTCCCGGCTGGACGATCCTGGCCCGACGGACCTCTCGGCGCGCGACTATCTCGCGATCATCCAGCGCGGCGTCAAGTCGGCGCTGAAGGACAACGTCACCAACCTCGCCCAGGCGGTGGCGTACTGCGCATTCCTGGCGATCCCGTCGGCCATGCTGGTCGGCCTCGGGCTGTTCAGCCTGCTGGCCGGGCCGAGCACCGTGAACAGCCTGCTCGACCGGCTCTCCACCGTCCTGCCCGCAAGCGTCATCGACCTGATCGACCAGAGCCTCACCCGCACCACGCAGGCGCACAGCGGCGGGGTCGTGATGATCGTCGTCGGCGTCGTGTTCGCGCTGTGGTCGCTGAGCGGCGCCATGCAGACCGTGATGTGGGCGATGAACATGGCCTACGAGCGCGACGAGACACGCGGCTTCGTCAAGAAGCGGCTGATCGCGCTGGCCATGATCTTCTGCTGCCTGGTCGCATTCGCGCTGGTCTTCGTGGCGCTGATCCTCGGCCCGTTCATGACCGACTGGATCGGCCGCGCGGTCGGTAACACGACCGTGGTCACCTGGGTCTGGTGGACGGCCCAGTGGCCGATCCTGATCCTGGGACTGATGGCGATGTTCGCGGCGGTGCTCTGGCTGGCGCCGAACGTGTCGCCGCCCAAGTGGTCGTTCATCAGCCCTGGTGCGGTGTTCGCTGTCGTCGTCTGGCTGGTCGCCTCCGCGGCATTCGCGTTCTACGCGAGCGGGTTCGCCTCGTACAACAAGGCCTGGGGCAGCCTGTCGGCCGTGATCGTGATGCTGACCTGGCTCTGGCTCTCTGCGCTGGCGCTGCTGATGGGCGGCGAGATCAACGCCGAGGCCGAGCGCAGCCGTGAGCTGCGGCGCGGCGAGCCGGCGCAGACGGAGATCCAGGCGCCCGCTCAGGACTAGATGATGGCCCCCGCCATGGGGGCCAACGTGGCCGGGGCCCGAACCGCATAAGCTGCGGCGATGCGCCTGGCCACGCATCGCCCGCCCGGGTACGTCCTCACCGACCACGCCTTCACTGTCCCGCTCGACCACGCACGGCCCGGCGGCGACACGCTGACGGTGTTCGCGCGCGAGGTTGTGGCGCCGTCGCGCGAGCGCGACGAGCTGCCCTGGCTGCTGTACCTCGAGGGCGGACCCGGCATGGATCCTCCCCGGCCGCTCGCCCGCGGCGGCACGTGGCTCGAGCGCGCGGTCAAGGACTGGAGAGTGCTGCTGCTCGACCAGCGGGGCACAGGACGGTCGACACCGGCGACGGCGCGCACGCTCGCCGCCGTGGAGTCGCCCGAGCAGCAGGCGGAGTACCTCACCCATTTCCGGGCGGACACCATCGTCCGGGACGCCGAGATGATCCGCCGGGAGCTGACCGGCGGCGATCCGTGGGACGTGCTCGGACAGAGCTTCGGCGGGTTCTGCATCACCACCTACCTCTCGATCGCCGCCGAGGGCCTGCGCTCGGCCTTCGTCGCCGGCGGCCTGCCGCCACTGCACCGCTCGCCGGACGAGGTCTACCGCGCCCTCTACCCGCGCGTGCGGGAGAAGAACCGGCGCTACTTCGACCGCTACCCGGGAGACCGTGAACGGCTGGCGGCGATCCGGGAGGCGCTGCTCGCCGGCGACGTGCGCCTGCCCGGCGGCGACCCGCTGACGGTGGAGCGCCTGCAGTGCCTCGGGATCGTCTTCGGCATGAGCGACGGGTTCGAGCGCGTGCACTGGGCGATCGAGGAGGCGTTCTTCGAGCACTCCGACCGGCCCGGGTTCAGCGACCGCTTCCTCCAGGCGGTCGAGGCGGGAACGGCGTTCACGCCCTTCCCGGTCTACGCCGCGCTGCACGAGGCGATCTACTGCCAGGGCGCCGCATCGCGCTGGGCGGCACAGCGGGTGCGCGACGAGTTCCCGGAGTTCGCCGCCGATGCCCCCGAGCTGCTGTTCACCGGCGAGATGATCTACCCCTGGATGTTCGAGACCCACGCCGCGCTGCGTCCTCTCCGCGAGGCGGCAGAGCTGCTCGCGAAGCGCGATGACTGGCCGCCGCTCTACGACGACGCGGCGCTCGCCGCGTGCGAGGTGCCGACCGCTGCGGTTGTCTATCACGACGACATGTACGTCGACCGGGTCGGCTCGCTCGAGACGGCGGAGGCGGTGCGCGGCCTTCGCGCCTGGGTCACGAACGAGTACGAGCACGACGGCCTCGGCCACGGCGAGCGCGTGTTCGCCCGGCTGGTGGACATGGCCCGCGGCGAGGTCTAGCGACCGGGCTTGCCGGGTAGAGGCCGGCCTCGCCCACCCCTGCCCGGGACCCTGTAGCATCGGCCACGTGCTTCTGGGGAGATCCGAACCGCTGGGCCGGATCGAGGAGCTCTTCGATCACGCTCGGCGGGGAGACAGCGGTGCCGTGGTCGTCGTCGGAGAGGCCGGCGTCGGCAAGAGCACCCTGCTCGAGCACGCCTGCTCGAACGCCGAGGGGTTCACCGTGCTGCGCTGCCGCGGGTTCGAATCCGAGACGGAGCTTGCGTTCGGGTCGCTGGGCGAGCTGCTGCGCCCCCTGAGCGACGGCCTGGGCGATCTGCCGGACGCCCAGCGCTCGGCGCTCGCCGGCGCGCTGGCACTGGGGCCGCCGGTCGCGGCCGATCCCGTCACCGTCTGCGTGGCCGCCCTCAACCTGCTGGCGAGCACCGGAGACGAGCAGCCCCGCCTGGCCGTGGTCGACGACGCACAATGGCTCGACCGCGCATCGGTCGGCGTGGTCACGTTTCTCGCCCATCATCTCCAGGCAGAGGGCGTCGCCCTCCTGATCGGCGTGCGCAGCGGCGACGGCGCCTTCGACCCGCGCGGCATGGACGTCATCGAGCTGGAAGGGCTCGACCGGTCTGCGGCGGCGGAGCTCGCGCGCCGCTCCGGCGTGGAGCCCGCGGTTGCCGAGCGGCTCGCCGACGTGACCGGCGGCAACCCGCTCGCGCTGCTCGAGCTCGCCGCGGAGCTCACCGACGAGCAGCGCACCGGCGCGGAGCCCCTTCCCGAGCCGGTGCCGGTCATCGGCTGGGCGCAGCACGTGTTCGGCCGGCGCATCGAGGGGCTGCCGCAGCAGACCCGGCGGGCGCTGGTGATCGCGGCGGCGGCCGGCGGCGAGGACATGCTGCTGCTGGGCCGTGCGCTTGCCGCCGATGGGCTGACCGCGTCCGACCTCGAGCCGGCGGAGCTGGCCGGCCTCGTGTCGCTGCAGCCGGGGCGCTTCCGCTTCCATCATCCGCTGGTCGCCTCAGCCGCGTATCACCTGGCGAGCGGCCCCGAGGTGCGATCGGCACACTCCGCGGTGGCGGCTGCGATGGTCGCGGAGGAGGATGCCGACGCCCGCGCGTGGCATCGGGCCTCGGCCGCGATCGAGCCGGACGCGAGCATCGCCGCCGACATGGAGCGGGCGGCACGCGGAGCGGCCGAGCGCGGGGGCCACGCGACGGCCGCGAAGGCGCTGCACCGGGCCGCCATGCTCGCGCCCGAGCCGGCGGAGCGTGTGCGGCTGCTGCTCGACGCCGCCGATGCCGCGCACCGCGGAGGCTCCATGCCGATCGCCGCCGCCTACGTCGACGAGGCGGAATCCGTGGGCGCCCAGGGTGAGGAGATCGCGCGCGCCGAGATGCTCCGGGGCCGGGCCGAGGCGCGGATGGGATCGACCGCCCGCGCGGTCGAGCTGATGCTGTCGGCCTCGAGGCGGCTGCTCACCAGCGAGCCGCATGCCGCCGTGCACATCATGGTCGAGGCGGTCGACCCGAGCATCCGGGCGGGCCATCCGGCGGAGGCGCATGCGATCGCCGAGGAGGCGGCCCGCATCGCCGAGCCGATCGGCGGCGCCGCGGTGGACTACGCCCAGGTCGCGGTGGCGGCCTCATCGGTGTTCGTCGGCGATGCGGAGCGCGGCTCACAGCTCGTCACGGAGGTGGCCGACCGCGTGCTCGCCCGTCCGGACGCGCGCCATGACCTCCAGCTCCGAGCCTACGTCGGCATGACGCTGGCCTTCGCCGAGGAATGGATCCGGGCCAGGCAGGTGCTGGGCGAGCTGATCGCGGACTGTGAGCGCGCCGCGCCCGCGATGCTGCCCTACCCGCTCGTCTCCCTGGCATGGCTGGAGCGGGGGACCGGGGACTGGGCGGCGGCCGTGACGAACCTCGAGGTCGCCATCCGGCGGTCAGCCGAGGGCGGGCGGGCGAACGACGAATGCTGGGCGCACAGCATCATCGGGTGGATCCGCGCCGCCCAGGGCAGGTCGGATCAGATGGAGGCGCACGCCGCACGCCAGCTGGAGCTCGACGCACAGCTGGGGTTGCCGTATCAGGCAATGACCACCGATGCGGCCCGCGGGCTGCTCGCATTGGGGGAAGGAGACGCAGCGGCTGCCGCGGGGCACCTGGGCGCGACGCTGGAGCGCAAGCGCGAGCTGGGGTACTGCGACGCGACGACGCACCCGATCGTCGCGGCCGACCTGGTGGAGGCGCTGGTGCGCTGCGGGGACGCCGCGACCGCCGGGCCGATCGCCGCCGAGCTCGCGCAGCAGGCCACGCGGCCGACGGCGCGCGCGCTCGCGGCCCGAAGCAGCGCGCTGCTCGAGGACGACACGGGCCTGTTCGAGCAGGCGGCGGAGCTGCACGAGCTGGCCGGCGACCGGTTCGGGCTGGCCCGCACCCGGCTGCTGCACGCCGAGCGCCTGCGCCGGGAGGGTCAGCGACGGGCCGCCCGCGAGCTGCTCGAGCAGGCTCGGGAGACGTTCGCCGAGCTCGGGGCCGCGCCCTGGCTGGCCCGCACCGACTCAGAGGATGGCCGCAGCGCCCGCTCGCTGCGGCCCGCCGACGTGGCGCGGGACGAGCTGACCGAGAGCGAGCACCAGGTTGCGAGCCTTGCCGTGCAGGGCCTGCAGAACCGCGAGATCGCCGGCCGCCTGTTCATGAGCGTGAAGACGGTGGAGGCGCACCTGACGCGGATCTACCGGAAGATCGGCGTTCGCACGCGCGTCGAGCTCGTGCACAGCTACCGGCCGCAGGCCGGCGCAGAGACGGTCTGAACCGGGCCGGACCAAAGATTCGCCGCCATAGCGTGCCTTTCGTCCACCAGCCCAACAGACGTTCGAGTCGCCTCTACGATCCGTCCGACTGGCTTCGACCTACTCAGCTGCCCTTGGCGGCGCAGGGGGAACGTACGGGAGGCCGCGGCCGGGTTCAAGCAGCAAATTCGCAACGTGCGTGAAAAACGTGCGCAGCGACGTCCACCGTGCGAACATGTGTTCGATGGACGCGGCGACCATCCTCCACGCCGACCTCGATGCGTTCTTCGCGTCGGTCGAGCAGCGGGACGACCCGGCCCTCCTGGGACAGCCGGTGATCGTGGGCGGCGGCGTTGTGCTGGCCGCGAGCTACGAGGCGCGGGCGTTCGGCGTGAAGACGGCGATGGGCGGGCGGCAGGCGCGGCGCCTCTGCCCGGGGGCCATCGTCGTGCGCCCACGCATGCAGGCGTATGCCGACGCGAGCCGGGCGGTGTACCGGATCTTCGAGGACATGAGCCCGGTGGTCGAGGGGCTGTCGATCGACGAAGCGTTCCTCGATGCGCGGGGGCTCGAGCACATCTCGGGCACACCTGCCGACATCGCCCGGGCGCTTCGCCGCCGCGTGCGGGCCGAGGCCGGCCTGCCGATCACGGTGGGGGTGGCTCGCACCAAGTTCCTCGCAAAGGTCGCAAGCGGCGTGGCCAAGCCGGACGGGCTGCTGGTCGTGCATCCGGATCGCGAGCTCCAGTTCCTCCACCCGCTCCCGGTCGAGCGGCTGTGGGGCGTCGGGCCGGCGACGGCGATCAAGCTGCACGCGCAGGGACTGACCACGGTCGGCGAGGTGGCGGCGCTGACCGAGGGGCAGCTGATCGAGCTGGTGGGCAGGGCGGCCGGGCGCCAGCTGCACGCGCTCGCGCACAACCGCGACCGCCGCCGTGTGGAGGCCGGCCGCAGGCGGGGGTCGATCGGGTCGCAGCGCGCGATCGGCCGCGGGCCTCACTCCGCGCTCGAGATCGACGCGACGCTGATCGGGATCGTCGAGCGGGTGACGCGCCGGATGCGAGCGGCCGGGCGCACCGGCCGGACGGTGGTGCTGCGCCTGCGCTACGCGGACTTCGCGAGGGCGACGAGATCGCACACCATGCCCCGCGCCACAGCGCAGACCGACGCCATCCTGGCAGTCGCGAGGATGCTGCTGGCAGGCGCGACGCCGTCGCTGGAACGGCGCGGCGTGACGCTGGTCGGCCTGTCGGTCACCGGCCTCGAGCGGGCCGAGCGCACGCAGCTGATGCTGCCGCTGGACGGCCATGACCACGACGCGCTGGACGCCGCGCTCGACGCTGTGCGCGACCGCTACGGCTCGAAGGCTGTGATCCGCGCGGCGCTGCTCGGGCGCGACCGGGGCTGGTCGCCCCCGCTGCTGCCGGACTGAGCGGCGCCGCCGAGCGATGCACGCTAAGGTCGTCAGGCAGCACCATCAGGACGAGACGCGCGAGCGGATGGAGGGCGGGGATGGGTTCGACGGAGACCACCGAGGCGCCGAGAGTCGCTGTCAGCACCACCTACCACGGGGTGACCGTCACCGAGGACTACCGATGGCTGGAAGATGCGGGCTCGGAGCAGACAACGGCCTGGACCGCCGCGCAGAACGCGGCGACGAGCGAGTTCCTCGAGAGCCGGCCGGCCTACGCCGCGGTGCGGCGGCGCGCGGAGGAGATCGCCGCTGCAGCGTCGGTGGCCTGGGGTCGCCATGCGTTCGAGTCCGACTACGAGGGGCCTCGCAAGGCCGGCTCGGCCTACTTCGTGCTGCAGCGACGACCGCCAAAGCAGCAGCCGTTCCTCCTGGCCCTGCCGGACGTCGGCGATGCAGCGGAGGCCAGGGTGCTGGTCGACCCGAACGTCATCGACGAGACCGGAGCGACCACGATCGACTGGTTCGTGCCGTCGCCGGACGGCACGCTGGTTGCCGTCTCGCTCTCCTCACACGGCACCGAGGACGGGACGCTGCACCTCTTCGAGACGGCCGGCGGCGAGCCGGTCGACGCCCCGATTCCCCGCGTCAACTCCGGCACCGCGGGGGGATCGCTGACCTGGGCAACGGATTCCTCGGGGTTCTGGTACACGCGCGGCCCCGGCCCCGACGAGCGCCCGCCGGAGGAGCTGGACTTCTTCCAGGAGATCTGGCACCACGCCGTCGGCGGGCCGCCTGAGGGCGACCGCCGCGATCATCCCGGCCCGCTGGCCGATCCCAGGATCGTCGAGCACTTCCTCGCGTCGTCGCCGGACGGGCGCTGGGTGATGGACCGTGCGCAGCGCGGCGACAGCGGCGAGTGGCAGGTGTTCGTGCGCCCGCAGGACAACGGGCAGTGGTGGCTCCTTGCCGGGATCGATGACCGCTGCGTCGGTGCGGTCTTCGGCGACGACGCGCTCTACCTGCTCTCCCGCGCAGGCTCGCCTCACGGCGAGGTGCTGCGGCTCCCGTTGGCCGCTGGGGCAACAGTGGCATCCGCCGCGACGGTGGTGCCGGCGAGCGACCTGACCATCGAGAGCATCGCCGTCACGAGGTCCCGGCTCTGGCTGCTCGACATCGACGGGGGCCCGTCCGGCATGCGCGTGTGCGACCTCGACGGCGGCAAGCTCCGCAGCATCGACGTGCCGCCCGTCTCTGCGATCGACAGCCTGGGCCGGCTGGACGATGACGAGGTGGCCTACGCGGTGGAGTCGTTCACCCGTCCGCGGGTCTGGTGGCGTGCCGGCGACGACGCGCCGCCGCGTGCGACGGCGCTGGCCGACGAGACCCCGTTCGACCTCAGCGGGTACGAGGTGCGTCGCGAGTTCGCCGCCTCGGCCGACGGCACCCGCGTGCCGATGACGTTGATCTGCTCACCCGGCACCCCGCGCGACGGATCCACGCCCGCGCTGCTCACCGGGTACGGGGGCTTCGGCATCTCGCTCAAGCCGCAGTTCGATGCGACGCGGCTGCTCTGGCTCGAACAGGGCGGGGTATATGCGGTGGCCAACCTGCGCGGCGGAGGCGAGTATGGCGACGAATGGCATCAAGCCGGCCGGCTGGAGACGAAGCAGCGCGTGTTCGACGACTTCGCGGCCTGCGCGAGGCACCTGGCGGAGTCCGGGATGACGAGCCCGGAGCGCCTCGCAATCATCGGTGGCTCCAACGGTGGCCTCCTGATGGGCGCGATCCTCACGCAGCATCCGGACATCGCGCGGGTGGTGGTGGCGCTGGTGCCCGTGATGGACATGCTGCGAGCAGAGCTCCATCCGAACGGCGAGTTCGTCACCGGCGAGCTCGGGACGGTGACCGATCGCGGCCAGTTCGAGGCGATGCTGGCGTACTCGCCGTACCACAACGTCCGCGACGGCGTTGCCTATCCGGCAACACTGCTGACCGGAGGCGAGTTCGACCCACGGGTCGACGCCTACCATCCCAAGAAGATGGCCGCGAGGCTGCAGGCTGCGACCTCGGGCAGCGAGCCGATCCTGCTTCGGATCGCGTCGGGAGGACACGGCATCGGCGGCTCCCTCGACGAGACCGTCGACCGGCTGACGGCGGTCTACACCTTCATCTTCGACCGCCTCGGTCTGGAGTACCAGGTGATTGATCCCACGACCCCGCACGTCTGACCGCCTGACTGCGTGCAGTTGCCAAACGTGTGGGGGCTGCGACCGGAAGGACGGCCCCTCCCGATCTGCGTGATCGCACATCGGTCGTGACCGTTGCAAGGCCTGCGGCCTTGCAACTGCGGCGTCCTCGGTCGGGCCGATATTCCCGATATCGGCCCTCCCTCGATCCTTGCGCTGCTTGCCTACCGATCGCTGAGACCGCACGGCGCCGTGGAATCAATCATCTAGGCTGCGCGGCGTGACCGAGCCTGCCGAAGTCGCCCAGTCCGCCGAACAGGTCGCCCCCGGCATCTGGCACTGGGGGATCCGAAACAGCGGCATCGGCGGTGCGATCTCGAGCTGCCACCTGTTCGCCACGGATGACGGCGCGGTGCTGGTCGACCCCGTCCGGCTCGAGCCCGAGCGGCTCGCCGAGCTTCCCCGTCCGCCCGCGATCCTGCTGACCAGCAAGGGTCACCAGCGCTCCGCGTGGCACTACCGGCGCGAGTTCGGCGCACCGGTGTGGATGCCCGAGGGCACGGTCCCGCCCGATGAG
>DATAHR010000176.1:0-3926 GCA_036263035.1 Gaiellales bacterium | reverse complement strand
CCGACCGAGGACGCAGCGATGCGACGTCTCCCGGCCGCAGCCACCCAGCCGCTGGCAAACCCGGCGCAACGTGCGTTCAGAAGCGCGCGGTCGTGGAGTCAACCATCTAGTCGATCGTGCGGAAGAACGTGGCGTAGAACTGGCTCCACGCCGTCCACCAGTTGTCTGCGCGCGACACCAGCGTGCGGCCGTCGGCCACCTCGACGATCGGACTGTGCCGGTATCGCTCGACCTCCTCGCTGACCGCCAGCTCGACCCGGATCTCGCAGGGGCTGCCTGGGTCGTACGGCGCGACGGCGCCGGGGTTTCGCAGCGCGTCGGTGGCAGCCTGCTCGATCATGGCGCGGGCGCGAAGCGGCGAGATGTGGCGGGCGCTGAAGCGCCCGAGCCCTTGCTTGACCTCGACCGTCGTCAGACCGTCGCCGAGCAGCGCCCTGCCCTCACGGCAAACGGCGCGGTCGCCGGTCACCATGAGCACCGGGCAGCCCCAGTGGCCGCAGAGCGCGGCGTTGATCCCCGTCTCGCCGACCAGCGTGCCGTTGAAGGAGAGGTTGCGCCATCCGGTGCCCGAGACGGTGTGATTCATGACGCCGTCCGGGGTGCCGGCCATGGCGTGCATGCCCACGAACAGCGCGGCGTCGCAGCCCTGCTCGAGGAACTCGGTGTACTCGGTCCACTCCCGCTGGACGACGAAGTCGCAGCGCGAGTCGAGCAGGTCGGGGATCAGCGAGTTGAACGTCCAGCCCTTGCCGGCGCCGTGGCAGTCCATCACCACGACCTCCGTTGCGCCGCCGTTGAATGCGCCGCGCACCGCCGCGTTGAGCTCCTCGGTGTAGAGCCGCGAGCGGTCGGCGTGGAGCGCCTCGCCGCCCTCGACCTCGTACCAGTTGGTGACGCCGGCGACGCCTTCCATGTCACTCACGATGAAGACCTTCACGGCCGATAGCCTACAGACCGTGATCGAGGTGTTCCTCCGTGAAGAGCTGCTGACCATGGCGGCGGAGGACGGCGCCGTGCGGGAGCGGCTTGTCGCAGACGGGACGCTGTTCGACGGATACAACCCGCTGATGGCGATCGTCCACCGGCGAAACGGCGACCGTCTGTCCGAGATCGTGGAGGCCCACGGCTGGCCGGGGCGGTCGCTGGTCGGGGAGGACGGAGCGGATGCGGCGTGGCTGGTGCTGCACCACGCGATCGGCGACCCGGCGCTGCAGCGTCGGTGCCTGCCGCTGCTCGAGGAGGCGGCCGCATTCGGCGATGTCCCGCCATGGCATCCCGCGACGCTGCTCGACGGCATCAGGTTCCACGAGGGGCGCCCGCAGGTCTACGGGACGGTGTTCGACTGGCAGGATGGCGTGCTTGCGCCGTGGGAGATCGAGGAGCCCGAGGGCGTGGACGAGCGGCGCGCCCTGGTCGGGCTGCCGAGCCTCGCGGAGCAGACGGCCAGCGTCCGCCAGGCGGCTGAGGCGGAGGGCGACCTGCCCCCTGCCGCGCCCGCGGCCCGCCGCGAGCAGGCGGTGGCCTGGGCGCGCTCGGTCGGCTGGCGCGCCTGAAGGCCCTGCACTCCTCAGGCGCGTGTGAACAGCAGCAGCACGAAACCGAGCGTCTCCCGCCCGCCCAGCTCCGTGTACCTCCTTCGCCCGGCCCGGATCCACTCCAGGAACTCCCCGACGCCGGGCTCGCCCGCGTGCGCGCTCGCGTGCGCCTCGCCGTTGGCGGCCCACGTGCTCTCGTAGCGGTCCCAGTCCTCGTCGCTGCTCGCCACCGAGCGCAGGAGCCTCAGCCCCAGCTGGTCTCCCACCGCGACCGTCTCGTCCCAGCTCTTCAGCTCGTCACGGCTGGCGCCGAGCGCCTCCAGGTAGCGGTCGCTCGGCGGCTGCTTCCAGTAGCCCTCACCGAGCAGCACCAGCCCGTCCGGCTTCACCAGCTCCGCCAGCCGTGGCAACGGCGTCACCGCGGCCACCGAGCAGACGAGGTCGTAGCCGGCCGGGTCTGCACTGAAGGCGTTGGCGTCGCCGGCAACCAGGCGTACGCCCGGGGCTGCCTCGCCCTCCGGGTCGAGGTCGACCCCGGTGCCGTCGATCGGCCCGCGGGCCGCGAGCCACCGCAGGAGCGCACCGTTCCCGCACCCCAGGTCGAGCACCCGCCCCCCGATCGGGACGTCGATCCCCTCGAACAGCTCCTCCAGGCTGCTCGCGTCGTACGGCCCCATGAACTCGAGGTCGCCGTGCGCTGCGCGGGACCACTGCGAGCGATCCATCAGTCCAGGTAGGTGACGAACCGCTCCGTCGGCTCGCGGTCGGGTGCCTGCCACTCGCGGTCGGCGTAGCCGAGGTGCAGCAGCCCCAGCACATGCTCCTCGACCGGGATCCGGGCTGCCGCGCGGCCGGCCGGCGAGCGCAGCACCGCGGGCGTCCGCCAGTACGAGGCGATGCCGCGCGCGTGCGCGGCGAGCATGACGATGTAGACGGCGCAGGCGCCGGCGGCGACGTCCTCCTCGTTCTGCTGCGGGTCGTCGGTCTGGACAACGGAGCAGGCGACGAGCGTCGGCGCGCGGTCGAGCTTCGCTGCGCCGGCGGGGTCGGCCTCCTTCAGCTCTGCAAGCGATTGCGGGCCGAGCACGCGGAACCGCCAGGGGTTCGTGAGGTGGTGGTTCGGCGCCCACCGGGCCAGCTCGAACAGGGCTTCGAGCTGCTCCCTGGGCACCGGCTCGGGGCGGTACACCTTGTGGGTGCGGCGGGTGCGGATCGCCTCCTCGACGGCCGTCGTCGGCTGGAATCCCATGGCGGCCGAACTGTAGACTCAGCCGCGTGAAGATCCGTGCTGCAGTGCTCGAGGAGTTCGGCCGGCCGCTTCAGGTGCAGGAGATCGACCTCGCCGAGCCGCGGGCCGGTGAGGTGCTCGTCCGGCTCGTCGCCTGCGGCGTCTGCCACACCGACCTCTACACCGCGTCCGGCGCCGACCCGTCGGGCTACGCGCCCACGGTGCTCGGTCACGAGGGGGCGGGTGTGGTCGAGCAGGTGGGCGAGGGCGTCACCTCCGTCGCACCGGGCGATCACGTCGTGACGCTGTTCTCGCCGCAGTGCGGCGAGTGCATCCACTGCAAGAGCCCGAAGACCAACCTTTGCCTCGCGATCCGCGACATGCAGGGCAAGGGCTACCTCCCCGATGGCACCACCCGCCTGTCGCGCGACGGAGAGCCGATCAGGCACTTCATGGGCACGTCGACGTTCGCGGAGTACACCGTGATGCCGGAGATCGCGCTTGCCAAGGTCTCGCCGGAGGCGCCGCTCGAGGGCGCCGCACTGTTCGCCTGCGGGCTCTCGACCGGGCTCGGTGCGGCGATGAACACCGCGAAGGTCGAGCCCGGGTCGACGTGCGTCGTGTTCGGCGCCGGCATGGTCGGCCTCGGTGCCGTGGCCGGCTGCCGGCTACAGGGCGCCGAGCGGATCATCTGCGTCGACATGTCGGAGGGCCGGCTGGAGCTTGCCCGTGGCCAGGGCGCGACCGAGACGATGATCGGCGGCGACGACGCGGTCGAGCGGATCGTCGAGATGACCGGCGGGTTCGGCGCCGACTACACGTTCGAGGCGACCGGCAACGTCAACGTTATGCGGCAGGCGGTTGAGTCGGCACGCATGGGCTGGGGCCTGTGCACCGTGGCCGGCGTTGCCGGGAAGGGCGAGACCCTGAACGTGATCCCCCGGTTCCTCATCACCGGGCGCCGCATCGCCGGGAGCAGCTTCGGCGGGGTGAAGGGCCGGGAGGGGGTGCCGCGGCTTGTCGATCGCTGGCTGGCCGGCGACATCGACGTCGACCCGTTCATCTCGCACCACATCACGCTCGACGATGTCAACCGCGGGTTCGAGCTCATGGAGGCTCAGGACGGCATCCGCAGCGTGATCCGGTTCGACGCGTGATCGTCG
>DATAHR010000175.1:0-12636 GCA_036263035.1 Gaiellales bacterium | reverse complement strand
TCTTCATTTACTGTTTACGAGCTGCGGGTACCGTTGACCCGAACGTTTGGTGCGCTACTTTGGAGGTTCAGCATGTTGATGACCGACTCACCCCGACGCCGAGCGTCCGCGCTCATGGCCGGCGCGCTGGCATCGCTGTGTCTGGCGTCGTCAGCGGTGGCAGCCGGGCTGCCCCAGCAGGCGTCGGACACCGCGTCCGCGGTGCTCGCGAAGCTGGGCATCACCGTACCCGGCCCGGCCACCCACTCCGGCCAGGGCAACGGCGGTGCCGTCTCGGCGCTGGCCAAGGACGGCTCGCTGACCGGTGCCGCCAAGGGTGCAGCCGTCTCTGGCCTCGCAAGCGGCGGCAAAGGCCACGCAGGCGCCCATAAGGCCGGCGCGCAGACCAACCACGGGAAGGGCGCCGACGTCTCGGCGCTGGCCACGAGCACCACGCTCACCGGACGTGACAAGGGCGCGGCCATCTCCACGCTGGCAAGCGGCGGGAAGAGCCACGCCGGCCAGTCCTCGAATGCCCCGTCGACCACGCATGGCGGCACCGCCACGGCCGACACCGCCAGCGGCGGTGCGAGCACTGCTGGCACGCAGACCGCCGACGCACAGAGCGACGGGCACAGCAGCAGCGGCTCGGCCAACTCCGGCCACTAGACGCCAGGCGCGCCCCGCCGACGCTTCACCGGTCGGCGGGGCGGCTGCCCATCCCGGCCGGTTGACGCACCTTGTGCCGAAGCGTACGATCTCGCGCACGCCCTGGGCGCGGGGGCGTCCCGAAAGGTCGAGAGGGTGGTGTGCAGCAATGCCCGGATCGTGTTCGTCATCAGTGCGAGGACGTCTGCTCGGGATGCTCGCGGTGACCGCGGGCCTCCTGGCGGGCCTGACCGGATCGGCGGCCGCAGCGACCGCCCCCGCCTACGTGACGCCGTTGATGGCGCACACGGCGTGGACGGCGACCGAGAACTGTGTGCCGGTGCCCGGCGTGGTCGCGCTGCCCACCGTGCTCAGCGGCCATTCGACTCGCGGCTACAGGCTGACCGGAACCGTGGTCACCGACTGGGTCAAGGCATCGACGCGGAACTGTATCGAGAACCTGGCGGTGAAGCCGTTCCCCAAGCCGATCCAGCTCCCGAGCTGGGCGGATATCACCTCGCTGCGAAAGACCTATCCCTGGTTCGATCTCGCATCGGCGAGCAAGGATTACCGGGAGCTGACGTCCTCGACGAGCACCACCTTTTGGAACACCGAGGCGTGCGGCTCGGCCAGCACCATCATCAGCCACGGGATTCCGTCACCGCTGGCGCTGTTCGCATATCCCAACAACAAGTTCACGACCACCATGAACACCTGGGTGCTCGGCCACTGCCCGTACGTGCTCGGGCGCCGCTACAGCGGGGCGGCGAATACCAAGAGCACGGTCACCTCGGGGTTCCTGAACGTCTACAGCATCAACGGGGGACACTGCACCGACACGACGCTTCCCTGCTCGACCCTCTCGACGCGCTTCCAGTATACGTCGAAGGCAACGCTGTACTCGCTGTTCCACCCGGCGGCCGGAACCTGGGTCGTGCCGCAGTTCTACCGCCTGGTGACCGGGACCAAGACGACCGGCCGCCTGCGGTGGAACTGCCAGGGAGCGGAGAGCAGTCACTACACGTTTGACACCGGCGGAGACAGCACGGAGCTGTACTGCGCCACCGATTACTACTACGCCCTCGGCAACGAGCCGAGCTACGTGGTGAAGAACATGACCATCCGCCAGGTCGAAGCACTGTGGGGTCTCTCGTAGGCGGGTAGCCGCTCGCCCAGAGAGCTCGCCGGTGGCAGAGGCCAAGACTGCGCCTGCACCTCGGGGGCCGCCCATCGATGGCGGTCGGCGTCACGTCGTCCCGGGGGACGTGCTGATCGTTCTCGGCGCGGCGTTTGCTACGGTGGCAACAACGTTCCCGAGCGTCGGCGCGGAGGGGTGGCCGTTCAAGCCCGGGCGCGTCCATGCCCATGGTGAGCTGGCGGCGCTCGTCCATCTCGCGCGTGGCCGGTGGGATGTCGGAGTGCTGCGGCTGGGGCTGCTGGTCGTGCTGCTGGTGACCCTCGTGCTGGCCGCGGCCGCGGCGCGCGGCTGGCGGCCGCGGCGTTTCACGCTCTGCGCCCTCGCGACTGCGCTCGCCGCCGCGGCCGTGCTGCCGCCGGTGCTTGTGCAGATGGCGCTTCGTGAGAGCACCGCGCCGTGGTTCTACACGAACGACTCGACCTACCAGATCGAGCTCGCGGGAGGCGTGGTTCGTGACGGCAGCTCGCCCTATGGCCACGACTACAGGAGCAGCGGGCTCGAGCGCTTCTACAGCATGCACGGCGTGGCCAGCCGCCAGACGCAGTCACTCCCGCAGCTTCAGCACTATCCGTACTTCCCTGGGTCGGCTGAGCTGTCGGCGGCGTGGACGGTGCTCCCCCGGCCCTGGGACGATTACCGGCTGCTCGTCGCCCTTGCAACCGTGTTGCTCGTGCCGGCGGCGCTCCTGTTCCCGGGGCCGACAGCCTTCCGTCTCGCCGTCGGCGTCGCGCTCGCGTGCAACCCGCTCGCCGTGCGGCTTGCGTGGTTCGGGTCGGCGGATGCGCCCTGCGTGCTGGCCATCGTCGCGGCGTTTGGCTTCGCGGCCCGCGGGCGGAGCCGGTCGGCGGGTGCGGCGCTTGCGGTGGCGATCCTCCTCAAGCAGTTTGCGCTCGCGGCGATCCTGCCTCTGCTCGTCATGATCTGGCTTGACCGGTCACGCCGCGAGGCCGGTCGGGCGGCCGCGGCGGGAGCGATCGTGCTGGCGATCGGGCTGGCGCCCTTCCTGATCGCATCGCCGCGCGATCTCTACCGGGACACGGTCGTCTATGGCACCAGCACGTACCGGATCGTCAGCTACGGCATATCCGGGGTGCTCGTGCGCTTTCACCTCGTGTCCCGTCACTCGCAGGGCTATCCGACAGTGCCGATCCTGCTGCTCGTCTGGCTGCCGCTGGCCGCCGGGGCGACGTGGCTGCAGATCCGGTGCCGCAGCCTGTGGGCGGCAGGCGGCAGCTTCACCGCCTCGGTGCTCGTGCTGCTTACGGTCGCGCGGGTGTTCCAGGAGAGCTACGTGATCTACCCGCTCGCCGGCGTCGCCATCTCCGCCCTGCTGGCCGGCCGAGAGATCTCGGTACCCGCGTTGACCGCATCGATGGGACATGGTGCTCCGGCACCGCTGCCATCACCAGGGCAGCGGCGGTAAACCGGGCGCCGCCCGGGCGCTGGGGTCCAGCCTCGCGGCCCGGGCGGCGCGTGCGCGTGCGGCCCAAGACACTTCGATGTCCATCGGAGCCCGAAGTGCCCACGCGCGCCTCGCTCGAGGGGATCCCGCCTCGGTGAGGACGTGTCCACGGTAAGCCGGGCAGATTTGGGGATTATTGCACGCATGCGATATCGATTGCGATCAGCATTTCATGTTCTCGGCGTTCCGTCCGGTCGTGTCTTCCGGTAGGGTCGGCCGGTCACGACCTGGGGAGGAGCTGTGGCTCTGCGACGTGTCCTGTCTCTGTCCGGCCTTGTCGGAGCGCTCGCATTGGCGTCCGGCGCTGCCGCGTCCGATGTGCCGACCACGCCCTCCGGTTGGATGCTGACCCCGGCCGGCCGCGTCGTCTCCGTCTCTGTGGGGCCCGGCATGGGCGGGCCGTGGGCGGTCGCCGTCTCGCCCGACGGCCGCACGGCGATGGTCACGTCGAGCGGGCAGGCCGTGCAGGATGAGACCGTCGAGACGTTCTCCGTCCCGAGCGGCGCCCGCACCGGCGTGACCGTGTACAACGGGCACCACGGCCACTCCGTGTTCTACGGCCTCGCCTACAGCGACGACGGCACCCATGCCTGGGCCTCCGGAGGAGGGGAGGGCGTGGTTCATGCCTACGCCGTGCAAGCCGACGGCACCCTCAAGCCGACGCACACGATCAAGGCCGGCTTCTTCCCTGCCGGGCTGGCATATGGCCGCACCCCGCGCGGGCCGCGGCTGTACGTCGCCGACAACCTGGGCGGTGCGCCCTTCTCGACCGGCTCCTACGAAGATCCGCCCGGCCATGACGTCTTGGTGGTCGACCCCGCCGCGAACAAGGTGGACGCCACCATCGATCTCGGGCGGGCGCTCGACCCGCTCGGGGTGACCTTCAACCATTCGGCGACCAAGGCCTACGTGACCAACTGGGCCGGCCGCTCCGTTGCGGTGATCTCCACGCGCTCGCAGCGTGTGATCACCACGATTCAACTGTCACCGCGCTCCGACCCGCTTCAGGCGGATCACCCCACCGACATCGTCGCGAACCCGGTCACGAATGACCTCTACGTCGCCGACGCCAACAGCGACAGCGTTTCGGTGATCGACGGCGCCCACGACCGGCTGGCGGCCACGATCGACGTCTCGCCGGTGCCGGGGTCGCCCAAAGGCTCCATGCCGGAGGGCCTCGCCGTGAGCCCTGACGGCACGACGCTCTATGTGGCGCTGGCGGGCGAGAACGCCGTCGGCGTCGTCGATCTCGCAACTCGCCGCATGCGCGGCATGATCCCGACCGCCTGGTATCCCGCCGACGTCAACGTCACCCCGGACGGCAGGCACCTGGTCATCGTCAACACGAACGGCTACGGCGCAGGGCCCAACGTGTGCGGCCCGTTCTCACCGCTGCTCGCCCAGGGTTGCGGCTCCGGCATCGAGTATCTGCCTGGCTACTTCGAGAACCAGTACGCGGGCACCATGATTCGAGGATCGCTGCAGATCGTTGACCTTCCCACCGGCGCCGCGCTGACGTCGCAGCTCGCCGGCTGGACGGCGCAGGTGCGCCGGAACAACCGCATCGACGCGCGGCCGGCAGGCCGACCGGCCGCCCTGAGCGCGATCAAGCACGTGATCTATGTGATCAAGGAGAACCGCACGTACGACCAGGTGTTCGGGAGCCTTCCGAAGGGCAACGGCGATCCGCGGCTCGATATCTTCGGCGACGACTCCGCGCCGAACCACCGCGCCCTGGCGCGCAGGTTCGTCACGCTGGACAACTTCTACGTCGACGCCGAGGTCTCCCAGGACGGGCATCCATGGTCCGTGCAGGCGACAGCGACCGATTACGTCGACAAGATCTGGCCCTTCGACTACGCGTGGGCGTACTTCCGGAGCTACGACAGCGAGTACGTCCCGCTGGCGCAGCAGTTCCCGAGCGAGCCGCTGGCCTCCGACCCGTCGGTTCCGCGCTCGTCGTCGGCAGCCACTGCCGGCTACATCTGGGACGACGCGTACGACCACCACGTCAGCTTCCGCGACTACGGCGAGGCGACCCCGTGGGACGACCCGACCAACTGCACCGATCCGCATGAGACCTCCGACCTGACCCACCTACAGGCGAGATTCGGCCAGCACGTCGACCCCATCTACCCGGGTTGGAACATGGAGTGCTCCGACCATGCGGTTCGCGAGCCCGAATGGGCACGTGAGTTCCGGGGCTACGTCAGGCGCGGCAACCTGCCCGGACTCCAGATCGTGTACCTGCCGAACGACCACACCCAGGGCACGGCCGCCGGCGAGGCCACACCCGCGTCGTACATGGCTGACAACGACCTCGCGCTCGGGAACCTCGTCGACACGGTGTCGCACAGCCCCTACTGGAAGAGCACCGCGATCTTCGTTCTGGAGGACGACGCGCAGGACGGCCCTGACCATGTCGATGCCCACCGCTCGACTGCGCTGGTGATCAGCCCCTATACGCAGCATGAGACGGTCGATTCGACCCGCTACGACACGGCTGCCATGCTGGCGACGATCGAGGATCTGCTCGGGCTCTCGCCGATGAGCATCTACGACCAGCGCGCCACCCGGATGTGGCCCGCGTTCGGTGCGGCCAACCTGACGCCGTACACGGCGATCTACCCGTCGGTGGTGCCGTTCGGAGATCCCGGCTACCCGACCAACGGCAAGAACGCGCCCCTGGCCGCAGCGTCGGCCGCTCAGGATTTTTCCGTCCCGGACGGCCCCGACGAGCACCTGCTGAACAGGGCCATCTGGGAGTCGATCATGGGCGCCGGCTCGCCGATGCCCGAGCCGTCCGGCGCAGGGCAGCATTCAGACCCGGACGGCTGAGCCCGGTACGCCGCGCGCGTCAGGTGCGCTGCGACTGCGACTGGAGCCGGAACGCCGTGCCACAGCCGGTGCACGTGTACACCAGCCAGGTGACGCGACGTGCGGGCCGGGGCGAGCGCCGCCCACCGTGCAGGGCCGGCGAGCCGCAGACCCGGCATGTCGTCGTGCGTGCCTCCATCCGACGGTTATAGAACGCCAGTCGCCCGATTCCTCCGCGTTCACCGGATGTTCACCGGACGTTCGCCACAACCATCCGATTGTGACGGTGCGCGGCCGGGTAGAGCGCATCGCATGCATGCCGACCACGAATACCTCCGCATCTACATGAACGACCAGCTCGCGCTCGGCGTCGGGTGGCGCGAGACCGCCAGGCGCGCCGCGCGCGAGAACCAGGGGTCACCGCTCGGGGACGCGCTCGAGACTGTCGCCCTCGAGATCGCGGACGACGTGTCGCTGTTCGAGGCGGTCATGCGCCGCCTCGGGCTGGCCCGAAACCCCGTCAAACCCGTCCTTGCGGTGGCTGCCGAGCGGGTCGGCCGGCTCAAGCCGAACGGCCACGTGCGCAGCTACTCACCGCTCAGCCGGTTCGTCGAGCTCGATGTGCTGGTCATGGGCATCGAGGGCAAGAAGATCCTCTGGCAGAACCTGCGTGACCTTGCGGGCATCAACCTCGCGGACATCGACTTCGACGCGCTGATCGAGCGCGCGGACGGCCAGCGGCGCCTGCTCGAGCCGTTCCGGAAGGATGCCGGCCGCGAAGTGCTCGCCGTCTGACACCGGGAGGACCCATGGCTGCACGATTCGAGATCAGGAAGCGCCGGGGCGGGCAGTACTACTTCGTCGTCATCGGCGGCAACAACCGGGTGGTCGCGACGAGCGAAAACTTCGCGAACCGGGCCGGGTGCCGGCGCGGCATCGAGAGCGTGCAGCGTATGGCGGGGGCGCCGGTGCGCGACGAGACCGAGGCGCCACGCCCCGCGGCCGGCCGCCGGACGACGACGCAGTCAGCCCCGGCCCATCCCGGCAAGGAGCCGACGGCCACACCGGCGCGCCCGCGCTAGGCGGTGTACTGCTCGGCGAGCCCGCCCGCCGTGAGCAGGCCACGCACCGGTTCGCTCGCCTCGATCTGAAGCCCGATGCCGGAGACGCGGCAGCGCTCCGAGGTCGCCGCCAGACATCGCAGGCCGGCGTCGTCGATGCCATCCAGCTCCAGCAGGTCGACCCGGAGGCGCTCGACTCCGCTGTCCAGCGCCTCGTCGATGGCCGACTGCAGCATCCCGCAGGTCGTCTCGTCGAGCCATCCCTGGCCGGAGACGACGGCGGAGTTGTCCGCGCTGCTCCGGAACACGTGCAGACCGTGTCCTTCGTGGGCCATGCAACCTCCCTGGGGGCGGGGTCGTGACGAGTGTCTCACACCCGTCGGTCGTCATCTGCGGGCGGCCCGACTTTTCGCCGGGCGCCGATTCCGGTAGAACCCGCATGTGGCCGAACAGATGCAGCCCGGAGCGGCGCGCTCGAGCGTCCTCGACCATCGCTTCGGCGATGGGCCTCCGCTCACGGTCGGTGTCGAGGAGGAGTACATGCTGCTCGACGGCAGCAGCTTCGACCTCGTCTCCGGCGTCGAGCCCCTGCTCGAGCAGGCCGCCGAGGGCCCGTTCGCCGAGCAGCTGAAGCCGGAGCTGATGCAGTGCGTGCTCGAATCGGGAACCGTCGTCTGCGAGACCGTCGGCGACGCCGACGCCGATCTGCGGGCCATCCGCCGCTACGCCGGCGCCATGGCACGGGAGCATGGGTTTCGCCTGGGCGCCGCTGCCACCCACCCGTTCTCGCTGTACGAGCACCAGAAGATCACCGCCCGCGACCGCTACCGCATGCTGGTCGAGATGCTGCAGTACGTTGCCCGCCGCGAGCTCGTCTTCGGCATGCACGTGCACGTCGCCGTGCCAACGCCGGAGGCCGCGCTGCAGGTGATGGAGGGAGTGCTGATCGAGCTGCCGGTGCTGCTCGCGCTCTCGACCAACTCGCCGTTCTGGCGCGGTGAGGCGACCGGACTGCACTCGACCCGCTCGATGATCTTCGCCGCGTTCCCGCGCAGCGGCATCTCGCCGCGGTTCGAGAGCTACAAGGACTACGCCGATGCCGTCGGCTTCATGGAGGCGACGGGCGCGATCGGCGATTACACACACCTGTGGTGGGACGTCCGGCCGCATCCCCGGTTCGGCACGGTCGAGCTGCGGGTGATGGACGTGCAGACGCGGGTGGAGGACACGATCGCCCTCGCCGCCTACGTGCAGTGCCTGGTCAAGCTGATCCTGGACGAGATCGAGGCCGGCAACCCGCCCATCGCGTACAACCGGATGCTGCTCTCGGAGAACAAGTGGCTCGCCGCGCGGTACGGACTGGAGGCGCCGCTGATGGATCTCGCCGCGGGCAAGCGCATCAAGATGCCCGCGCGCACGCTCGCGCGGCGCCGGATCAAGGAGCTGCGGCCGATCGCTCGCGAGCTCGGGTGCTCCGACCACCTGGCGCGGATCGATTGGATGATCGAGAACGGGACCGGATCGCAGCGGCAGCTGCAGATATGGAACGCGAACCGCGACCTGTGCGAGGTGGCCGAGGAGATCGCCAACGCGACGGAGGCGGTGTGACGGTCCCGGAGGCGGAGCTCCGCAGGGGCAAGCACGGGCTCGAGCCGGCCGGGCAGGGGTGGTTCGTCCTGAACGCGGCGGACGCGCCGTGGATCGAACGGCCGGGCAGGGGGTTCTACGCCGAGTTCGAGGGCTTCGACGGCGCCGCCGACTTCTCGCAGCTCGGCATCAACATCACGGTGCTCGCGCCGGGGCAGCCGGTCGGGATGTACCACTACGAGAACGACCAGGAGGACTTCCTCGTGCTGGCGGGGGAGGCGCTGCTCCTGATCGAGGGGGAGGAGCGTCGGCTCCGTCGCTGGGATCTCGTGCACTGCCCGGCCGGGACGGAGCACATCATCATCGGGGCCGGCGACGGCCCGTGCACGCTGCTCTGCGTCGGCGCCCGCGCCCGGTCGACGGGACGTCAGTGGGGTGCCTACACCGTCGACGAGGTTGCGATCCGGCACGGTGTGGGGGTGGAGCGAGAGACGCCGGACGCAGACGTCGCCTATGCGCGCTTCGGCGCGTCCAGGCCGACCGGCTTCCGTCCCGGCCTGCTCCCCGAGTAGGCGCGGGGCCGCAGGGCCGCCATCGCGGCGAGCCCGAGCAGCGCCGCTCCGGCCCCGAGCGCGAACACCGCGCCCGGCCCGACCTCCTGCCAGAGCACGCCCGCCATCAGGCTGGCGGCGACCGCCGCACCGCCCGTCGCCAGGCGGAAGGCGCCCTGGCCGGTCGCGCGGTAGACGGCCGGTGACAGATCGGAGACGTACGCCTTGCCGACGCCGTCCGTCGCGGCGATGTAGACCCCGTACACGGCCATCAGCGGCCAGACGGCGGCACCCGACGAAGCGAGACCGAACCCCGCGTAGACCGTGGCGAACACCAGCAGCCCGCCCGCGAGCACGCGGCGCTTGCCGACCCTGTCGCTGAGCGAGCCGAGCGGCCAGGAGAGGCCGGAGTAAAGGACGTTGTAGAGGGCATAGGCGAGCACCACGTCGGTCGCGTCGAGGCCGAGGTCGTGCGCGCGCAGTAGCAGGAAGACGTCGGCCGAGTTGCCCAGCGAAAAGATCGTCCAGGCCGCGGTGAACGACCAGAAGGGCCGGCCGAGATCGGCCAGGCGCGCATGCGGGGGCGGCGCGGCCGGCTGACCGGCTGCGACGACGTCCGTGACCTTGCGCAGCGCGAGCATCGTCAGCAGCGCCGGCACGACCGCCACGGCGATCACCTGCCGGTAGCTGAGCCCCGCCTCGAGCAGCGCGAGGGCGAGCAGCGGGCCGATCACCGCGCCCATCGAGTCCATGAACCGGTGGAACCCGAACACCGCTCCGGCCTGCCCCGGCTCGCTCGAGTCGCGCAGCAGCGCGTCACGCGGCGCAGTGCGGATGCCCTTGCCGGTGCGGTCGAGGACGCGCGCTCCCAGCACCCACCCCCAGGCGGGGGCGACGGCGACCAGCGGCTTGGCGATGTTGGACAGCGTGTAGCCGGTCCACACGAATGGCATGCGCCGGCGAATCCGATCCGAGCGGCGCCCGACCGCGAGACCGACGACCTGGGCGGCGGCCTCCGCGGCGCCCTCGACCGCTCCCACGGCCGCGGCCGGCGCGCCCAGCGTGACGGTCAGGAACAGCGGCAGCACCGGGTAGAGCAGCTCCGAGGAAGCGTCGTTGAGCAGGCTCGTCCAGCCCATCGCCCACACGTTTCGCCTTATCCCCAGCCGCACGCCACGCCAACTGTAGACTGGCCGCGTTCACGGGCGAACCACGAGGAGGGTCATGGATAAGCAGGAAGTGCTCGAGCGCTGCCGGCGGGACAACGTCGCCTTTGTGCGGCTGCAATTCACCGAGCCGTACGGGGCCGTCAAGAACGTCTCGATCCCGGTCGAGGAGCTGGAGAAAGCGCTCGACAACGAGCTCATGTTCGACGGGTCGTCGATTCGCGGCTTCAAGCGGATCGAGCAGTCGGACATGTACTTCCTGCCCGACCCTGCCACCTACACGCTGCTGCCGTGGCGGGGCCGCGGCGACGCGAACACCGCTCGCCTGATCTGCGACGTCGCGGATCCCGACGGCCAGCCGTTCGCCGGTGACCCGCGCACGAATCTCAAGCGCGTGCTCAAGCAGGCGGAGGATCTCGGCTACACGATGCAGGTCGGGCCAGAGGCGGAGTTCTTCCTGTTCCGGCTGGACGAGTCGGGCAACCCGACGGTCGACCCGCACGACGCCGCCACCTACTTCGATGTTGCCCCGATGGACAAGGGCGAGGACTGCCGGCGTGACATCGAGCTGGCGCTGCAGCAGATGGGCTTCCATCTGGAGGCGGCCCACCACGAGGTGGCCATCGGGCAGCACGAGATCGACTTCCGCCACGGCGACGCCCTGAGCACCGCCGACAACCTGATCACCTTCCGGATGGTCGTCAAGGTGATCGCCGCGCAGCACGGGATGCACGCGACGTTCATGGCCAAGCCGCTGCACGGCGAGAACGGCTCGGGCATGCACGTCAACCAGTCGCTGTCCCGCGGCGACGAGAACGCGTTCCTGGACGAGTCCGACGGCCTCCAGCTGTCGACCGAGGCCTACAGCTACATCGCCGGCATCCTCAAGCACCTGCCCGCGATCACGGCCGTCGCCAACCCGACGGTCAACTCGTACAAGCGGCTGCTGCCCGGCTACGAGGCGCCTGTGTACATCGCCTGGTCGCCGGGCAACCGGTCGGCAGCGATCCGGGTACCGGCCAAGCGCGGCCGCTCGACGCGGATCGAGCTGCGCACCCCGGACCCCACGGCGAACCCGTACCTGGCGCTTGCCTGCATGCTCCAGGCCGGGCTGGACGGCATCACCAAGGGGCTGAAGCCGCCGGAGCCGGTCAACCGCAACATCTACCACCTCTCCGAGGAGGAGTCGGTGGAGCTCGGCATCACCAGCCTGCCGCACGACCTGACCCACGCGCTGGACGCGCTCGAGGACGACGCCGTCATGCGCCAGGCGCTGGGCGAGCACATCTTCAGCGAGTACCTCGCGCTCAAGCGGGCCGAATGGGCGGCGTACAACGAGCAGGTGCACCAGTGGGAGATCGACCAGTACATGGACCGCTTCTGACGGCGCCGTGACGTTCGCCGAGCAGTACGACCGCTCGGCGAGGGAGGGCGCTCGCATACGGCAGGGACGCGGGCTGGCGCCGGGGCAGTCGGCGGCAGCCTCGGATCGACACGACGCGGCCGCCGGGCCGGATCATCTAGCGATAGATCTCGGTGACGTCTCCCGAGCGGGAGGCGTCGCGCTGCGCAACGCCCGAGCGGACGGCGGCGTCGGCGACGGCCGCGGCCACCTGCTCCACCACGGACTTGTTGAAGACGCTCGGGATGACGTACTCCTCGCTCAGCTCGTCATCGGTGATCACCGAGGCGATCGCGCGCGCGGCGGCGAGGTTCATCTCCTCGTTGATCGTGGTCGCGTGGGCATTGAGCGCTCCCCGGAACATGCCCGGAAAGCAGAGCACGTTGTTGATCTGGTTGGTGTAGTCCGAGCGCCCTGTCGCGATCACGCGCACGTCGCCCTGGATCTCCTCCGGCGGCACCTCCGGCTCCGGGTTCGCCATCGCGAACACGATCGCATCGGGCGCCATCTTGCGGATCGCCTCGGCGCTCACCGCGCCGGGGCCGGACAGGCCGATGAACACGTCGGCTCCTTCCAGCGCCTCGTTCGCCGTGCCGTCGAACCCGCGCGGGTTCGTGTGCTTGGCGTACCACTTGCGGATGCCGGTGAGCCCCTTCTTGCCCGCGTAGAGCGACCCGTCCCGGTCACAGCCGACGATGTCCGTGACGCCCGCGCGCAGCAGCAGCTTGCTCACCGCGACGCCGGCCGCACCGACCCCGACCAGCA
>DATAHR010000174.1:0-12325 GCA_036263035.1 Gaiellales bacterium | reverse complement strand
AGGAGTACGTCGACCGCCTGGCGGGGTTGTCGGACGAGGCAATGGTGCGGGAATGGCTGGGGGATCGGGATGACGTCGACGCCATCGTGGCCGACCGCATCGAAGGCTACCGGCGGCGCATGGCCGATGGGCGCACGATCTACCAGGACATGCGACAGGTGGTGCGGTGGGCGGCGTCAGTGGTGCCGGTTGCCATCGTCTCGGGCGCGGCGCGGGCCGAGATCCTTCCGGTGATCGAGGCGGCGGGGATTGCCGAGCTGTTCACGGCTGTTGTCACATCCGACGACGTGGAGCATGGCAAGCCGCATCCGGAGGGGTATGTGATCGGGTTAGAGCGGCTGCGGGATCGAGTGCCGGATCTGTCCCCGGGCGACGTGGCGGTGATCGAGGACACGGAGGCCGGCGTGCTGGCGGCGAAGGCGGCCGGGATGCGGTGCCTCGCCCTCCTGGGAACGATGCCGCCAGAGCGGCTGGCGGCGGCTGACGAGCTGATCGAGCGGATCGATCTGGAGCTGGTGCGGCGGCTGCTGGTTGCGTGAAGCCACAACCGAGGTCAGGCCGGAGGCCTGACCCCAACTGCGCGCCCCGCGCGCTCCGGACGCGGCAGCCCCGCGTGCGCCGCAGCCAGCTCCTCCACGCGCCGCGCGACCTGGCCCTCCGTCTCCGCGGCCCTGTTGGCAACCGTGTCGACATGCAGCAGCATCTGCTCCGCCGTCGCCACCGGCTCACCGTCGCGTCGCATCTCGTGGAAGACGTGCACCCGCTTGGCGTCGGCGTCGAGCACCTGCGTCGAGACCTCGAGCTCCTCACCGGCCGAGATCTCACGAAGGTGCGACAGATGCGTCTCGACGGTGTAGAAGCTGTGCCCGCCGTCCAGGTACGCCCCGTCGACCCCCAGGCGCGCCAGCAGCGCGTCGGTGGCATCGCCGAACACCTGCAGGTACCGGCTCTCGTGCGCGTGGCCGTTGTAGTCCACCCACTCCGGCAGCACCCGCGCCCGGTGCAGCGGCCTGCCCTCGCCGTCCACGGCATCCGACTCGGCTGCCGTCGCACTGCGCATCAGCGACCGCTCGTAGCGCTCGAGCACGGCCCCGGCGCCCACGCCCTGCGCCCGCAGCGCCTGGATGATCCCGACCAGACAGTCGTCGCGCCGGCGCTCCATGTCGCGGAAGCCCATCCCGGCGGCCTGCTCGTCCGACTGCGCGGCGATGCGGTCGAGCAGCTCGTCTGTCAGCTCCGGCACGTCGGTCAGCTTCGTCCACGGCCAGCGCAGCGCCGGGCCGAACTGCTCCATGAAGTGCCGCATGCCCTCCTCGCCGCCGGCGATGCGGTAGGTCTCGAACATCCCCATCGCCGCCCAGCGCAGCCCTGCACCGAGGCGCACCGCGTCGTCCAGCTCGGACACGGTGGCGACATCGTCGTTGACCATCCACAGCGACTCGCGCCACATCGCCTCCATCAGGCGGTCGGCGAGAAACCCGTCGATCTCGCGGCGCACGACCAGCGGCGCCATCCCGATCGCCTCGCACACCAGCCGCATCCGCTCGACCGCCTCGGGCGCCGTCGCCTCGCCCGCGCACAGCTCGACCAGCGGAAGCAGGTAGACGGGGTTGAAGGGGTGCGCGACGAGCATGCGCTCCGGCCGGCGCATGTCGGCCTGCAGGGCGGTCGGCCGCAGTCCCGACGTCGACGAGGTGAAGAGGGCGTCCGGCGGGGCGGCGGCCTCGATGCGCGCGAACAGCTCCCGCTTGAGCTGCTCCCGCTCGGGCGCGCTCTCGACCACCAGCGCGGCCCCGGCCACCGCCTCCTCAGGGGAGCCAACCAGCTCCAGCCTTCCCTCCGCGGGGAGCGGCGCGTGCGTCAGCCGGCGCATGGCGCGCCGCCCGATCTCGATCACCTCCCCCACCTTGCGGCCGGCCTCGGGGTCCGGATCGTGCAGGCGGACGTCGACGCCGTTCAGCACGAACCGCGCGGCCCACCCACCTCCGATCACGCCGCCGCCGAGCAGCGCCACCGTCTCGGGCAGCGCCTCCCGTGGGTCAGCCATGGCGCCGGAGCGCAAGCCGCTCACGCACCTCGTCGGGCCCCAGCACGCGCACGTTCATGCCCTCGAGGATGTGCACCGCCCGCTCCACCAGCTGCGCGTTCGTGGCCGGCACGCCGCGGGACAGGTACAGGTTGTCCTCGAGGCCAACACGAGCGTTGCCGCCCAGCATCGGTGCGAGGGCGACGAACGGCAGCTGCATGCGTCCGATCGAGAAGGCCGAGAAGATCGCCCCGTCCGGCAGCAGCGACCGCAACGCCACCACGGTCGAGGGGTCGTCCGGCGCGCCGTAGGGGATGCCGGTGCAGAGCTGCACGAGGACAGGCTCGTCGAGCAGGCCGTCGCGGATCATCTCCTTCACCAGCACCATGTGGCCGGTGTCAAACACCTCGAGCTCGGGCCGCACGCCGAGCTCCTGCACGCGCGCGGCCATCGCCCGCAGCACCGCCGGCGTGTTCACCATGACGTAGTCGCCGCCGGCCGCAAAGTTCATGCTGCCGCAGTCGAGCGTGCAGATCTCCGGCCGCAGCTCGGCCACGTGGGCGAGCCGCTCGTCGGCGCCCGCCATGTCGGTGCCGTGTTCATCCAGGGGCAGCGGCTGCTGGGCGCTCCCGAGCACCAGGTCGCCGCCCATCCCTGCTGTCAGGTTGATCACCGGATCCGGCGCCGACGCCCTGATCCGCTCGACGACCTGGCGGTAGAGCTCGACGTCGCGCGACCCGCGGCCGGTCTCGGGATCGCGGACGTGGATGTGCACGATCGCCGCGCCCGCCTCGGCCGCCTCGATCGCGGCCGCGGCGATCTGCTCCGGCGTCACCGGCACCCTGTCGCTACGGTCGCTGAGAGCGCCGGCCCCGGTCACCGCGCAGGTGATGAAGACCTCCCAGTTCACTGCAACGCCGCCGTGATCTCGTGTGCGACGCCCAGCACGGAGCGGCCGAGCGACGGGAGGCGGGACTTCGTGACGCGCTGGGTGGGACCCCAGATGTTGACGATGACCACGGGGCGGCCGCGCTGGTCAAGCGCCGCAGCGGACACGCCGTTCGAGAAGTCCTCGAACTCGCCGAAGCAGGTGCCGTATCCAAGCCGCCGGATCTCGGCCAGCTCCCGCTCCAGCTCCGCGCGGTCGGTGATCGTGCGGTCGGTGAAGCCCTCCAGCTCGCCGGCCAGCAGCGGCTCCCGCTCGGCGTCCGGCAGCCAGGCAAGGAACACCTTTCCCGAGGACGTGGCGTGGAGCGGGATCGGCCTGCCCATCCAGCTCGGGCTGAGCGTCCGCGGCGGATCAGCCTGGTCGACGTAGACGAGGCTGAAACGCCGGGCGGCGGCCAGCGTGACGATCTCGCCGGTCCGCTCCGCCGCCCGCTCGATGATCGGCCGGACACGTCGGGCGATGGCGTCGTCCTCCGCCGCAGACGCGACCTGGAAGGCGGCGTAGCCGACGCCGTACCGCTGAGTGAGGGGGTCGCGCTCGACCAGGCCACCGGCCTCGAGCGTCGAGAGCAGCCGCCAGGCGGTGCTGCGGTTGATCCGGCAGCGCAACGCCAGCTCGCCCGCGGTGGCCGGCTCCGGGCCCGCCGCGACGGCCTTCAGCAGCGCCAGCGCCCGCTCGACCGACTGCACCCCGGCGGACGTGCGCGTTGGGGCTGCGGTGGGTGCGGTATGTGGACGCGCTGTTCCCATTGTGAACACGACAAGCGGGCGGCCACTGTACACCAACCCGGGCGGGCCGGTTGACGAAGCGCTCCAAACTCTGTAGCGTCGCGCCCGCGTTCACATTCCACGCGTCGCGTTCACGATACGAACGGCGCGGCGCCGAGGCAGCTGTGGCTTGGGTCGCTTGACAGGCCCCCGAGCAGGCTGGATCATCGCCGGTCCGGGAGCGGACGCTCCCGACCTGAGGAAGGAGACGGAGATGGCGAACAGGCGCCCAGTCCGACTGGACTCCCTCGACGAGCTGCCCATTTCGCGACGGGAGCTGCTGATGGGAGCCGGCGGCCTCGCCCTGGCAGGCACGCTCGCGGCGTGCGGCGGCGGTAGCAGCAGCTCGAGCGGCGGCGGCGGAACCAGCGGCGGCGGTGGCGGAACCCCCAAGCCGGGCGGCACCTTCCGGCTCGGCGTCACCGGCGGCGGTGCCAAGGACATCATCGACGGACAGAGCATCATCACCAAGCCCGACCAGGCACGGCTGATGGCGAGCTGGGAAACCCTGCTGGTCTACGACGAGCAGTACAAGCTCCAGACCGACGGGCTGGCCGAGGAGGCCACCCAGGACAAGCCCGACCAGTGGACGATCAAGCTGCGCGACGGCATCGAGTTCAACAACGGCAAGAGCCTGACGGCCGACGACGTCATCTACTCGATCCAGCGCATCCTCAATCCCAAGGAGGGACTGTTCGGCACCGCGGGCCTCGCGTCGATCGACGGCAACAACATCGAGAAGATGGACAACCTGACGGTGCGGCTGCACCTGAAGAACCCCGACTCGACGATCGGCGACCAGCTCGGCCAGTACTACAACGGCATCGTGCCGAAGGGCTACAGCCGCACCAACAACCTCAAGTGGGTGGGCACCGGCCCGTTCGTCACGACCAGCTTCCAGCCCGGCCAGGCGAGCAACCACAAGAAGAACCCGAACTACTGGCGCACCGGGCAGCCGTACTTCGACAGCGTCACGGTCACGGATTTCCCCGACCCGGCTGCGCAGGTCAACGCGCTGCTTGCGGGCCAGATCGACGCGATGACCGACATCCCGTTCGCGCAGATCGAGGTGGCGAAGCAGCATGGCGGGCTCTCCATCCTCGAGGGCCAGGGCGGCGGCTGGCTGCCGCTCTGCATGGCGGTCGACATGGATCCCTTCACGGATCCCCGGGTGCGGCAGGCGATGCGCCTGATCGTCGACCGCAACGCGATGCTCGAGCAGGTGCTCTCCGGCCACGGCCGCGTCGCCAACGACATGTACTCGCCGTTCGATGCAGCGTACCCGTCGGACGTCGCCCAGCGCGAGCAGGACATCGAGCAGGCCAAGTCGCTGCTGAAGGCCGCAGGCAAGGATGGCATGACGGTCGATCTGCACACCACCGACGGCGCCGCCGGCATGGTCGACTCGGCGAACGTGTTCGCACAGCAGGCCAAGGCGGCCGGCATCACCGTCAACGTCAAGAATGATCCCAACTACTACGGCGACCAGTACCTGAAGCTGGCCTTCTCGGTCGACTTCTGGGGCACGCGTCAGTACCTGCCGCAGGTGGCCAACGGCAGCATCCCAACGGCGCCCTACAACGAGTGCCACTGGCCGCCCAAGTCGGGCGCCGGGTCGGACTTCGTCAGCCTCTACAACCAGGCGCTGGCCGAGCCGGACGAGACGAAGCGCACGGACATCATCCACACGATGTACAACGAGGAGTTCACGAACGGGGGCTACATCATCCCGTTCTTCAACAACCTCGTCGATGCCTACTCCTCCAAGGTGTCTGGCTTCCAGGTGAACCGAGGCACCCTCAACCTCGACACGTTCGGTCATGGCTACCGAACCATCTGGTTCACCAGCTAACCAGGCGGTCCTCACCGACCCCGCCGCGGGCGACGCCGGAAGCTCCGACGCCGGCCCAGGGCGGCACTGGTGGCATATCGGCGGCATCTTCGGGTTCATCGTGCGCCGCACGCTGCTGGGGCTGCTGGTGCTGTTCCTCGTCTCGCTGATCGTGTTCGCGGCAACCCAGGCGCTGGGCGACCCGGCCCGCGCGATCCTCGGCCGCACCGCGACGCCGGCCAGCCTGGACGCGCTGCACAAGCAGCTCCACCTCGACCAGCCGGTGCTCCAGCAGTACTGGAACTGGATCACCGGACTGGTGCACGGAGACGCGGGCACCAGCCTGTCGGCTCAGATTCCCGTCACCGACTACCTCAAGGACCGCGTCATGAACACCGCGTTCCTCGTGCTGCTCGCCGGCGGCATCTCAATCCCGCTCTCGATCGCCATCGGCTCCTACGCGGCGCTGCATCGCGACCGGCCGTTCGACGTGATCACCTCGATCATCACCCTCGCCTTCGCGGCGCTGCCGGAGTTCGTCGTCGGCCTGCTGCTGGTGGTGTTCTTCTCCACCAACGTCACGCACTGGCTGCCGGCGATCGCGGCGCCGGGCAAACGCCCATGGCAGGACCTCGAGGGAATGATCCTCCCCACAACCGTGCTGGTGATCGCGGTGACGCCGTACGTCGTGCGCATCATGCGCGCCTCCATGATCGAGGTGCTCGAGAGCGATTACGTCGAGATGGCGCGGCTGAAGGGGCTGCCCGAGCGCCAGGTGCTGATCCGCCACGCGCTGCCGAACGCGCTCGGCCCGACCTTCCAGGTGATCGCGATCAACCTGGCCTACCTGGCCGGGGGCGTCATCATCGTCGAGTACCTGTTCAACTACGCCGGCATCGGCGGCGCCATCCGTGACTCCGTCTTCAACAACGACCTGCCGCTCGTGCAGGCGCTGGCGATGCTGATCGCCGCCCTGTACGTGGTGCTGAACCTGCTCGCGGACATTGCCACCATCCTCGTCACGCCGAGGCTGAGGACACGGCTGTGACCCTTGCCGACACCGTCGCGCTCACCCCGGACCCCGAAGTCGTCGAGCTGGCCGGGCAGAAGCCGGCACGGCTGCTGCGGCAAGCGTTGCGGCTGTGGCGGACGAGGATCGGCCTGGTCCTGGCCGGGGGCGTGGTCCTGATCGCCCTCATTGGCCCCTACATCGCCCCGCACGGGCCGGCCGATTTCGTGGGCGCGCCGAACTCGACGCACCCCGGCATCTTTGGCACCGACCATCTCGGCCAGGATGTCTGGAGCCGGTTCCTGAACGGGGGCCGGAGCATCCTCTGGATCGCCACTGCCGCCACCGTGATCGGCATCACCAGCGGAGCGCTGGTGGGGCTGGTCGCCGCCTACTCGCGCAACTCGCTTGACGACGTGCTGATGCGCGCGATGGACGTCATCCTCGCGTTCCCCCAGATCATGCTGGCGCTCGTCGCGCTGGTCACGCTGGGCGCGAAGTCGTGGCTGATCATCCTGGCGGTCGGCCTCACGACAACCCCGCGCGTCGCCCGGGTCGTCCGCGGCGCAGCCCAGCCGATCGTCGAGCGCGACTTCGTCGCGGCCGCCGACGCGCTCGGGGTTCCCCGCTGGCGGGTCCTGTTCGCCGAGGTGCTCCCGAACGTGATGTCACCCCTGATGGTCGAGACCGGGCTGCGGCTCACCTATGCGATCGTCCTGGTCGCATCGCTCGCCTTCCTCGGCTTCACCCCGAATCCCAACGGGGCCGACTGGGGTCTGATGATCTTCGAGAACCGGATCGCACTCTCCGTGCAGCCGTGGGGCGTGATGCTGCCGGTCATCGCGATCGGCCTGCTCACCCTCGGCACCGGACTGATCGGCGACGGCATCGCCCGCGCCGCGGCCGGCATCGACCGGCGGCGAGGCGGCGAATGAGCGAGCCGGCCGCTGTGCCGTCTGTCCCGGCCGCCGCCGGCGAGCAGCCGGCGATCGTCGTCGAGAAGCTGCGCCTGAACCTGGCGGGCACGGACATCGACATCGTCGACGACGTCAACTTCTCGATCGCGCCCGGCGAGGTGCTCGGCCTGGTCGGCGAGTCAGGATCGGGCAAGACGACGGCCGGCCTTGCGTTGCTCGGCCATTGCCGCCGAGGCGTCCAGATCGCGGGCGGCTCGGTGCGCGTGGGTGATGTCGAGGTGCTCGAGCTGAAGGGCGACGACCGGCGCAAGCTGCGCGGGCGGGTCGTCTCGTACGTGCCGCAGGATCCGGCCGCATCGCTGAACCCGGCGCTGCGCATCGGCACGCAGCTGCGCGAGGTGCTGGACGTGCACGACTACGGGGACAGCGACAGCGCCCGCACCGAGCGGGTCGCCGAGATGATGCGCGAGGTGCTGCTGCCGGACGATCCCGCGTACCTGCGCCGCTACCCGCACGAGCTTTCAGGCGGCCAGCAGCAGCGGGTCGGCCTGGCAATGGCGTTCGCCTGCCGGCCGCCGGTGATCGTGCTCGACGAGCCCACCACCGGGCTCGACGTGACCACGCAAGCGCACGTCCTGAACACGGTGCGCGAACTGACTGTGCTGCACCGCTCGGCTGCGCTGTACGTCACGCATGACCTGGCGGTCGTCGCCACACTGGCCAACCGCGTGGCGGTGATGTACGCCGGCCGGGTGGTCGAGGTGGGGCCGGCGGAGGCGCTCTTCAATGCACCCGCGCATCCGTACACCCGGCGCCTGATCGGGGCGATCCCGCACATCTCCGGCAAGCGCCAGCTGGCCGGCATACCGGGCCGCGCCCCGTCACCGGGCTCTCGGCCGAAGGGCTGCTTCTTTGCGGCCCGCTGCGCGTGGAAGATCGACGCCTGCACGGCCGAGCTGCCGCCGCTCCGGCAGGTGGCCACCGCCCACAACGTGCGCTGCATCCGCGCCGAGGAAGTCATGGCCGAGTCCGGGCTGCCGTCCGGCGAAACGCTGCCCGCCGACGCGGTGGCCTCCGGAGCGGCTGTGCTGTCGCTGAAGGGGCTGAACGCCGGCTACGGCGGGCGCACGGTGCTGCACGACATCACGTTCGACCTCGCCCCGCACGAGTGCCTGGCGGTGGTCGGCGAGTCGGGCTCCGGGAAGACCACGCTGGCGCGCTCGGTGGCCGGCCTCCACCACGAGCGCCGGGGCCAGCTGCAGCTGAACGGCGAGCCGCTGGCCAACTCGTCGCGGTCGCGCTCGGCCGAGGCCCGGCGGACGATCCAGTACATCTTCCAGAACCCGTACGGCTCCCTGAACCCCCGCCGCACCATCGGCCAGATCGTCTCGCAGCCGCTGGAGCTGTTCGGCACGCCCTCGGCGGAGCGGGAGGAGAAGGTCGGCACGATGCTCGAGCGCGTCTCGCTGACCGCAGCCTATATGCACAAGTATCCCGACCAGCTGTCGGGCGGCGAGCGCCAGCGCGTGGCGATCGCCCGGGCGCTCGTGTGCGATCCGTCGGTACTGATCTGCGACGAGATCACATCAGCGCTGGACGTGAGCGTGCAGGCGGCGATCGTCGACCTGCTCGCCGAGCTGCAGCGCGACCTCGGTCTCTCGATGCTGTTCGTCACGCACAATCTGCCGCTGGTCCGCTCGATCGCCCAGCGGGTGGCCGTCATGAACAAGGGGCGGATCGTGGAGCTCGGCCCCGTCGACGACGTTCTGCTCTCACCGCACGACGCCTACACCAAGGCGCTGCTGGCCGACACGCCGTCGCTCGAGGCCGTCACCGCATGAGCCGAGCAGCGGGCGGGGTTGCCGGGTCGGTCGCACCCGGGTTCGAGCTGGTGCGCTCGACCTTTGCCGAGATCATGGAGTCGCATGCGCCGGGCGGCGGCGCAGCGCTCGCCGCGATGGTGGACGGCCAGCTGGTCGTCGACCTCTGGGGCGGCGAGACCAATGCCACCGGCAGGCCCTGGCAGGAGGACACGATCGGCGTGCTGTTCTCGGGCACGAAGGGCGTGGTCGCGACGGGGCTGCTGACCCTGGTCGACGAGGGCCGCATGATGCTGACCGACCGCGTCGCCGATCACTGGCCGGCATTCGCCGCCGCCGGCAAGACCGACATCACCGTGGCGCAGCTGGGCGCGCACGCAGGAGGCCTGCCCTACCTGACCCAGGCGGCGAGCGCGTCGGAGATGGCTGACCTGGTGACCGCCTCCGAGCTGCTGGCGCTGCAGGCTCCTGTCACGCCGGTCGGGGTGCCGACCTACCACGCGGTCACCTACGGGTGGCTGATGGACGGGCTGATCCGTCACATCTGCCATCTCGGCGCGGCGGAGCTGGTGGCGCAGCGCGTCGCCGAGCCGCTCGGCCTCGACGTGCGGATCGGGCTGCAGGGCGACAGGGACGCGGAGAGCCGGCTCGCCGAGCTCTGCCCAGCACCGGACTTCGCGCCGTCCGCGATGGCGGCCGACGACCCCGATCCCCGGCTCGAGCAGGTGTACGCCCGGTTCTGGGCAAACCCGGCGGCCCCCGGCTGGCTGGAGGCGCCGAACCCGGCGGCCAACGGCATGGCCACGGCGCGCGCCATGGCGACCCTGTACGGCAGCCTGGTCACGGGCAGGCTGGTAAGCATGCAGACCCTGCAGGAGGGCACGGCCACCGCGAGCCACGGAGCCGACCCCCTGAGCGGCCGGCCGCTGCGGTTCGGGCCGACCGGCTACGAGCTGTCGGGCACCCCCAGCCGGCTGGGGCCCGCCGACGACGCGTTCGGCCATACCGGTGCGGGCGGATCGACACACGGGGGCTGGCCGTCGCTTCGCACCGGCTTCTCGTTCGTCAGCTCCGAGCTGCGACTGGAGATGCGGGATGACCGCGCGCCGCGGCTGCTTGACGGCCTGCACGCCGCGCTCCGACGTGGCTGACGACCGTCCGAACATCCTCCTGATCATGGCCGACCAGCTGTCCGCCGGGGCGTTGCCCGCGTACGGGCACCCGGTCGTCTCTGCACCGAACCTGACCCGCCTGGCCGAGGCGGGGGCGGTCTTCGAGGCCGCCTACTGCGCGTCGCCCCTGTGCGCGCCGTCACGCAGCGCGATGCTGACCGGGCGGCGAGCGTCGGCGGTCGGCGTCTACGACAACGCGGCGGAGCTGCCGGCCGGGACGCCGACGATCACGCACCTCCTGCGGGCCGCCGGCTATGCGACGGTGCTGACGGGGAAGATGCACTTCGTGGGGCCGGATCAGCTGCACGGCTTCGAGCAGCGGCTGACCAGCGACGTGTATCCGGCGACGTTCGACTGGACGCCCGACTGGCGGCGCTCGGACGAGCGCAGCCTGCCCTGGTACCACAACATGAACAGCCTGCTCGGTACGAGGATCGCCGAAGCGGCGATGCAGACGGACTACGACGACGAGGTCTGCTTCACCGCGGTGCAGCTGCTCCGCGACCTGTCGCGCCAGCCGCACCGGCGGCCGTTCCTCGCGACGGTGTCGTTCACGAATCCGCACGATCCGTGGGAGGTGCGACGGCCGCACTGGGAGCGGTACTCCGACTCGGAGATCGGGTTGCCGGAGGTCGCGACGATCCCGCGGGAGCAGGCGGACCCGCACAGCCTGCGCCTCCGCGACATGATCGGCTGCGACGAGCGGCCGCTCAGCGAGGAGGAGGTCCGCAAGGCCCGGCACGGGTACTACGCGGCGATCAGCTACCTGGACGACCGGGTGGGCGACGTGCTGGATGCGCTGGAGGCGACGGGGCTCGCGAACGACACGATCGTGCTGTTCACCGCTGACCACGGCGAGATGCTGGGCGAACGGGGCCTCTGGTACAAGATGAGCTTCTTCGACGGCTCGGCCCGCGTGCCGCTGATCGCAGCCGGGCCGGGAATCGCGCCGGCGCGGCATGCGGGGCCGGTGTCGCAGGTCGATCTGGCACCGACGCTCGCGGAGCTGGCTGCGGTTGGAGGGGACGACGCCGAGTACGAGGGGACGAGCCTTGCGCCGCTGCTGCGCGGAGGGGCTGCGGGCGGCCCGGATTGGGTTGCGGGGGAGTATCTGGCGGAGGGCGTCCGCGCGCCGTCGGTCATGCTCCGGCGCGGGCGGCACAAGTTCATCCGCACGCCGGGCGATCCCGACCAGCTCTACGACCTGGACGCCGACCGGCTGGAGCTGGACAACCTGGCGGGTGACCCGGCGCACGCGGCGGTGGTCGAGGAGATGGGCGCGGAGGTGCGCCGCCGGTGGGATCTGGAGGCGCTCGACGCCGAGGTGCGCGAGAGCCAGCGACGCCGGCGGCTCGTGGCGGCGGGTCTGCGCCACGGCGCGCAGACGCCGTGGGACCACCAGCCGTTCGTGGACGCGTCGGTGCAGTGGGTCCGCGGCGAGCGGGCGGGCGCGGAGCACCCGAGCCGGCTTCGGCCGCGAGGGGATCTGCCGGAGCGGGAGTAGATGGGGTCAGGCCTCCGGCCTGACCCCGTATGTGATGATCGCCAGGTGCCGGGCTTCAGCCCGGCACCGCTTCGGCCGGCAGTCGATAGGCTCTCCGCATGCCGCTCGACCCGCAGCTGATCGAGGACTTCCAGCGAGACGGAGCCGTGGTCGTCCGCGGCGCGTTCGACCCTGACCTGGTCGCTCTGGTCGAGAGCGGTATCGAACGCAACCTGGCCGAGCCGAGCGACCGTGCGCTCGTCGCCAGCCCCGATACCGACAGCGGCCGCTTCGTCGAGGACTACTGCAACTGGTCGCGGATCCCCGAGTACGAGCGGTTCATCCGAGAGT
>DATAHR010000173.1:0-21090 GCA_036263035.1 Gaiellales bacterium | reverse complement strand
GATGAACCCGGAGAACCGCATCCTGCAGCGGGTGTCGGTGGAGGACGCGGCCGCGGCGGACGAGATGTTCTCGATGCTGATGGGCGACCGCGTCGAGCCGCGACGGGACTTCATCGAGCGGAACGCCTCGGACGTGAAGTTCCTCGATATTTGATGACCATGTATCTCCGAAGAAGGCGACGGTTTGCAGGAGCCGTGAGGTGAGCCGGACATGAGTATGGAGACGCTCGGGGACGGGCGTATCGAGCAGCGCGAGCTGGCCGAGGAGATGCGGACCAGCTACCTCGATTACGCGATGAGCGTGATCGTCGGGCGGGCGCTGCCGGACGTCCGGGACGGGCTGAAGCCCGTGCACCGGCGGGTGCTCTTCTCCATGAACGAGAGCGGTCTGCAGCCGAATCGCCCGTACTCCAAGTGCGCGGCCGTCGTGGGCGACGTGCTGGGCAAGTACCACCCGCACGGCGACTCGGCCGCGTACGACGCGCTGGTTCGCATGGCACAGTGGTTCTCGCTGCGTTACCCGCTCGTTGACGGTCAGGGGAACTTCGGCAACCAGGACGGATACTCGGCCGCGGCCATGCGCTACACGGAGTGCCGGCTGTCCCCGCTGGCCGTGGAGATGCTGCGCGATATCGACGCCGACACCGTCGACTTCATGCCGAACTACGACGAGCGGCGGCGTGAGCCGATCGTCCTGCCGGCGCGCTTCCCGAACCTGCTGGTCAACGGCTCATCGGGGATCGCCGTCGGCATGGCCACGAACATCCCGCCCCACAACCTGGGCGAGACGATCGACGCTGCGATCGAGCTGATGGACAACCCCGACGCCACCGTCGAGGACCTGATGAAGCACATCAAGGGCCCAGACTTCCCGACGGCCGGCTCCATCATGGGCGTGAGCGGCATCCGGGAGGCCTACGAGACCGGCCGCGGCCGCGTGGTCATGCGCGCGAAGGTGCACACCGAGGACGTCCGCGGCGGGAAGACGGCGCTGATCGTCACCGAGCTGCCCTACATGGTGCGAAAGGGCGGCGACGAGGGCGTCATCCAGAAGATCGCCGAGCTCGTCGACTCGAAGGTGCTGAACGAGATCTCGAACCTGAACGACGAGAGCGACCGCACCGGCATGCGCATCTACATCGAGCTGAAGCGCGACGCCATCCCCAAGGTCGTTCTCAACAAGCTCTACAAGCACACGCCGCTGCAGACCACCTTCGGCGTGAACATGGTCGCCCTGGTGGACGGGGTCAACCCCCGCACGCTGTCGCTCAAGCAGATGCTCCACCACTACATCGAGCATCAGAAGGAGGTCGTCACCCGGCGCACCAAGTTCGAGCTCGACCGCGCCGAGCGCCGGGCCCACGTGCTCGAGGGCTATCTGATCGCGCTCGACCACCTGGACGAGGTGATCGCGCTGATCCGCGCGGCGGAGGACACCGAGACCGCGCGCACAGGCCTGATGGAGCGCTTTGGCCTGACCGAGATCCAGGCGCAGGCCATTCTCGAGCTGCGCCTGCGGGCGCTTACGGGGCTCGCCCGCAAGGAGATCAAGAACGAGCACGCCGACCTGCTCGAGCGGATCGCCGAGCTGCGCGCCATCCTGGCCGACGAGCAGCGCCTGATGGAGGTGATCCGCGAGGAGCTGTCGGAGATCAAGGAGCGCTTCGCCGATCCCCGTCGCACCGAGATCATCGCGGCCGAGGGCGAGATCGACCTCGAGCAGCTTATTGCCGAAGAGGACATGGTCATCTCCATAACGGCAAGCGGCTACATCAAGCGGCTGCCGATCAGCACCTACCGCACCCAGGGGCGCGGGGGAATCGGCGTGATGGGCATGGACACGAAGGAGGGTGACTACATCGAGCACCTCTTCGTGGCGTCCACCCACGATTACCTCCTCTTCTTCACCACCGTCGGCAAGGTCTACAGGGTGAAGGTGCACGAGCTCCCGCTCGGCACCCGGCAGTCGAAGGGCCGCGCCCTCGTCAACGTGCTGCCGCTTCGCCAGGACGAGAAGGTGAAGGCGGTGATCGACACCCGCACCTACAGCGAGGGCAAGTACCTCCTGTTCGCGACGCGCAACGGGGTTGCGAAGAAGACCGAGTTCAAGTCCTACGACACCGTCCTGAAGGCGGATGGCATCATCGCGCTCAAGGTGCGCGAGGGCGACGAGCTGGTGGGCGTTCGGCTGACCGACGGCGAGGACGACGTCCTGCTCGTCTCGCGGAACGGTTCGGCCGTCCGCTTCTCGGAGCGCGACGTGCGCCCGATGGGCCGCGACACGAGCGGTGTGCAGGGCATGAAGCTGCGCGCCGGCGACGAGGTGATCGCGGTCGAGATCGCGCGTGACGACCAGGATCTGCTGGTGGTGACCGAGAACGGCTTCGGCAAGCGGACGCGGGTGGAGGAGTATCCCGCAAAGGGCCGCGGCACCATGGGCGTGCTCACGATCCGCTACACGGAATCCCGCGGCCGGCTGGCCGGCGCAATGATCGTCAAGGACGGCTACGACCTGATGCTGATCAGCCACGACGGCACCGTCATCCGCACGGCGGCCGACGGCATCTCGCGCATGGGGCGCGCCACACAGGGTGTGCGCGTGATGAACCTGCGGGAGGGCGACCGCGTTTCTGCAATCGCACGGGTGACCGAGCCCTCCGGCGCGGCGGCGCCGAACGGCTCCGATGTGGAGCCCGCCTTGACGGACGGTGAGAACAGCGGCGAGCCGGGCGTCGAGGAGAGCGGCGAGCCGGACGGCCCGGACGGGGCCGGTGACGGCGCCTCCGACGCGGCCGAATAGCCTGCAACCGGAAATTCCTTCCAATCCTGGCAGGAATTGGGTTCAATAAGTGGAACAAAACGGTCGATACCGCTTTCTGTAGCGCCCAGACCTGCCAGAGAGGGGAGACCGATGAGACAAGTCGACCTATTGGAGCCGGTGGACATCACCGAGCGGCTGCCGCAGCTTGAGCTGTATCTGAGCCAGGTGTGCAGCGTCGCCGGCATCTCGAAGATGCAGCTGGACTACTGGACGACGAAGGCCGAGATCCCCACCAAGGGGCGGAAGCAGCGCGTCTACGACATGGAGTCGGTTGAGATGGTGATGCTGATCAAGCAGGCCAAGGACAAGGGCCTGAACCTCGGCGCCGCCATCGCCGCCGCACGCGAGTTCCAGGCCGCGAAGGCCGAGCGCGCGCAGCTCGCTTCCTAGATCGTTGATCCCATATCCCCGCGCGCCTGAACGTCTGGGCGCTGTGTAGTTGCCCACGGCTAGGGGGCTGCGATCGGGGAGCGGCGCACCGCGGCGTCCTCGGTCGGGTCGATATTCCCGATATCGGCCCTCCCTCGATCCTTGCGCTGCTTGCCCCCCGACCGCTCAGACCGCACGGCGATATGGAATCAACGATCTAGTTCTCAGCCGACCCCGACAGCTCCCCCGCAGCGCGGGCGGGGTCGACCACGTTCACCCAGATCCCGGCGCCGATCTCGATCGACGCCTGCACCGTCAGGCGCGGCAGCAGCTCGATGTGCCAGTGGAACGGCCCATCCGTGCCTCCGGGCTGCTCGTGGAGGATCGCGTTCCACGCCAGCTCGTCGCCGAGCAGCGCTCGCAGGCGGGAGACCGCGTCTCGGAGCGCCCGCGCCACCGGCGCGTCGAGCGGCGAGCGCGGCGCATGCGACCGCGGTGCGATCCACGTCTCGTAGGGCACCCTGCTCCACGGCGGCGCGAACGTGACCAGGCCGTCCTGCTCGGCGATCACGTGGCCGTCCAGACGGCAGAGCGGGCATACCGCCTCGGACTGGAAGGCCGCCTGCTCGTGGGCCACCACGGGTGGCACCGCGGCGAACGGCACGACCTGCGAGTGTGAATGGTCGAGCGACGCGCCGGCGGCCGGCCCCTCGTTGATCACGAGTAGGACACACGCGGCTCCTGCCGCCTCGTGCGCTGCCCGCCGTAGCCGCCAGGCCTCGAGCACGGTCTCCCAGACGCCCGGATCGACGTCTGCGACCGAGAGCACGTGGTCGGGGCCGTGGATGACGACCTCGTGCCCGGGGAAGGCGGGGTACTTGTTCGGCACCACACGGACCGTCCAGCCGGGGGTATCGGGCGGGCCCTGTGACCGGCCAAGCGCCTCCACCTCGGGCGGCGTCAGCGACTCGTGGCCGCCGCAGAACGGGCACGTCGACGCGTCGGCGATCCGCGTCGTGCGGCCGAGCGCGCCGGGGCGGCCGGCTCGGCCGGGAACGATCAGCACCGTCTCGCCGCTGAGCGGGCTTCGCCGCAGGTCGAGGTCCTCCCCTGTCACGCCTGCCGCTGCGCTTCGTCCACCTGCTCCACCCGTTCCACCTCGGCCGACGTCAGTGCCCGTCCGTCGATCAGGAGCCGGCCCTCGCGGTCGACGCCCTCGGCGGTTCCCGACGGCCCGCCGGACAGGCTGACCCTCCGCCCGCGCAGCTCGTCGCGCTCGAGTCCCGGGAAGCCATCGCGCTCGAAGGCGTCGTAGCGGCCTTCCAGCTCGGCCAGCACGTCGGCGAGCAGGCCGGCGCGGTCGACGTGCATGCCCGTGATCAGCCGCAGCGAGGTGGGCGGCACGCGGGCATCGGCGGGGAGCTGCTCGGCGCTCATGTTCACGTTGATGCCCACACCCAGCACCAGCGTCCCATCCTTCACCTCCGGCAGCACGCCGGCCAGCTTGGCGCCATCGACGATCACGTCGTTCGGCCAGCGCACGAGCGCCGTCGGGTGACAGGCCGTCGCCACCGCCTCGGCTGCCACGAGCGAGAAGGCAGCGAGGCGGTTGGGCGGCGTGCGCGGCGTCAGGGACAGCGAGAACAGCAGCGCGGTGCCCGGCGGAGCGACCCAGCTCCGTCCCCGCCGTCCGCGTCCGGCCGTCTGGTGATCGGTGGCTGCGACGCCCCCGTGGGGGAGGCCGCGGGCGAGCTCCTGGGTGGAGGGGCACTCCTCCCGCCAGACGTATGGATGCCCGAATCCTCCACGGAGCCGGGGCTCGACCTGCTCGGGGAGCAAGGGCATTCCATAGAATACGCCGCTGATGTTCTCGCAACCCAAACGCGCGGCAGCCCGTCTGACCCTGCGAGAACGGGTACGCGACGAGTCGGCCCATGCCGCGCTCTCGGATGTGGTGCTGGCCGTGCGGGCCAAGGACGGGGATCGAGCCGCCCTCGAGACCCTGGTGCATCGCCACGAGTCGCGGGTGCGACGGCTCGCGTCGTACCTGCTCGACGATCCGCAGGATGCGGAGGACGCCGCTCAGGAGGCGCTTGCGAAGGTGCTGACCAGAATCGACCAGTTCCGGGGTGAGTCCCGGTTTGCCACCTGGCTCTACAGCCTGGTCGCGAACACGTGCCGTGACCTGGGCGAGCGTCAGCGCCGCCGCCGCCACCAGCCGCTCGACACGGCGCCGGAGGTCGTGTCCGTCGAGGGGCCGCACGACCTGGCGTGCCAGCGCGAGCAGCGGGCCATGCTGGCCCGCGAGATGGGCGGCCTGTCCACCGACCAGCGGCACGTGATGGTGATGAAGGACGTGCTGGCGCTCTCCTACGAGGAGATCGCCGAGGTGCTGGAGATGCCCGTCGGCACTGTCAAGTGCCACGCCCACCGCGGGCGCGCGCGCATGCGCCGGGCCCTGGGGCCGTCGGCCGAGGCGGTCTCCGCGTGACGGACATCGCCCTGCCGCTCGACAGGGCCGGCATCGAGGCGATCATCCCCCACCGCGAGCCCTTCCTCCTGGTGGACGAGATCGTCGAGCTGGTACCCGGCGAGCACGCCGTTGGCCGCTACCACGTGTCCGAGGACGCCTGGTACCTGCGTGGCCACTTCCCCGGCCGCCCGATTATGCCCGGCGTCCTCCAGGTCGAGGCGCTGGCGCAGGTGGGCGCCGTTTGTGGGCTGTCCGCCCCCGGATTCGCCGGCCGGCTGGCGCTGTTCGCCGGCATCGACGACGTCCGCTTCAAGCGGATCGTGACGCCCGGCGACACGCTCACCCTGGAGTGCAGGATCACGCGGCTGCGCGGCCCGATCGGGAAGGCCGACGCCACCGCCTCGGTCGGCGACGAGCTGGCCTGCCGGGCGGCCCTCACCTTCGCGCTCACGGAGCTCGAGGGGTGATCGCAGCCTGCCGCGAGAACGTCGCCGTGCTCGGGCTCGGATCGCACGTGCCCGAACGCGTGATGACCAACGACGAGATCGCGACTATGGTCGACACGAACGACGAGTGGATCTCCCAGCGCACCGGCATCCGCGAGCGACGGATCGCTGGGCCGGGCGACTCGTCAGCTTCGCTCGGGGCGGAGGCGGCCCGGCGGGCGCTTGCGAGCGCCGGAGTCGCGGCAACTGATCTCGACCTGATCGTGGCCGCGACGGCCAGTCCGGACTACTACTTCCCGGCCACCGCGTCGCTGATCGGCGACCGCATCGGCGCGACCGACGTGGCCGGGTACGACCTGTCCGCGGCCTGCACCGGGTTTATCTACGCGCTCGCGCAGGGGTACTCGCAGATCGCATCCGGCCTCGCAGACACGGTGCTGGTGGTGGGCACCGAGGTGTTCTCGCGCCTGCTCGACTGGGATGACCGGTCGACCTGCATCCTGTTCGGCGACGGCGCCGGCGCGGTGGTGCTCGGCCGTTCCGAGGGAGCGGGCCTGCGTGCGTTCGAGATGGGCGCGGACGGGAGCGGCGCGCAGCTCCTCTCCGTTGCTGCGGCAGGCAACGCGGAGTTCGAGGCCGAAGGCCCCTACGTCAAGATGAACGGCCCCGAGGTCTACAAGTTCGCGACACGGGTGACCGCCGAGTCGGCGAGCCGGTGCCTGGATGTCGCCGGCCTCACGGTCGGCGATGTGAATCTGTTCGTTCCCCACCAGGCCAACCGGCGCATCATCGATCACGCCGCACGGCGCCTTGGCATCGACGAGGCGAAGGTGTTCTCGAACGTGGACCGTTATGGAAACACATCCGCGGGGTCGATCCCGATCGGCCTCGACGAGGCCTGGCGCCAGGGCCGCATCGACCGTGGCGACGTCGTGTTGATGGTCGGCTTCGGTGGCGGCCTTGCGTGGGGCTCCTGCCTGCTCGAGTGGACGAAGGAGCGGGTGTGACGCGGGTCGCGTTCTGCTTCCCCGGCCAGGGCAGCCAGCGCGTCGGCATGGGGCGGGAGCTGGCTGCGGAGGTGCCCGCGGCTGCGGCCGTGTTCGAGGAGGCGAACGACCTGCTGGGCTTCGACGTGCGGGGTGTCAGCTTCGACGGCCCGATGGAGGAGCTCTCCCGCACGGAGGTCACGCAGCCCGCGCTGGTTGCGGCGTCGATCGCGGCTCTCCGTGCGGTCGAGGAGCGCACCGGCGTCGTTCCCAGCGTGGTGGTCGGCCACAGCGTGGGTGAGTACGCCGCGCTTGCTGCCGCACGGGCGGCGTCTGCCGCCGACCTGCTGCGGCTCGTGAACGAGCGCGGACGGATCAGCGCCGAGGCCGGCACCGGCGGAGGCATGGCCGCCGTCCTCAAGCTTGACGACGCCGAGGTGGAGCGGCTGTGCGCCGCCCGGGACGACGTCTGGCCGGCCAACTACAACTGTCCGGGCCAGGTGGTCATCTCCGGGCGCGATGAGGGCATCGACGCCGTCGCTGAGGCCGCGCGCGCTGCCGGTGGCAAGGTGATCCGGCTGCCGGTCGCCGGCGCGTTCCACAGCCCGCTGATGGCGGCGGCGGCGGAGTCGTTCCAGGGCGCGGTGCGCGATGTCCGCTTCGGCGACATGCAGATCCCGTTCATGAGCACCGTCACGAGCGCGATCGAGACCGCCGACCGCGTGCCCGACCTGCTGGTCGAGCAGCTGACCGCTCCGGTGCGGTTCACCCAGGCCGTGCAGTCGCTCGTGGCCTCCGGGATCGACACGTTTGTCGAGGTCGGTCCCGGCGGCGTGCTGACCGGCCTCGTCAAACGGATCGACGGCTCGGTGCGGACGCTGGCGGTGTCCGGCTCGGCCGACCTGGAAGCACTCTCGGAGGTGATGGTGGATGCCTGAGCTGGACGGAAAGGTTGCCCTCGTGACCGGTGGCTCGCGTGGAATCGGCGCCGCGATCTGCGCCGAGCTCGGCGCCGCCGGTGCCACCGTCGTCGTCAACTACGTCCGCGACCAGTCGGCCGCAGCCGCGGTGTGCGATCGCGTGCGCGAGTCCGGCGGCCGTGCGGAGGCCGTCCAGGGCGACGTGTCGACCGCCGAGGGTGCGGCCGCGCTGGTCTCCCAGGTCGAGTCGGACGTCGGCCCGATCGACATCCTGGTGAACAACGCCGGGATCACGCGTGACGACCTGATCATGCGGCTCTCGGAAGAGGACTGGCATACGGTCATCGACACGAACCTGGGTGGGGCGTTCTTCACCTGCCGGGCGCTGTCGAGGCCCATGCTGAAGCGCCGCACCGGCGCGATCGTCAACATCAGCTCCATCGTTGGCGTGCATGGCAACGCTGGCCAGACGAACTATGCCGCGTCCAAGGCGGGGCTTATCGGCCTCACCAAGTCGCTGGCGAAGGAGCTCGGCGGGCGCGGCATCCGCGTCAACGCGATCGCGCCCGGGTACATCGCGACCGAGCTGACGGATGCGTTGCCCGAGGAGGCACGCTCCGCGATCCTCGGAAATACGCCGCTCGGGCGGCTGGGAGAGCCCGACGACGTGGCGCGGGCTGTACGGTTCCTGGTATCCGATGCCGCCGGGTTCATCACCGGCGACGTGCTGGCGGTCGATGGAGGGCTTGGCATATGAGTGAGCAGCAGGGCCGTCGCCGGGTCGTCATCACCGGCGTGGGCGCGGTCACGCCGTGCGGCCTGGACGTGGAGGAGAGCTGGCGGAACATCCGCGAGGGCAGGTCGGGCGTGTCCACCGTGGAGGGGTTCGAGGGCCACGTGCGCATCGCAGCGCAGGTGAAGGAGTTCGATCCCGAGCAGTACATGGAGCGGCGGTCGGTGCGCAAGACCGATCGTTTCGCCCACTTCGCGGTTGCCGCGGCGACGATGGCCGTCGCCGATGCGGATCTCGACATCCGGGCTGACGCCGCCAGGATCGGCTGCTCGATGGGCACCGGCATCGGCGGGCTCTCCACCGAGGAGGTGGCGCACAGGAAGCTGTTCGAGGCCGGGCCCGACCGTCTCAACCCGTTCTGGGTAACCGCCCTGATCCCGAACATGGCGGCTGCCGAGATCTCGATGGCGCTCGGGACGCGTGGCCCGCTCACCACCGAGTGCACCGCCTGCGCAGCCTCGGCGATGTCGATCGGAAACGCCGTGCTCTACATCCGCGCGGGCATGGCGGACGCGATGCTGGCGGGCGGCGTCGAGGCGCCCATCCTGCCGCTCGGGCTGGGCGGCTTCGGCACGATGCGCGCGCTCTCGCGGCGCAACGACGATCCAGCTGGGTCAAGCCGGCCGTTCGACCTCGGCCGCGACGGCTTCGTGCTGGCCGAGGGCGGTGCCGTGCTCGTGCTCGAGGAGCTCGAGCGTGCCCGGTCGCGGGGGGCCCGCATCTACGCCGAGATCCTCGGCTACGGGATGTCGTCGGACTCCCATCACGTCACGGAGCCGGATCCCCTCGGGGAGAACCCGGCCCGGGCGATGCGAAACGCGATGGAGGACGGCGGCGTCACGCCCGACATGCTCGGCTACGTGAATGCCCATGGCACCTCGACGCCGGCGGGCGATTCCGCCGAGACGCGTGCGCTGAAGCTCGCGCTCGGCGAGGAGCGCGCATACCAGATCCCGATCTCGTCGACGAAGAGCGAGACCGGGCACTTGCTGGGCGCGGCCGGCGCGCTGGAGACGATCATCACCACGCTTGCGATGCGTGATTCCTTCCTGCCGCCGACCATCAACCAGACCGACCCGGACCCCGAGTGCGATTTGGACTACATCCCGAACACCGGGCGCGAGGCCGACGTGGAGTACGCATTGACGAACTCCTTCGGCTTCGGCGGGCACAATGCGGTGCTCGTGCTGCGGCGCTGGGATGGAGACGGCGCGGGCGGCTGAGCCGCAACCATCGCCCCCGGCGGGGCGTCCCACGAGGAAGCGCGTGGCCAAGGAAATCAGCGTCGACATCAGCCCGGTTGGTGAGCCGGCCGAGCAGGCCGAGTCTCCGACCACGCGCGCCCACAACACCTGCCCGCGCTGCGACTCGCACTACCGCGAGGACGAGATGGTCGCCAACCTGCGCGTCTGCGTGCACTGCGGATACCACTTCCCGGTGACGGCTCGCGAGCGGATCGTGCAGCTGGTGGACGAGGGAACGTGGTCGGAGGTGGCCCGCGACCTGGAGTCCGCCGACCCGCTCGAGTTCGTCGACTCGCGGCCCTATCCGGAGCGGATCGCGGAGGCCGAGCGCAAGACCGGCCTGCGGGATGCCGTGCTGGTCGGATCGGCGGAGATCGGCGAGCTGCCGGTTGCGCTCGCGGTGATGGACTTCACGTTCCTGGGCGGCAGCATGGGCTCCGTCGTGGGCGAGAAGGTGTTCCGCGCAGCCGAGCTCGCGGTCGAGCGCCGCATGCCACTGGTGTCCGTCGCCTCGTCCGGTGGCGCCCGCATGCAGGAGGGAGTGCTTGCCCTGATGCAGATGGCCAAGACGGTGGCCGCGGTCGACGAGCTGCGGGAGGCCGGCCGGCCGTTCATCTCCGTGCTCGCTCACCCGACAACGGGCGGCGTTGCGGCCAGCTTCGCCGCGCTGGGCGATGTCATCATCGCCGAGCCCGGTGCACTGCTGTCCTTCTCCGGCCCGCGCGTCGTGCGCCAGACCACCCGCGAGGACATTCCCGACGACTTCGGCCTGGCCGAGTCGAACTTCCGCCATGGGCACATCGACATGATCACGCCGCGCCCCGAGCTGCGCGACATGGTGGCCCGCCTGGCCTGGCTGCTCGCCAACGGAGCGCCCTACCGGCGAACGCCGCTGCTGCCCGACCTCGGGGCGCAGCGCGCCGTCGGCAAGCTGCTGGGCGGCGCCCGCCGCCGGTTCACCGATCTCCTCTCCGACCGTGACGGCGACGGACCGGCTTAGGTTCCTGCGCCGTCGCGGCGGCGACGGGGACGCCTGGCACGCCGTCGAGCTGGCGCGGCACCAGGACCGGCCCTACACGCTCGACTACCTGAACCGGATCTGCGACGACTTCGTCGAGCTGCATGGCGATCGCGCCGAGGGCGATGACCCGGCGATCGTGGCCGGCATCGGCTCGTTCCGCGGGCAGACGGTTGCCTTCGTCGGCCACCAGAAGGGCCGCGACCTGAAGGAGCGCACGTACCGCAACTTCGGCATGCCTCGCCCCGAGGGCTATCGCAAGGCGATGCGGGTATTCGAGCTGGCCGACCGGCTGGCCTTCCCGGTGGTGACCCTGATCGACACGCCGGGCGCCTATCCCGGGGTGGGCGCCGAGCAGCGCGGCCAGTCGGGCGCCATCGCGCGCTCCCAGCTGATGCTGATGGGCCTGAACGTGCCGGTCGTGGCCTGCGTGATCGGCGAGGGCAGCTCCGGTGGTGCACTCGCCATCGGCGTCGCTGACCGGGTGCTGATGCAGCAGCACACCATCTACACCGTGATCTCGCCCGAGGGCTGCGCCGCCATCCTCTGGAAGGACGCAGGCGAGGCGAAGCGGGCGGCCGCCGCCCTGCGCCCGACGGCCGAGGCCTGCCTGGCGCTGGGCGTGATCGACCAGATCGTCCCGGAGCCGGGAGGCGGTGCCCATCGCGACCATGGCAAGGCGGCCGAGCTCCTGGCCGATGCGATCGCGGCCGACCTCGAGTTCCTCGACACCCTGCCTCCGACGGAACGGCGCAGATTGCGGCGTCAGAAGTTCGAGCGGATGGGCGCGTTCGTCGAGTAGGCCGGGCCCTTCGCATCGGCCACTGTGGATACCATCCGCCCGGTGATTCGCGGCCTCAACCGGTTCGAGACCCTGTCGGTCGGCGCCGCCGCCGTCATCGCCGCCGCGGCCGGGGCGCTGGATCTGGCATCGGCTCCGAACACGGCGGTCTTCGTCGTCTCCGGGCTTGCGCTCGTGCTGCTGGCATGGGTGGTCGGCCTCGCCACCGAGCAGCTGGGGGCGAGCGCCGGCCCGAAGGTGGGCGGTGTGTTGAACGCGACCTTCGGCAATGCCGCCGAGCTGATCATCACCATCTTCGCGATTCGCGAGGGGCAGCTCGAGATCGCGACCGCGTCCATCACCGGCTCCATCCTCGGCAATACGCTGCTCGTGCTCGGCGCCTCGTTCCTGGTCGGCGGGCTGCGCAACGGCCTTCAGCGGTTCGACCGCCGGGTTGCGGGAATGAATGCCTCGATGCTTGCCCTCGCCGTGATCGGGCTCGGCATCCCGACGCTGTTCGGCCACGTCGCGAAGCCGATCCATGTGCAGGCCATCTCCGACGTGACGGCCGCCATCCTGCTCCTGCTCTACGTGCTGATGCTGATCTACTACTTCCGGACGCCGCAGGAGCATGCCGGCCGTGAGACCGGCCCGCACTGGCGCGGCCGGGTGGCAATGGGGCTGCTCCTGCTCTCGACCGCCACGGTCGCCGTGATCGCGGACGTGTTCGTCGGGACGCTCGGGCAGGTGATCGAGGATCTGGGCATCTCGGCGGTCTTCCTCGGCCTGATCATCGTTCCCATCGTGGGCAACATCGCCGAGAACATCGTCGGCATCAAGCTCGCCTACGACAACGACATGGACTTCTCCATGCTGGTCTCGCTCGGCTCCTCGCTGCAGATCGCGCTCGGCGTGGCGCCGCTGCTGGTGTTCCTCTCGCTGCTGACGCCGCACCACTTCGACCTGCTGTTTCCGACGCTGCAGGTGGTCTCGCTGGCCGCGGCCGTCTTCATCACGGCGCTGATCGCCGTCGACGGCGAGTCGAACTGGCTGGAGGGCGCCCAGTTGATGGCCGTCTACGGCATCATCGCAACGGCGGTGTGGTACCTGTGACCAGTCGTCAGGGGCTCCTGCTGGCGATCGTCTTCGGCCTGTCCGCCCTCGCCGTCGTGCTGCGCGCCGTCCACGTCGAGGGTCAGGTGGTGTTCGTCGTCGCAGGGGTTGCGGTGGCCGGGCTGGCCTGGGCGCTGGGCGAGGCCACCGAGCAGGCGGGTGCGACCGCCGGCCCGCGCGTCTCAGCCCTGCTGAATGCCAGCTTCGGGAACCTGCCGGAGCTGGTGATCCTCGTGCTGGCGATCGATGCCGGACTGAGCGACATCGCCCGTGCCTCGATCATCGGGTCGGTGATCGGCAACGTGCTGCTGATCCTGGGACTGGCGCTGCTCCTCGGCGGATGGCGCCACGGCATCCAGCGGTTCAACGAGCGGATGGCGAGCACGAACGCGTCGATGCTGATCCTGGCGGTCGTGGGGCTGGGTGTGCCGACGCTCTTCCAGGCGCTCGCCCATGACACGAGCTCGGTGCAGGAGCTGTCGCGCTGGACGGCCGCGGCGCTGCTGCTCACCTACGTCGCGTACCTGTACTTCTCGTTCACGACCCCCGGGCTGCAGTACACGGATCATGCCGGAGCGATGGAGTGGTCGCGTACGACGGCGCTCGTGCTGCTGGCGGCCACGGCGATCGCCACCGGCGTCGTGTCCGAGGTGCTCGTCCACTCGATCGAGCCGACCATCAAGGCATGGGGGGTGCCGCGCGAGTTCATCGGCCTGATCGTGGTGCCATTCGTCGGGAACGTGGCGGAGCACTTCTCCGCCGTGAAGCTCGCGCTGGGCAACCGCATGGACTTCGCCATGGGGATCGCCTTCGGATCGGCGATCCAGATCGCTCTGCTCGCGAGCAGCGTGGCCGTCTTCGCGAGCCTGATCATCGGCAGCGAAGTGACGCTGGTGTTCGACCCGCTCCAGCTGGCCGCCCTGGGCGCGGCTGCCATCTGCTCCACCATGGTCGCGCGCGCGGGCGAGACCAACTGGCTGGAAGGGCTCCAGCTGCTCGTGATCTACTTTATCGTCGCCGTAGCTTTCTGGCTGCTCTGAGCTCAGTTCTTCCGCTTCAGTGGATCGGATACGCCTTCCCGTTGACTGCGGGAAGCACCTGCGACGTGACCCACGCCGGCGTCTGGTGGTTGCCCTTCGCGTAGTTGTACGACCCGTCCGTGCGCTTGCGCGCGGCCAGGTAGTCGAGCGCACCGGTGTTCGACAGCCCGCACCGGATCCGCGCCTGGATCACCCAGCTGGTCGACTGGCTGTCCGAGCCGTTCGACGGGCCGAGCGCATACCCGTGATCCGGGCGCTGCAGGCCATGCAGGTAGTCGTTCGCCCTGGTCAGCACCGTGCCGCTGCAGGACACGCCGCCGGCCCGTAGCGCCAGCACCGCGGCCGCCGTGTCGTTCGAGTCGGGTGCCGAGGTGGCGGCGTATGGGAACCCGCCTCCCGCGCTCTGCCGGCCCTTGATGTAGGTGATCGACCGGCTGGGGATCCGCGCGCCTGCCGCCTTCAGCGCAAGCACTCCCCAGTACGTCGAGTTCGCGAACTTCCCGATGCGCCCGTTGGCATGGATCTGACCGCGGAGCCTGCGGACGAGGTCGTGGCCGCCGAAGTTCCGCGGGTCCTTCCCCATCGCCACCACGGCGAGAATCCCGCGCTCGAGCGCGTAGGAGCTGGTCCAGCGGGAGGCATGGCTGCGCAGGAACGCGCCCGGCCCGTGGCCGCCCGGCCGGTGCATGCGGGCCGGATTCTTCCCGGCGGCCCGAAGGCCCATCACCGCCCACTCGGTCAGGGAGACCGATGCGCTGCCTCCCGGTTCGGCGAACCCTCCGGAGGACGTCTGCCGGCTGGCCAGGTAGGCCGCGCCGGAGGTGGCCTGTGCGGCTGCCGGCAGCGCCAGCGCGAGCAGGGCGGCGAGGATGACGATGCGATGTGTCATGCGGACTCCAGTGGTGCGAAGTGGGCATGCAGGCGCCGCGCGTAGCGGTCGAGCATGCGGATCATGGTCGGGCCCGCGATCAGGGCGATCACGGCGTTGCCCGTGGCGTGGGCGATGTCGAAGGGGATGCCTGTGGACGCGAGGGTCAGGAACGAGTGGAGGTCGGCGCTCGGCCCGAGCGTGCTCCATGCCCACACGTCCATCAGCCAGTCGAAGAGGAACCCCCAGGCGATCCCGAAGACCGCCAGCCCGTAGCGGCTTCGGAGCAGGCGGCCGGCCGGGGCGGCGGTGGCCCCGACCAGCCCCCAGCCGATCATCTGCCACGGTGTCCAGGGCCCCTGTCCGAGCACGGCGTTCGAGACCAGGGCCGCGGCTCCGCCGGTGGCGATCCCGGCTCGCGCGCCCAGCGTTGCGCCGGTCACGGCGACGATCATCGTCACCGGCTGCACGTTTGGGATGAACGCGAACAGCACGCGCCCCCCGGCGGCCGCGGCCGCCAGCGCCGCGACCAGCGCCAGCTCGCGGCTGCGGTTGGGGCCCGTCTCCACGGCGGACACGGCGAGGATTACGCAGGCCACGGCGATCAGCAGGACGACGCTAGACATGGATCGCCTCCACCTCGCCGCGAAGCAGCGCTGCAGCCTCGGCGACCGACCGGCAGCCGAGCGCCAGGCCGAGCTGGCACGCGAACAGGCCGTCGGCGGCCAGCTGCGACGCCGGCTGCCGGTCGGCTAGCACGGCTCCGCGCGCCATCGTCGTCACCTCGTCGGCCACCTCGCCGGCGAAGTCGAGGTCATGCGTGACCACGCCGACCGCACAGCCGTCGGCCGCCAGCGACCGCACCAGCTCCGCCATGGCCAGCTTGCGCAGGCCGTCGATGCCCCGCGTCGGCTCGTCCACGAGCAGCACCTCGGGCCGCATCACCGTGACCGAGGCGACGGCCAGCCGCTGCCGCTCGCCGCTCGACAGGTCGGCCGGATGCCGTCCGGCCAGGTCGGCCAGGCCGAACCGTTCCAGCTCCTCGGCGACGCGCCGTCCGCGCTCCGCCGCTGGGACGCCGAGGTTCTCGAGCGCGTAGGCGACCTCGTCGGCGACGGACTCGCGGATCGCATGGTGGGCCGGGTTCTGGCTGACGTATCCCCTCACCGTGGGCCCGGTGACGCGGCCGGCGTCGGGGGCCACCAGCCCTGTCGCCACCTGCGCGAGGGTGGTCTTGCCGGCGCCGTTGGCACCGACCACCGCGGTCACCCGGCCCGATGCGAACCCGGTGGTCGCGGCCCGCAGCGCATGCACATCGCCGTGGCGCCGGTCCACGCGGTCGAGCTGGAGCACGGGTGCCGGCACCGAGCCGGTGCCCGTGGCGCTGCGTCGCTGCGAGGCCAGGCGGCGTGCTTCGCGCACCGTCAGCGGCCGCTCCGGCCGGTGTGCCGCGACGAACGCCTGGGTCACGGGAGGCAGCAGCCAGGGCGCGGTGACGGCGAGCTCGTCGGCCGCCTGCTCGGGTGGCGCGTCCACGGTGATCCGGCCGGCCTCCATCACGATCACCCGGTCGGCCTCCTCGAAGATCCGTGCCGTGCGGTGCTCCGCGACCACAACCGTGATACCGCGGTCGCGATTCAGCCGGCGGACGAGGCCGAGCAGCTCCTCCGCCGCGGCGGGGTCGAGCTGGCTGGTTGGCTCATCCAGCAGCAGGACGCGCTGTCCCATCGCCAGCACCGACGCGATCCCAACCCGCTGCTGCTCGCCGCCCGACAGCGTGCCCGTATCACGGTCTGCGAGGTGCCCCGCGCCTGCGGCCAGCAGCGCGTGCTCCGTGCGGGCGGCGATCTCACCGGACGGGCAGCCGAGGTTCTCGAGGCCGAAGGCGACCTCGTGGTCGACCCGCCGCATCACCAGCTGGGACTCGGGATCCTGGAAGACCAGCCCCACGCGTCGTGCGATGGCGCCCGGGCGGTGCTCCCGCGTGTCCAGGCCCTCGCTGACGACTCGGCCCGCGAGCTCTCCCCCGTGGAAGTGGGGGACGAGCCCGAGCAGTGCCCGCAGAAGCGTCGACTTGCCGCATCCGGACTCTCCGAGCAGCAGCACCAGCTCGCCCTCTGCCACATCCAGGTCGATCCCGTCGAGCGCCGGCCGGGCCGCGTCGGGGTAGCGGTAACGCACGTTCGCCATGTGCAATGCCGTGCTCATCGCCGGCTCCCCGCGTGCCGTACGATCGCGGCCGCCGCCGCGCCCAGCACGAGGATCGCCCCGGCGGTGGCGATCCCTGCCGGCGTGAACGGATCGTCGAGCAGGTCGTAGTAGCGGTAGCCGTCGGCCGGGGCCGACACGGCGACCACCGAGACCAGACCGGCGGCCACGACGAGCAGTGCGCGCTCCCAGCCCGGCAGGCGCCCACCGGGCATCCGCGTGCGTGGTCCCGACCCGTATCCGCGCGCCTCCATCGCCTCGGCCAGCGAGAGCGATCGCTCCAGCGAGAGCCCGACCAGGGGGGCCGCCAGCGCGGCCGCCGGCCGCCGGTGGTCGACCCGCGCCGCCCGTGCCCGTGCTGCCAGCGCGAGCCCGGCAGCGTCGCGCTCAAGCGTGGGAAGCAGCCGGCTCGCCAGCGCGGCGATCATGGCCGACCGCGGCGCGACCCGCGCCACCGCGGCGAGCACGCGGTCGCCGTCCGCCAGCCGGACGAAGGCGGCGATGGCGAAGGACGACCCGATCAGCCGCATGGCGGCGGCGGCACCGAAGGCCAGCTCCTCCTGCGTGATCTCGGTGTCGAGCACCGGGATCTGCGGCCCCGTCCAGACCGGCGTCAGCCCCTGCACGCCGACGAACGGGTTTACGAGGAAGACGAGCGCCGCGCTTCCCGCGGCAAACCAGATGTAGGCGCCGCGCGGCGGTGGCGAGACGGCCAGCAGGCCGGTCGCCACGACCGCACAGGCGGCCAGTGACAGCGGGTTGTCGAGCAGGACGGATCCCGCGACCAGCGCCGAGCACAGGAGCCCGACCGGCAGAGGCCTCATGGTCGCCCGCCCGCGGCAACCACCTTGCCGTCGCCGTCCAGCGCAACGGCGTAGGTGCCCCGCACCAGCGATGGAGCGGCCGCCAGGCCGGCCGCGGCGGCACATGCCGTGGACGCGGTGTCCCCGGCGACAACGACGGTGACGGCGTCACCTGGCGCGCCGGGCGGCTGATAGCCGGCGATCAGCGCATGCGCGGCCGGATCGGCCAAGAGACCCGACTGGCCGTGGTAGACCATGACCCGGCCGTTGCTGAGCGATACGGTCAGCCCCTTGCCGCGCCAGTCGGCCAGCTCGCCGGCGGCCTGGGAGAACGTCTCCACCTCGACCCGGTAGGTCGACGAGCCGGAGGTCACCCGTGCTCCGACTCGGCGCAGTGACGCCGCGAGCGCGGAAGAACAGGCCAGTCCGCCCACGGACACCGCGTGGCGGCGGCCGTTGTAGCCGTGCACGAACGGCTCTGGCCACTGGCCCACGGCCACCGGCGTCTGCACCAGGTCGCTCCAGTACCTGCGATCCCACCATTCGGTGTCGCCCGGATGCAGCGTCATGTCCGTCGCGCCCACGTCCGGCGCGATGCCGTTGATGAAGTACAGCCAGTCCTGGTGCCCGGACCTGTCGCCCGCCAGGCCGTCGATCGACTGGACGAACCGCCCGCCGTATCTGGTGCTGACGTGGGTCAACCGGCGCAGCGCGTTCATCGCCGATTGGCCGGGGGCGGCCCGGCCATCGTGCAGCACCGTCGCGCCGTAGTCCCGCGTGATCGTCACGCGCACCGCCGCCGGCCCGGCCGGGACAGCCGAAGCGTCCTGGCCGCAGCCGGCGGCGAGTGCCGCGAGCAGCACGACCGCTACGAGGCGTGCACCCACAGCCACCCGGAGCGGATATCGCCCGGGCTGGTCGCGTGGACGTGATACCGCCCGGCCGCCAGCCTGACCGTGACGTGGCCGTTTGCATCGGCGTGCGTGGCGGCGCCGTTGACCCACACCCATGCGCCTGCTGCAGGGGTCGCCGTGCCGGCGTCGTCGAACGCTTTGACCGTGAACGTCACCCTCGAGCCGGCGTCCGTATGCTTCGTGCTTGCTGAAAGGCCGAGCGTCGGTTGCGTCGCGAACGTGTCGGGATCGAGCGCGCTGTAATAGACGAGCACCTTGTCGTTGCGGTCGACGAGGGTCTTGCCGATTCCATCAGTCGTCAGCTTTTGGTTGACCTTTACAGCCCAGTACGCGGTGTTCGTCGGGGGCACCCCGATGACGGACGTCAGGAAGAACCCATCCCACGCGCCGCCGAAGCTGTCGTACCATTTGAGCCGGATCGCGAATGGCACCCGACGAGCGGCGGTGACGAGTGCGCCGAGCGCGGTCTTCTTCGTTGTCGTGTGACCCTTCAGCGTCCCGACGAACGGCCTCACCCGTCCCTGGAACACCTGGTGCGTGGGACCCTCCACGCGCAAACTTGTTGCAAGCGCAGCCGGCACGGAGGCACCGGCAAGTGCGAGCAGCGCCACGATGGTGGCGGTGATGCGGCGTAGGCGATTGGCTGCCAACGCGTCCTCCTTCCTCGAGAGGCGTGAATGCGTCTCGCGGGAGGACAGGTCTTCTGGCTTGGGCGCGTCTCCCGGGAAACCCGGGCCGTCGTGCTCGCCTTCCCGGCCGTTTCGGCCAGTGGCTGCCATGCGACATGCGCACGACGGACGCCCTCACAGCGGCGGGACCGCACCGGAGTTGCACCGGTTTCCCTTGACCCCCGCGGGGCGGCTACTGTAGCACGCCGATTCCGGCCAGGAGCGTCCGGGCGCCCTCCTTGTCGAGCGGCTCGTTGAGGTTGCCGCACTTCGGCGACTGGACGCACGATGGGCAGCCCTTCTCGCAGGGGCACTCGGCCAGCAGGTGGGCGGTGCGTGACGTCCATTGCTCGAACCGCCGGTATCCCTGCTCGGCGATCCCGGCGCCGCCGGGGTGTCCGTCGTAGACGAACACGGTGGGCTCGCCGGTCTGGGGGTGCAGGTCGATCGAAAGCCCGCCGATGTCGCCGCGATCCGCGATGGCGAGCAGCGGGAGCAGCCCGATCATGGCGTGCTCGGCGGCATGCAGCGAGCCCAGCAGTCGCGGGCCCTCGGGTGGGCGGTCGGGCACGAACCACACCGCCTCGGTGGCGAAGCTGCGCTCGGGCAGGTTGAGCGCGACCAGGTCGATCGGCTTGTGATCTGCGATCCGCTTGCGCTGGTATGCCACCACCTGCTCGGTCGCCTCGATGTCGCCGAACCAGACACCGGCACCGGGCACATGGCACTGCTCCCGCACGGCGACGATGCGGGTCGACGACAGCCGCTTGGTCTGCGTGTAGTAGTCGGCGTCGAAGGGCGCCACCAGCGCGACGCCGGCCGCGAGGTCGAGCGACGTCACCAGATACTGCTCGCCGAGGTGGAGATAGACCGCTCCCTCATGGACGGTCGAGTCGGCGCGCGAGCCGTCGACGGTGCCGAGCAGGGTGCCCGTCTCCTGCTCGACGACCGCCACCGAGTCCGGTGACGAGGAGCGCAGCGAGATCCGCGCCGCGGGATGGTCGGCGCCGCGGTAGGCGAGTCCGGCTCGTGTGCGTACGAGGTCGGGCATGCGCTCAGCCAGGGCGATGCCCTCGTCGCCGAAATGCTCTCGGTCGGCGTCGGTGACCGGCAGCTCAGCGGCCGCGCAGCGCAGGTGGCCCTCCAGCACGGCAGGGTTCGCGGGGTTCGAGACGGCCGCCTCCGCCGGCCTGGCGACCAGCTCCTCCGGGTGCTGCGCGAGGTACTGGTCGAGTTGGTCCTCCCCCGCTACCAGCACGCCCAGTCCGAGGCCGCGGCGTCCCGCCCGGCCCCACTGCTGCCGCAGCGAGGCCATCGCCCCGGGGAAGCCGACGCTGATCGCGCAGTCGAGTAGGCCGATGTCGACCCCGAGCTCGAGCGCGCTGGTCGCGACCACCCCGAGTAAGTCGCCGCTGGTCAGCTGCTGCTCGATCCGCCGCCGCTGCTCGGGGGTATAGCCGGCCCGGTAGGGCGCGATCCGCGGCGCCAGCTCCGGGGCGTTCAGGGTCAGCCCCTCGCGCGCGTAGCGGTGGACGAGCTCGCATGCCCGGCGGGACTTGGCAAAGACGATCGTGCGCTGGCCACGCGCCACCAGGCCCGCCATCAGCGTCGCGGCCACGCCCCCC
>DATAHR010000172.1:0-17412 GCA_036263035.1 Gaiellales bacterium | reverse complement strand
TCCTCGTCCTCGAACCCCCGCGGCGGCCAATCCCCCTGCACCTCGCACCGTCCGGTGCAGTGCAGGCTGGCCACGTTCTGGAGTGGGACGAGGATGTGGTTGTTCAGCTCGACGTGGGGCACGTCGTCGACGTAGCAGTAGGCCGTGAGCACGCCGTCCTGGTATTCCCCGCCGAACAGGGCGAGCTCAACGGTCTCACCCTTGTACTTGGACGTGTAGTCCTCCACCGCCGTCACCCTAGCAAACCCGCGCCTGCCTTCACCGTCCGGCCGGCAGGTGCCCGATGTCATTGAATCCGGCCAGTCGCAGCGCCCCCCGCACCGTCGTCACCGTCGTCAGGCTGCAGTTGTGGGCGCCGTCGATGTGGAGCCGGTCGTGCCCGGGAAGCCCGACGGTGTGCGCCACGATTGCGCGCACGCCCCCGCCGTGCGACACGAGCAGGATCCGCCCTCGGCGGTGCGCGCCGAGCAGCCGGTCAAACGCGGACACGACCCGTGCGTGCATCTCGTCGTAGGTCTCCCCGCCCTGCCATCCCGCCTCGCCGCGCATCCAGCGGCGATAGCCGTCCGGGTCGCTCTTTCGCACCTGGCCTCGCGTGAGTCCCCGCCAGCTTCCCACGTCGACCTCACGCAGCCCGCGGTCCTCGATCGGCTCGAGGCCCGCCGCCGCTGCGACGATCTCGGCCGTTTGCGTCGCCCGGGGGAGGTCGCTGGTGTAGATCGCGTCCAGACGCAGGCCGGCGAGCCGTGCCGCGAGGGCGTGCGCCTGGGCCCTCCCGCGGTCGTTCAGCCCCGGGCCACCCTGCCCCTGCCAGCGGTGCTCGCGGTTCCAGTCGGTTTCGCCGTGGCGGGCAACGAGCACCTCCGTCATGGCGGCCATCATATGATGCGCGCCCAGATGGACCTCGGCCTTGCACACCTGCGCGTGCTCGTGACCGGCGGGAGCGCGGGCATCGGACTGGCGGCCGCGGAGCTACTCTCGGCCGAAGGAGCGAGCGTCGTGATCGCCTCCCGTGAGCCGGAGCAGGCGGCCACCCGCCTCGGCCTCGCCGGCGTCGCGGCAGACCTCGGGACGCCGGACGGCTGCACCCGCGCAGTCGCCGGCGCGGTGGAGGCGCTCGGCGGGCTCGACGTCGTCGTCAACAACGTGGGCACCGCCCGCATCGGCACGTTCGAGGATGCCGATGACGCGATCTGGCAGAACGCCTGGGATGTGAACGTCATGAGCTATGTCCGCTGCATCCGCGCCGCGCTCCCGCACCTGCGCGAGTCGGACCGCGCCGCGATCGTGAACGTCGCCTCGACCTCGGGGAAGCGGCCGAGCGGGGGGATGCCTGAGTACTCCGTGACGAAGGCTGCCGTTCTCTCGCTGTCGCGCTTGGTCGCCGACGCCTACGCCTCCGAGGGCATCCGCTGCAACGCCGTCGCTCCGGGGCCGACGCTCTCGCCGGCCTGGCTTGCGCCCGGGGGGCTCGCCGACCAGACGGCCGGCGGCTCGGATCGCAGCCGCGACGATGTGCTCTCGGCGGTGGCGGCCGGCCGCCCGCTGCGGCGGATGGCGGAGCCCGACGAGATCGCCGCCGTCATCGCGTTCCTCTGCTCGCCGCGTGCCTCGTACGTGACCGGCGCCGCCTGGAGTGCGGATGGCGGCACGGTGCCTGTGATCATCTGACGACCATCTCGGCACTCCTGCGCCCGGGTCGCCCGCGTAGGATTCCGGGATGCATCCCACGGGGCCCGTCGCCGAGCGCTTCGCCGCGCACATCGCAGCCGTCGAGGCCGCGTCGCTCTCACCGCTCGCCGTCCGATCCTACGAGACGGCAGGGCGCCCGCTGCCCGACGACGAGGACTGCTCACTGCGTACGCCGTTTCAGCGGGATCGCGACCGGATCGTCCACTGCAAGGCCTTCAGGCGACTGAAGCAGAAGACGCAGGTGTTCATCGCTCCGGAGGGCGACCATTTCCGTACCCGGCTCACGCACACGCTCGAGGTGTCCGGGATCGCCCGCGGCGTTGCCCGCGCCCTGCGGCTGAACGAGGACCTCGCGGAGGCTGTCGCGCTCGGCCACGATCTCGGGCATGCCCCCTTCGGCCACACCGGCGAGGAGGCGCTCGACCGGCTGTTGCGGCGCGAGTACGGGCGCCGGTTCCGCCACAACGAACACTCGCTGCGCGTCGTCGACGTGCTCGAGCACCAGGGGCGCGGGCTGAACCTGACGATGGAGGTGCGAGACGGCATCCTGCACCACACGGGGGCGCAGGAGCCGGAGACCTTCGAGGGCGGGATCGTGCGGCTGGTCGACCGCTTCGCCTACGTCAACCACGATATCGACGACGCGCTCCGCGCCGGCATCCTCGACGAGCGCGACCTGCCCGCCGCTCCGGTTGGCCTGCTCGGCTCGACGGCCTCGGAGCGGATCGACGCGCTCGTGCACGACCTGGTCGAGACGTCGGACGTCGCCGGCGAGGTGCGCCAGTCGCCGCCCATGGCCGACGCGCTGCTGGCGCTTCGCGGCTTCATGTTCGAACACGTCTACCTCGGCCCGATCGCGCGCCGTGAGACCGCGCGCGCCGCCGACATGGTGGAGGCGCTGCTCGGCCACTTCATCGCGCACGCCGACGACATCCCCGGCGACCCCGACCCGGTCACGCGGGCCACCGACTGGGTGGCCGGCATGACCGACCGCTACTGCATGCGCGCCTACGACGAACTGCTCGCCCCGCGATGACCAGGATCCGCAGCGAGAGCGTCGAGGCCGTCAAGGAGGCCGTCGACATGATCGACCTTGTCTCCGGCCGTACGCAGATGAAGCGCGCCGGCGGCGAGTGGAGGGGGCGGTGCCCGTTCCACGAGGAGCGGACAGGGTCGTTCTGGGTGAATCCGCTCGAGAAGGTCTACTACTGCTTCGGGTGCCAGGCGAAGGGCGACGCGATCGGATTCGTGCAGGCGACGGAGGCACTCGACTTCGCCGCCGCGGTGGAATGGCTGGCCGACCGCTATGGCGTCGAGTTGGAGTTCGATGAGACGTCCCCCGAGGCGGATCGGCGCCGTGCCCAGCGCGAGCGCCTGCTGAAGCTGCTGGACGCGGCCGCGAGCTTCTACCAGCGCTTCCTCTGGGAGGCCGGCGAGGCCGCCGGCGCGCGCGCCTACCTCGAGGAGCGGGGGATCACGCGTGAGAGCGCAGACCGGTTCCGGCTGGGCTATGCGTCCGTCGCCCCCGACCGCGTGAAACGGGCCGCTCTCGGCCGTGGATTCACGGCCGCCGAGCTCGAGCAGGCGGGCCTTACGGCGCGCGGGAATGACAGGTTCCGCGAGCGGTTGATGTTCCCGCTGGCCGATGCCAGGGGCCGTGTACGCGGGTTCGGCGCCAGGCAGATGCCGGGTGGGCGGCCGCCCAAGTACCTGAACACCTCCGACGGCGCGGTGTTTCGCAAGAGCGACATCCTCTACGGCCTCGACCTCGCCCGCCGCTCGGTCGCGCGCGACGGCGCGGCCATTGTGGTCGAGGGCTACACGGACGTGATCATGCTGCACCAGACCGGCATCGACCGCGCCGTGGCGTCGATGGGAACGGCGCTGACGGAGGGCCAGGTGACCGAGCTGCGGCGGCTGTGCTCGACCGTGTTTCTGGCCTTCGACGCCGATGCGGCCGGGCAGGAGGCGTCGCTGCGGGGGATGGAGATCGCCCGCTCAAAGGGCTTGAACGTGCGGGTTGTGAGGCTTCCCGGGGGGCGCGACCCGGCCGAGGTGGCGGCCGAGGACCCGGCTGCCTTCGAGGCAGCCCTCGACGCCGCCCAGCCGTACCTGACCTACCGGGTCGAGCTGGCGCTGGCCGCCCAGGGCAGCCGCGACGACCGCTACGCGCTCGTCCGCACCGTGCTCTCGTCGGCCGAGCCGTCGGTGGAGCGGGACGACCTCATCCGCCTGGCCGCCGACCGCCTCGATCTCTCCGACGACCTCACGGCGCGGCTGGTGAGCGCGCCCGGGAGGACGGCGACAAACGGCTCCCAGCCGGCGCAGCGGCTCGGGATATCGGCCCGCGAACGCGACGAGGGGCTGTTCCTCGGCCTCTGCATGGCGTTCCCGGAACGGGGGCTCGACTTGCTTTGTTCTCTGGATGTGGCACACTTCCCTGACCCGAAGCGGTGGGAGGCCGCGACGGTGGTTCGCCGGCGATTGGCCGGTGAGCTGGCTCCAGAGGAGGAACGTGCGTGGGCACCCATGATCGCCGAACTGACGGCTCTGGCATCGCAGGAGGCCACCTCCGAGCGCGTGCTGGAGGAGCTGTTCTGGAAGCTGAGCCTGCGACGGGTGGAGGACGAGCTAAAGGGACTGCAGCAAAACGCCGACTTGTCTCTGAACCAGCAGCAGCGCCTGCAGGAGCTGCAGGACGAGCGGCTGTCGATTCTCGAGACCATCCGGTCTCTCTAACCGTCCCAGAGGCAGTCCACCCCACAGTGATGTCGGAGATCGCTCCCGAGCCGGCCGACGATGCCGTCGAGCCGGACGAGGACGACCTCGAGCTTGTGCTCGAGGCGTCGCCCGGACCCACCGAGGACACGGTGGGCATGTATCTCCGCGAGATCTCGCAGGTCTCGCTGCTCACGGCTGCCGAGGAAGTCTCGCTTGCGAAGGCGCTCGAGCACGGCGACGAGCGTGCCCGCCAGCGGCTGATCGAGTCCAATCTGCGCCTGGTCGTCTCGGTCGCCCGTCGCTACTCCGGGCGCGGCCTCTCGTTCCTGGATCTGATCCAGGAGGGGAACCTCGGCCTGATGAAGGCGGTCGAGCGCTACGACTGGCGTCTCGGGCACCGCTTCTCGACCTACGCGACGTGGTGGATCCGCCAGTCGGTGACGCGCGCGCTCGCCGACCAGGGCCGGACGATCCGCGTGCCCGCGCAGGTTGTCGACACGATCAATCGCATGGCACGGACCGAGCGCCAGCTGACGCAGCGGCTCGGACGGGCGCCGACCACGGAGGAGCTGGCCGAGGCGATGGAGCTGAAGCCGGAGAAGGTCGAGCACCTGCGGCGCGTTTCGCAGGAGCCCGTCTCGCTGGCGGCGCCGGTGGGCGAGGACGCCACTGAGCTGGGCGAGCTGATCGAGGACGAGCGGCTGATGAAGCCCGGCGACGACATGGCCGAGGCCCAGCGCGACAGCCGGGTTTCCGAGCTGGTGGCGACGCTGCCCTACCGTGAGCGGATGATCCTCGAGCTGCGGTACGGGCTCGGAGGCGGCCAGCAGCACACCCTGGAAGAGGTCGGGCGCCGCTTCGGAGTCACGCGCGAGCGGGTGCGGCAGATCGAGACCCGCACGCTGCGACGTCTCGCCGCGGCGGGCGAGCACGCCGATCTGCGGCATCTGATCGACTAACGCGCGGGCCGGCGGCGCCGATAGAGGGGAGGGGCCTTGGTAGACTGCCCCGGCCGTTCCTCGGTAGCTCAACGGTAGAGCATCCGGCTGTTAACCGGAGGGTTGCAGGTTCGAATCCTGCCCGAGGAGCCTCGTAGTGGAGCCAACCACCGGCACGGTGGCGCGCCAGAGCACGGCGACGTCCGTCACAGTCACGGCACGAGCTGTCACGGCGCGGTCACGAAACGCTGGGTGACGGAAAAGTGCCTGGCACTTTTCCGTCAGTCGGGCGGTTTCACTGGGCGGTGATGCCTTCCCTCGTGGCAGGGTCTATGAGCCTACGCAGCCGCGGGTGCTGTAGGGATCACCCCGACGCGGATGCCTCCGCACGGCTCGTACGGTGAGCTGGTCACCAACCACTCAAGGAGCAAGGCCATGACCCTCACCACCGACAGCCGATTCGCCACCGCCGTCCTCGCGCTTGCCGCGCTCGCTGCCGTGCTGGCCGTCTTCCTCGTCGGCATGGCGATCGTTGACGCCAGCACCGGCCATCACATCGCTGGGATCACCACCACGCCGACCGGGCCGCACGCCTAGACCGGGGCGCTCCGCACCCCGCGGTTGGGGGGCTGCCGATCATCTCTCCGGGGGGCTCCCGCGCTCGCCGAAGCACGGTACGCTGGGAATGCGAGGCTCCGCTCGTGCCCTTCCCCCAAGAAGTGACGGTTCCCGCGGAGCCTCGCACCCTCTCCCCGGATCTGTCGGTTCGGACCAGGAGAGCGTGGACGCGCTCGTGACGTGTCGCCCTGCCGGGAGTCATCGTCAGACTGGCCCCTGCGGCGCCGCCCCGTCGGGTGGCGATCGTAGAGGGCGCGTCCGTGCTCTCACAGAAGAGGTGTGCAGCGCCGCCCGGTCTGAAACCTCGGTGGTGGAACGCGACTCGCGCTCGTATGATGAGATCGTGATTGGACTCACATTCCTGCTGGCGCTGTTCGTCGGTATTCCCGCCGTCGTGTTCGCCAGCGAGCGCATGCGCAGGCGGCGGTCGACGGCCGAGCTCGAGGACGAGGCCGTGCGGCGAGCCCGCGAGAGCGGCGAGGGCCCTGGAGACCACGAGCCGCTCGCACCTCCGCTGCCACCGCCTCCACTGCCGCCCGGCTTCTGACCGCCGGCCGCCGGTTCGCCGTTTCGCCGCCGGTGCGGCAGGGCAGTGACGTCTCCATGCCGTTCACCAGCGCGCGGCACGTGCTGACCGCCCGGCCCGGAGCCGTGCCCGAGGCGCGTCGGCTGATCCGCTCCTACGTCGAAGAGCACTGCCTGAGCGCGGACGCGATCCGCGAGAACGTCGCGCTCGCCGTCACCGAGGCGGTGGGGAACGCCGTCCGCCACGCCTACGACGATGACTCCGGGCGGGTCGAGATTGCGGCACGCAATGCCGGGGACTGGCTCGAGGTGGTCGTGCGAGACTGGGGCAAGGGCTGGCAGCCGTCGTCCGATCCCGGTCTGGGTCTCGGCGTGCCGTTGATGCGGAGCATGGGCGAGCTCTCGGTGACGGCGCCGGACGGCGGCGGATGCCGGGTGTCACTGCGCTTCCTTTGTGCGGGGCGCTCTGACACGCAGTCGGATTCGACCGGCCGGCCGGAGCTCCGTCGTGTTTGAGCGCATCATCGAGCGTCTGGCGAGAGCCAGCCACTGGTCACGGCGAGAGGCGGGGCCGCGGGGCGTTCGCAGCCTCTTCGTCGCCATCATCGTCCTCGAGCTGCTGGTCGCATTGCCCTTCCTCATCGTCGAGCCGAGCCGGCTCCGCGGCGTGCCGGGGCCGCTCCTGATCGTCATCGGGCTTGCCGCCAGCCTGCTGCTCGGCTGGCGCCTGGGCCTGGTCGCGATGGCGTTCGCTGTCCTGCTCGGCGTGCTCGTGATCGGCGAGAACCCGGTGGCCACGCCGCTGATCTGGTTACCGGCCGCAGGAGTGGCCGGCCTCGTCGGGGACTCGATGCGGCGCGCGGAGGCGCTGCGCCGCGACGTCGTCCGCTCGCTCTACGCAGGCCTGGTTGCGCTGTCGCGCGACCCGGTCGTGGGGCCACTCTCCGTTCGCACGCGCTACCTGCCGGCCGAGATCGAGCAGGTGCTGGCCGGCGACTTCTACGGTGTGCTCCAGCGGCCGACGGGTGAGGCGTTCATCATGGTCGGCGACGTGTCGGGTCACGGGCCGGCGGCGGCCGCGGCAGCCACGCACCTGCGCGCGGCCTGGCGCGGGCTCGCCGCCTCCACGGTGGAGCTTCCCGAGATCGCCCTCATCCTCAACGACCTGCTGCATGCCGAGCAGCGGGGCGGGACAGACGCCCGCTTCGCGACGATCTGCATGGCCTCGTTCAGCCCGGATCTCCGCACCGCGCAGTTCCTCACGGCCGGACACCCGTCGCCGCTGCTGGTGTTCGACGACGAGTGCATCGAGCTCGGCCTTCGCCGCCAGCCGCCGCTCGGCGTGGTGCCCACCTGGGACTGGCAGCCGCTTGAGGTGCCGCTGCCCGAGGGCGTCTGGTCGATGCTGGTCTACACCGACGGACTGGTCGAGGGCCGGAAGTCGCCCGACGGCGCACGGCCGTTCGGAGCGCCCGGGCTGTGCGAGCTGTTGACGGCCAGCGAGCTGCCGATCACGGACGCAGGTCTTGACCACGCCATCCAGGCGATCCAGGCCGCAAACGGCGGCCCCATGCCGGACGACATCGTGGCCATCGCAGTCTCGCCCGCGCTGGCACGGGAGCCCGGCACCTCCCGGGAGGCCACGGCCGCCGCCGGGCGCCCCCGCTGAGATTCCCGCTACGGGGCGATGTCGGGCTCGACCAGCGGCGGTGGGGCGGTCGGGCCGGGCTCGACCACCGCGATCCGCTCCACCGCCGTCCCCAGGGCGGCCCTGCACACCTCCACCGGTGACCGGTAGAAATCGGCGAGCTCCCTGGCCCGCGCCATCGCATCCGATTCCTCCGGGATCTCCTCGGCATAGACCTCGCCCGGGTCAGACGGGTTTCGCAGGCGGTACGAGACGAGGTGGGTCATCTGGTCGATCCTCGTACCCAGCCGGCGGGGCTTGCACACCAGCGCGCGTTAGCGGGCGACCGATCTGGGTAGAGGAGGCCGGGATGCAGACCGTGACCCCATACCTGCTGTACGAGGATGCCGTCGCCGCGGCCGCGTTCGTCACCGAGGCCTTTGGGTTCCGGGAGGTGGACCGCGCCACAGGCGCCGCCGGCGGCATGCACATCGAGCTCGCCTCGCCGTCCGGCGGAACAGTCTTCGTGGGCCAGCCGCCCAACGGCTTCCAGAATCCCTCGCGCGTGGGTGTCACGAGCCATGTCTACGTGCTGGTCGACGACGTGCAAGCCCACCACGACACCGCCGTTCGCGTCGGGGCCCGGGTGCTCGAGGAGCTGACCGACCTCCCGTTCGGGCACCGGCGCTACGGGTGCGCGGATCCGCAGGGGCATGAGTGGTACTTCGCGCAGGTGGTCGGATGACTCACGGGCGCGCTGCGGCGCTACCCTGACCTGATTATGCGTTGTGCGATCGGACTCCTGTCCGCGGCGATCATGCTGCTCACGCTCGCCGCCGTGACCGGCTCGCCGCCGGCGCACGCGGGGGCGCCGCCCCGGATCGTGCGTGTGCAGCTTGGCGGCCATCCGCACCCGTGCACGCCATACGCCGGCTGCGCCGCCGTCGATCTCAGCGCGTACGCGGGCTCGACCGCGCCCTGAGCAGCCGGTGCTAGCCTGGCACGCCCATGCGGAAGCAGATCACCGACGGTTACGAGCTCGATGACGACCCCGGGAGGATGGACGTGGACGCGATCCACGACTATCTCTCGAACCGGGCGTACTGGGCGCTCGGGCGCTCCCGGGAGGACGTCGAGCTGACCCTTGCCGGCGCCCGGCGCGTGCTCGGCGTCTTCCACGAGGGCCGCCAGGTCGGCTTCTGCCGCGCCGTCTCCGACGGCCTGGTGCACGGCTATCTCGCGGACGTGTACATCCTGGAGGAGCACCGCGGCCGCGGGCTCGGTGTCGCGATGGTGCAGGAGATGGTGGAGGGCGGGGGGCTGGGCCACGTGCGCTGGCTGCTCCACACGCGCGACGCACAGACCCTGTATGAGCGGTTCGGCTTCGCCGGCCCCAGCGAGCGGCTGATGGAGCGCCGGACGTCCGCCTGAGCGGGTCCGGCGCTCCATCACGCCGCCTGGCTGTTCAGCCGATCGCGATCATCCCGTCGCGGGCGGCCAGCGTCCGCGTGACGCCGGAGCGGGAGAACCGCTGCGCGGTGCGTCCCACGTTGACCACGATGAACCCGTTGCTGAATCGGCGGCTGATCAAGTTCCCGGTCGTCGTCGCCGGGGCGACGCCGTGCCCGAGCAGCTTCGCCCGGTCGAAGAAATCCCACCACTTGCCGGCCTGCGAGTCGCTGCCCACGCTGATGCGGTCGCCCCTGCCCGCGCCGGCCAGGAACAGCGTGAAGCCGTAGCGCGCGCCCTGCTCGGTGCCGAACTTGGCGAAGCACACGCACTTCGTGTGCCGCAGGACGTCGAGCGAGCGGGATGCGGACGTCCGGCCGAACATCTCGTAGGCGACCAGGAAGCGCGGATTCCTTACGGAGATCAGGTTGTTGGCGATCACGTGGTAGCGGGTGGACGCGTTCTCGACGTAGTTCGCGAGCGCTGTGGTCTGCGCCCGCCACCAGCTGAGGCTGACCGACGGGCGGGCGCTGACGCGGGCGTAGCCGTCGTCGCCCATCGCGTCCAGGAAGCAGAGGTCGGGAGCGGGCCGGCAGTTCTTGACCACCTGCCTCCGCCACCCCAGGCTGGCCGGGTTCATGACGAAGTACCTGCTGCGTGCGCGGTCGTGAATCCGTGCGCCGCCGGCGGTGTGCAGGTACCAGGAGCTCGGGTACGTGCCGACGTTGGATCGCGTGCCCTTCGTGTAGATGCCCACGTGACGTGCGTGGTACCGGCTGAGCATCCTCGGCTGCACGGTGATCGTGGCGAAGTGCGAGCGGATGAATGCCGGAGACGGCGCCGAGCGCGGGTGGATGTGCAGGGGTGCGTACAGGCGGGCGAGCACGCTCGCGTGGGCGGACGGGGCGACGATCAGGGCGGCCGCGGCGGCAGCCGGAAGCAGCAGGCGTAGACGCATGAAGCGGTGTCTCCTTGGCGTTGTTCGGGGTCTCGGCGCCTCCGTGACGGCGCGCCGTTTGGTAGCCACGGGTGTCGAGCGTACGAAACGGCCGTAAGCGTCATGCGAGCCGGATGTACAAGACCGGTAAAGATTCGGTGTTGCAACTGCGACCTGCATCACCGAGGTGCGACCGCTCCCGCCCGTGCGCGGTACCCTTCCGTCGCACGCCCGCATTGAGTTGACGATTTCTGCGGGCGCTCTTGACTTGTTGTGATTTCCACCCGACACTCGTGTAGAGGTATGGGCTCTCTCCGTGGTCACCCCCTGGTTGTGCTCGCCTGCGCTGCAACGCTGGTGCTGTCGGCCTGCAACGGCTCCTCGAGCGGCGGCGGTGGCGGATCGGGGCCCAGCTCGGTGGGGGTCACGCCCAACGGCGGCGGGTCGTCCGGCTACGTGCCGGCCAGCGGCACGGCCGACACCGGGGAGCTGTTCCCCGTCTACACGAACACGTCGGTGGGCTACTCGATCCGCTATCCCGGCGGCTGGCGCATCCACGAGGACAGCCCGGACACCGTGCGCGTCGCCCGCTTCGGGGACGCCATCGCGATCGTCGTTCGCGAGCGCTCGGCGGCCCCGTTCTACAAGGGGTACCAGCAGCAGCTCGAGGCGCTGCTCGCGAAGCACAACACCAAGCTGCTGTCCAAGATCGACCAGCCGGCCACCCAGTTCGCCGTCGGCAAGGACAAGGTCACGAAGGCCGTGATCGAGCAGGAGCGGCCGAGCGGGCCCGGAAACGCTCCCACGGACACGCTGGTCACGTACCGCTACCTGTTCTGGAAGGACGGCAAGCTCGTTCAGATCTCGATGAGCTCGGTCAAGGGCGTGGACAACGGCCCGGCCTGGGATCTGATCGCGAGCAGCTTCCGCTGGCAGTAGCCACCGCGGGCCGGACGGCCGCGGTTCCCGGGCGCATCGTCTAAGCTCGCGCCGATGATCGTCGACGACGCCGTCACGGGCTACCTGCTCGAGTCGCGCCGCCCGCCGGACGCCGTTCTCGCCGAGATGGAGGCACACGGCGAGCGTGAGGGCATTCCGATCGTCGTGCCCGAGACCGGGGCCTTCCTCGAGGCGCTGACCGCGGCCGCCGGCGCCCGGCGCGTGGTCGAGGTGGGAACGGCCATCGGCGTCTCCACGCTGCACATCGCCCGGGCGCTGCCGCCCGACGGCGTGATCGTGTCGTTCGAGGTCGACGAGGCGCGCCACCGTGCCGCCCGGGAGTACCTGGAGCGGGCCGGCGTGGGCGGGCGCACAGACCTTCGGCTGCGCGACGCCGGCGAGGGCCTGGCGGAGCTCGACCCGGCCACCTGGGACATGGTGTTCCTGGACGGGCTCAAGGGGGACTATCCGCGGCATCTCGAGCTCTCGCTGCCGCTGCTGCGACGCGGCGGCACGATCCTCGTCGATAACACCCTGCTCGGCGGGCGGGTCGCCGGCGCCGCGGGGCCCGACCATTGGAGCGACGACGCCGTGGCCACGATGCGCAGGTTCAACGCCGGGCTGCTCCGGCGCGACGACATGGCTGCCGCCCTGCTCCCCGTGGGGGACGGCGTGCTGATGGCCGTCAAGCGGTGAGCGGCGCAGCGGCCGGTTCTGAGTCCGTGCCGAGATCCTCATCGAGGTGGCGAGCCGCGCTGCGCCGGACGGCGCCTGGTCGCGCGCCTCGCCGGTGATTCTCCGTCACGGCTCGGACGTCTCGCGATGCGGCGACCCTGCCGCCGGTAGTGGGGGCGGCTGGGTTCGAACCAGCGACCAACCCGTTATGAGCGGGCTGCTCTAACCGCTGAGCTACACCCCCGGCTGCCGCGCATGCTACCGGTGGCGGCCGCTCTCATCCTCGTCCAATCGTGGGCTTCCACCGTTCAAACCACGCGCCGCGATTGAACGTATCAGTGATGGAGCCCCCGATTGGACACCGAGTGAGCCACCTGATCAGCGAACAGCCCGAGCATGAGATCTTCGACGGCCTGACCGACGCGGACCTCGCCGAGCTCGACGACCTGTTCGCCATGGCGAGCTTCCGCAAGGGCGAGCTGATCTACTCGCCGTTCGACCGCGGCGACGCGATGTTCGTGATCGAGACAGGGCGCGTGCGGCTGTTCCGAAGCGCGAACGACGGGCGCCAGGTGACACTTGCGATGCTCGACACGGGGTCGACCTTCGGGCAGGTGTCGGCGTTGGACGAGCCGCTGCACGACGCCTACGCCGAGGCGATGAACGACACGGTGGTGCGCGTGCTTCGGGTCACCGACCTCGAGCGCGCGGTGGCAGAGCACCCCCGGATGGCGCTGAACCTGATGCGCTGCCTGTCCGAACGGCTGCGCACCGCCGAGGATCAGATCGAGGCGCTGGCATTCCGGCCGGTTCCCGCCCGTCTCGCCGGCAAGCTGCTCGAGCTGATGGATCGGTACGGGCGCGTCACGCCCACCGGCATCCGCATCGACGAGCGCTTCACCCACATGCAGCTGGCCGAGATGATCGGCACGAGCCGTGAGACGCTGACCAAGGTCCTGAACGAGTTCCGCGAGGCGGGCCTGATCGATGTCCGCGACCGGCTGATCTGGGTGCTGGACGCCGACGGCCTCGAGAGCCTGATCGCGCACTGATCCCGGGCGGTCGTGGGGCCGCGCTGCACTACAATCCCGTGGTCGGACTGAGCGAAGGGGTTGAGCGTGGCTGAAACCGGAACAATGCGCGTCAAGAGCGGTCTCGCGGAGATGCTCAAGGGCGGCGTCATCATGGACGTGACCAACGCCGAGCAGGCGCGTATCGCCGAGGACGCCGGCGCCTGCGCCGTGATGGCGCTCGAGCGTGTGCCTGCGGATATCCGCCGCGACGGCGGGGTCGCGCGCATGGCCGACCCCACGAAGATCCGTGAGATCCAGGAGTCTGTGACCATCCCGGTGATGGCCAAGGCACGCATCGGCCACTTCGTCGAGGCGCAGATCCTGGAGGCGCTGGAGGTCGACTACATCGACGAGTCGGAGGTGCTGACGCCGGCCGACGAGAGCAACCACATCAACAAGTGGGACTTCAAGGTGCCCTTCGTCTGCGGCGCCACCAATCTGGGCGAGGCGCTGCGCCGCATCGCCGAGGGCGCGGCCATGATCCGTTCCAAGGGCGAGGCCGGCACCGGCAACGTGGTTGAGGCCGTGCGCCATATGCGCTCCATCCTGGGCGAGATCCGCCGTCTCCAGACCATGGACGAGACCGAGCTGTTCGCCGCCGCCAAGGAGCATCGTGCGCCGTACGACCTGGTCCGCTTCTGCGCCGAGAACGGCCGGCTGCCGGTCGTCACGTTCACCGCGGGCGGGCTGGCGACGCCGGCCGACGCCGCGATGATGATGCAGATGGGCGCAGACGGCGTGTTCGTCGGCTCGGGCATCTTCAAGAGCGGTGACCCCGCCCAGCGCGCGGCCGCCATCGTCAAGGCCGTCACGCACCACAACGACCCGGTCGTCCTGGCCGAGGTGTCGACCGGCCTTGGTGAGCCGATGGTCGGCATCGAGATGTCGTCGCTCGGCGAGGACGGCCTGCTGCAGACGCGTGGCTGGTAGCGGCTCGCGGGTCGGTGTGCTGGCGCTCCAGGGCGCGTTCCGGGAGCACGCCCAGGCGCTTCGCGAGGTTGGCGTGCAGCCGGTCGAGGTCCGCCGGTCGAGCGATCTCGATGGTGTCCGCGGCCTGGTCATCCCGGGCGGCGAGTCAACCACCATGTCGAAGCTGATGACCGCATACGGGCTGGAACAGCCCATCCGCGACCTGCATGCCGGCGGCGCGCCCGTGTTCGGCACCTGCGCCGGCATGATCCTGATCGCTCGCGACGCGGTCGACGGGCTGCCAGATCAGCGGACGTTGGGACTGATCGACATCACCGTGCGCCGGAACGCCTTCGGCCGCCAGGTTGCGAGCTTCGAGGCCGACCTGCGCCTGGCGGGCGAGGCCGATCCGCTTCCCGGCGTCTTCATCCGGGCGCCGTGGATCGAGTCGGTTGGCGCTGGCGTGGACGTGCTGGCCACCCATGCCGGCCACGGCGTGGCCGCCCGGCAGGGCCGCGTGCTCGTCACCGCATTCCATCCCGAGCTGACCGCCGACCGGCGGCTGCATCGGCTGTTCGCGACGATGGTGTCGTCGGCCGAGGAGGCGGAGGCGGCGTGAGCGGGCATTCCAAGTGGTCGACGATCAAGCACAAGAAGGGCGCCGAGGACAAGAAACGCGGCAAGCTCTTCACCAAGCTGTCGCGTGCCATCATCGTCGCGGCGAAGGAGGGCGGCGCCGACCCGGGGTCGAACGCAGCGCTCGCGGCCGCCATCGCGAAGGCACGGTCGTACTCGATGCCGAAGGACAACATCGAGCGCGCCATCCAGCGGGGAGCCGGCGGCGGCGAGGGGGCGGACGCGTACGACTCGATCACCTACGAGGGCTACGGGCCCGAGGGGGTGGCGATCATCGTCGAGGCGCTCACCGACAACCGCAACCGCACCGCGGCGGACGTCCGGTCGATCTTCGCCAAGCACAACGCCAGCCTGGGCACGCCCGGGTCGGTCGCCTGGCAGTTCGAGCGCAAGGGCGTGGTGCTGATCCCGGCGGACGGGGTCGACGAGGACGAGATCGTCATGCAGGCCGCTGATGCCGGTGCGGAGGACGCCGAGCTGGACGGAGACGTCTGGCAGGTGACCACCGACGCGGCCGACCTGGCCAGCGTCCGCGATGCGCTGGAGGGCGACGGGTTCACCATCACCTCCGCGGAGCTCACGCTGGTTCCGAAGAACACCGTTGCGCTCGAGGAGGACGCGGCGCGAAAGCTGCTGCGGCTGATCGACGCGCTCGAGGAGAACGACGACGTCCAGGACGTCTACGCCAACTTCGACATCCCGGATGCGGTGCTGGAGGCGGTCGCCGGCTGATCAGCCGGCGACCTGCGGCCGGTGGCGCAGGACGTAGCGGACGCTGAGATAGGCGGTGGCGAGCGCCGCGACCGAGACGGCGACGCCGCCGAGCGCGTGGCCCGCCGAGCCGAGGTGCGCTGTCAGCGACTGCACGGAGCTGGAGAACACGTAGCCGAGCAGGCCGACGAGGACGGCCCAGATGGCCGCCCCGATGGCATCGGCGACGATGTAGCGGTGGGCGGGCATGCGCGTGCTGCCCGAGACGATCGCGAGCTTGGTGCGGATCCCGCCGACGAGGCGGCCGGCAACCACCGCGCGTGCGCCGTGCCGCTCCATGAACCGGTGCACCGAGCTGTCCTCGTGCACCCCCAGGCGGTGGAGCAGGCGGGGCCCCGCCGCGCGGCCGGCGGCGTAGGCGCAGGCATCCCCGAGCACGGCGAACACCCACGCCACCGCGATTACGACCGGGAGGTCGAAATGGCTGGAGGACGCGGCGGATGCGGCCGAGGCGACCAGCAGGACGACCTCGCCCGAGGATGGCAGGCCGAAGCTGTCGCCGAAGGCGCCGGCGGCGACACCGAGGTAGCCGTAGTCCTCGATCAAGGATCCGGCGCTCGGGAGGTCGACATGGCGCAGCCCGAGCCAGAGCAGCAGCGCCAGCGACGCGACGGCCGCGAGGAGCGCGGCGAGGCGCAGGACAGGGGGGATCCACCAGCGGGTCGGCATCGAGAGCAATGTACCGGCGGGGGATTCGGGCTCGATTTGCAGGAGGTGGGGTCAGGCCTCCGGCCTGACCCCACCTACAACCGAGGTCAGCCTGAAGGCTGAACCCCCTCCCGCCCGCCACGAACGCCCGTTCGGTCCTGTCCGTGTCCGGCGATAGACTCCGACCGATGATCCTGCTCGGATTCGATCCCGGCACGGCGTCGACCGGCTACGGCGTGGTCTCTGCCGAAGGCTCGACGCTTCGCGCCGTCGATCACGGCGTGATCGTGACCGCCGCGCGCACCTCGCCCGCCGCCAGGCTCGCCGAGATCCATCGCCGCGCGGCCGAGCTGATCGAGCGCCATCGCCCGGACGGCGTGGCCATGGAAGATCTCTTCATCGGCGCGAATCCGCGCACGGTGCTCAGCGTCGGTCAGGCCCGCGGCGCAGTGCTGGCGGCCTGCGGGCTCGCCGGAATGGAGGCAACGGCGTATCCGCCGGCCGAGGTGAAGGCTGCCGTCTGCGGGTACGGTCGGGCGGACAAGGGCCAGGTGCAGCGAATGGTGGGTGCGATGCTTGCCTCCGACCTCAGCGGCTCCACCGACCACGAGACCGATGCGCTCGCGGTCGCGATATGCCACGCCGTCCGCAGCCGCGGTCGCGCCCTCCAGGCGGCAGCGCGATGATCGCGACCCTGCGCGGCCGCGTCCTCGAGCGCGGCAACGGCCGCATCGTGCTCGACGTGCAGGGGGTCGGCTACCTGCTGTCGGCCACCAGCTCCGCCGTGCGGCTGGCCTTGCCGGACGGCGAGGAGGTGACCCTGGTCACGCACCTGCACGTCCGCGAGGACGCGCTGATGCTGTACGGCTTCGCGTCGACGGCGGAGCGTGACCTGTTCGAGCTCCTGCTCGGCGTGTCGGGCGTCGGCCCCAAGGCTGCCCTGGCCATCGTGTCCGGCTATGCGCCAGACCAGATCCGCCGGGCGATCCTGACGGCCGACCATGCGTTGTTCACGAGCATCAGCGGCATCGGCCGCAAGACGGCGGAGCGCGTCGTCATCGACCTCAAGGACAAGGTCGGCGCGCTTCCGGCGGACGAGGGCGAGGCGGCACCTGCTGCCGCGCCTGCGATGGACGACCACACCGCTGCCCGTGACGCGCTCGTCAACCTGGGGATGTCCGTCGCCGAGGCGGAGGCTGCCCTCCGCGGCATCGACGAGGAGCTGCCCGTCGGTGAGCGGATCCGCCTGGCGCT
>DATAHR010000171.1:0-8889 GCA_036263035.1 Gaiellales bacterium | reverse complement strand
ATATTCCCGATATCGGCCCTCCCTCGATCCTTGCGCTGCTTGCCTACCGATCGCTCAGACCGCACGGAGCCGTGGAATCAACCATCCGTGACGGCGGTCAGGAGGGATAGGGCGGTCGCGTGCGCTGGTACCGGTCACCGTGTGGCCCGACGCGCCGTGACGCGGCGGCCATCCAGCCCACCGAGAACACGAGGCTCGTGGCGCCCACCGCGATCAGCACATCGCCCACGATTGCCCAGTCGACGGTGACGCCGCCCAGGTTGCCGCTCAACGACACGCCGAAGCGGAGGATCGCCCCAAGGGCGATCAGGAGGATCGAGGCGCTAACACCCATGCGGGTGAACTACCCGTTCGCGATACCGCCAAACCGGCTGGTTTCGCGCGTGCCGGGCGCGGGAACCGGACAGGGGTGTCCCCCACGCACCGACTGAGCGACCTTCGCGGCATGCGGGTGTTCGTCGCCGACCACCCGGTGGGGCACGTCACCGACCTGATCCTCGACCCCGTCGAGGACACCGCGCTTGGCTTCGAGGTGGAGGCGACATCCGGACGCGTGTACTTCCTCCCGCTGGCGCTGACCGCGATCCCGAACGGCCACGTCGCAGTCACCTCGCCGCTGCACATGGTGGACGACGTCGAGTACTACCGCCGGCGCGGCCGCAGGCCCGCCTGGCCGGCCGCCGACTCGCTGCAGCTGGAGCTCGTCAGCGGCGCCATCGTCGAGTCGGGGGACGAGGAGTAGAAACGCGCGAGGGCGCGGGCCGTCGGTCGACGACCCGCGCGCTCGCTCAGATCCTGCTCAGGAGGCAGCCGCGACCGGCTGCGACTCCTCCTCGACCACGTCGCGCAGCGTCGCCAGCGCCGAGCGCAGGAGCCGCGAGACATGCATCTGGCTGACGCCGACCTGCTCCGCAATCTCGGACTGCGTCATCTCGTGCACGAACCTCAGCCGCACGATCTCGCGCTCGCGAGGGGGAAGGTGGCGCAGGGCGGAAGCGATCTGGTCGCGATCGCCGACGGCATCGAAGCCCAGCTCCTCGACCATCAGTGCGGGCACCGGGCGCGCGTCCTCGTCGCGCTCACCGGAGGCGCCGGGCTCGGTCAGCGGCTCGGCGACGTAGGCCCGCTGCGCTGCGAGCGCCTCGTTGACCTCGTCCTCGGAATGGCCGGTGGCCTCGCACAGCTCGGCAACGGTCGGCTTGCGGCCGAGGCGATGCCCCAGCTGCTCGGATACGGCAGCCAGCGAGCGGCTCATCTCCTGCAGCGAGCGCGGGACCCGCACAGCCCAGCCGCGGTCGCGGAAGAGGTGCATGATCTCGCCCTCGATGGTGCGCGCGGCGTACGCCTGCAGCGGCACCCCGCGGGAGGTGTCGTAGCGGTCAACGGCCTGGATCAGCCCGAGGTAGCCGCTCTGGACGATGTCGTCGTATGCCAGGCCACGGCGGGCGAACCTGCGGGCAATCGCGCGGGCAAGGCCCGAATAGCGAAGGATGAGAACCTCCCGCGCATTGGCGTCACCCTGGTGGTGGGCCATCACGAGCTCGGTGTCGGTGCGGTGGTCGTGTGCTGGCATTGTGTCCGTCTGGCTCCTTCCGTTTGCGCGCCGACTGCCGGCGCTCACAGAAGGGGGTGTGCAGACCCGCAGCGGATGAAACGTTGATCGCGGGAGATATCGATCAATCATCTATACCGATTGGAGGGGCGTGCGCCGCACGCGTATCACGACCGCATTGCCGTCGATCTCCGCACCGTGGCCATCGAGCGCGGCCTTCACGGCGTCGAGGGCTTCACCTGGGGGCGAGATGGCCATCTCCAGGCCACCGTCCCCCTCGGAGCAGCGCAGCTCGACGGCGGCGTTCGCGGCCCGCAGCGCCTCCCGCACGTCACCGCGCAGCCGGTCGGCGGCCAGCGGCGGAATTCCCGCCCGGGCGGCCATCGCGAGCACGACCTGCGCGCCCACGTCCGCGCCGCCCTCGGTGGTTTGACAGCGAACGGTCACGGTAGTCTGCTGCTGCAGTGTCATCGGACCACCTGGCACAGGTAGCAACGCTGTCGATCCCCTCCGACGCCGGCTACCTTGCGGTGTCGCGCCAGGCGCTCGTGGGAGCGGTCGCCGGCCTGCCGCTCGGCGACGAGGAGCTCGACGACCTCAAGCTGGTGCTGTCGGAGATCTGCGCGAACGCGATCGTGCACGCGTACGGGGGACGGCCGGACGGCTGCATCGACGTGACGTTCCGGCGGTCGGAGCGCGAGCTCGAGGTGACCGTGGCCGACGCCGGCCCGGGCTTTCCGGAGGGCCGGGTACCGGACACGTTCGGCGCGGGGCTGACGCTGCTCGACCGGCTCTGCGCCCGCCACACGATCGAGCCGCGGCGGTCGCAGGGCGGCGCGGCCGTCACCTTTGCGCATTCGGTCACTCGCTAGCGGCATTCCCGTCCTCTCCATCGTCTGCCAGCGTCACCATCGCCGCACGGAGCAGGCGCGAGACGTGCATCTGGGAGATACCCAGACGCTGCGCGATCTCACGCTGTGACAGCTCGAGGCCGAACCGCAGGACGACGGCGCGCCGGCTGCGAGCGTCCAGGCGATCGAGGCGGGCGCCCAGATCGAGGCGCCGCTCGACGTCCTGCAGCGCAGGGTCCGGTGTCGATGGATACTCCACGCCCGGCTCGTCGAGGCCGACCGCGGTCGATGCCACCCGGGCGCGGAGTGCCTCCAGCACCGCGTCGGCGTCGAGCCCGGTATGGGCGGCGATCTCATCCGGGGTCGGGCTGCGGCCGTCACGCATCGTCAGCTCCTCGATGGCGCGGTTGACGGTGCGCTCGGCGTCGGCCACCGAGCGGGGCACGCGCACCGGTGATGCGAGCTGGCGGACGCAGCTCAGCATCTCCCCCGTCACGAACGGCGCGGCGTAGCCGCCGAACGGCGTCCCCTGCGACGGATCGAACCCACGGGCCGCGTGCAGCACGCCGACCATGCCGGCCTGCTCCAGGTCCGAGCGGGGCACGCGGCCGGCGAACCGCGCGGCCATGGCCGAGACCAGCGGCCGCATCAGCGCGACCAGCTCACGGCCGGCGGCATCATCCCCGGCGGCGACGCGAACGGCCAGCTCGGCCGCGGGGTCACGGCTCGACACGCAGCCTCACGCCGCCGCCCTCGGATGTGACCTCGGTAGCGAGCACCGCGAGCATCTGCCGCTGACCCTCGAGCCATGCGGCGTCGACATCGCTCACTGCCAGCTCCACGGCACCGGGGCGGACGGTCAGTCCGACGGTGCGGGCGACGCGACGGGCGCCGAGCAGGAGATCGACCGCCATGACCGCATCGTCGATGCGGTCGACCGGCAGGCCCGCCTGGGCTCCGGCGACGACGAGCAGGGATGAAACCACCTGCACCTGCGGCGCATCGGCTGACAGCCGGGCGCGAATGGAATCCGGGTGCGCGGACACATGCGGCAGCCTAGATGGTTGATCGAGTGCCCCGGAGGAGTGTTTCCCGTCCCCCGGGGCGGGTATGGTGCCTTCTATGAGCGCGCGGGCGATCTCGCTGGTCCGTCAGGACGCGGCTGACGGGTGCGTTGTCGTGCTCACGGGCGAGCATGATCTGTCGTCCGTCGACGAGCTGCGTGACGCCTTTGACCAGGCGGCAGCTGCCCGGTCGGTCATGATCGATCTCTCGGACACCGCCTTCATCGATTCGGCGGTGCTCGGAGCGCTGATCGCCTCGCACCGTGACGCCACCGAGCACGGTCGCCGGTGGGCGCTGATCGTCGGCAACGGGTCGGGTGCGGCGGTGCGGAGGATTCTCGAACTGACGGGGCTCGACGCGGTGATGCCGGTGTTCTCAAGCAGAGAAGAGGCGGAGGCGCAGCCGTTTCCATCGGAAGGCACCACCGCGTGAACGACGAGCAGGTGCAGCTCGAGCTCTCGGTTCCCGCACGGGCCGAGAACATTCCGCTTGTCCGCCATGCCGTCGCCGGGTTCCTGGACGGGCACAGCGTCGGCGGCGACCAGGCGTCCGACATGCTGCTCGCGGTCACCGAGGCCTGCACGAACGTCGTCCAGCACGCGTACCGAGACGAGGCCGTGGCCGACGCCGAGATCGAGGTGTGGGCCGAGCTGGCGGACGCCGTCGTCACGATCACCGTGCGAGACCAGGGCGGAGGCTTCGCCCCGCGCGTCGACAGCCCCGGACTCGGCCTCGGACTGCCCGTCATCGCCGCGCTGACCACGACCGTCGAGATCCGGCCCAGCCCACCGTCGGGCACGGAGGTGGTCATGACGTTCGCCCTCGGCGGGTGAGAGCCGTTTGCCGCCGAGCGGCCAAGGGGTATGGTCCGTGCCATGGCAGACGCGAACGACGCCGGGCCTCGACACCCGCAGTTCCAGCAGCACAAGGTCGAGGAGGCGGTGACCGTGCTGCACGTGGAGGGCGAGCTGGACATCGGCTCCGCCGACGCGCTGCGAAGCGCGCTGGATGCGGCGGAGGCGCAGGGCGACATCGTCCGGCTGGATGCGCGTGGCGTGCAGTTCCTCGACTCCACGGCGCTCGGTGTGCTGCTCGCTTCGGCGCAGCGTCTGGCTGCGCGCGGCGGCCGGCTCGAGCTGATGAACGCCTCGCCGGCGGTGCGGCGCGTGCTCGACATGACGCTGATCGCGCGCACGGTGCACCTCATCCCCTGACCGGGGCGGAGCATGCGGCGGCCTGACCCGCCTCACGCCGGTTCCTCGATCGAGTCACTTTCACCGACCGACGCCGTTGCTGCGGCGATGGACGAGGCGCCGGTCTGCTTCGGCCTGGTCGACCGGGAGCTGCACCTGCTCTATGCGAACCGTGCCTTCACCGAGCTGCTCGGCGGGCGGCCGGAGTCGCTCGTCGACATCGAGGCGCTCGCGCCGGAGGTGGTGGAGTCCCTGCGCCTGGCGACCGGCGGGGATTCGATCCGCGATCTCGAAGTCGCACACGCCGGCCGGCACTATCTGATCAACGCCTTCCCGATGGTGGCTCCCGGCGGGGCAACGCTGGGCGCGTCGCTGTCGATGCGAGACGTGTCGGCCTGGGTCGCCGACCGCGAGCGGGTCCAGGTGCTGCAGGACATCTCCGAGCGGCTCGCGGCGGCGGCGACACCGGACGAGGTGAGCGACATCGCCGCCGAGGCGGGCGTGCGCGTGCTCGGCGCGGCGGCCTCGGCCGTGGCGCTGCTCGCTCCGCCCGGGAGACAGGCGCGCGTGGCGGCCACGCGCGGCTTCGCGCCGGAGATCCTGGAGCGGTGGCGCACCATCGACCTCGACGGGGACGCGCCGATCGCAGTGGCGGTGCGCGAGGCGAAGCCGCTGTTCATGGACTCGCTGGACGACCTGCGCGCCCGGTTCCCCTCACTCGAGCGGCCGGGGGACGGCCGCGTCGCCTGGGCGGCGGTTCCGCTGGAGGCGCCGACGCAGGTGATCGGGGCACTCGCCCTCAGCTTCGAGGACACCTCGGCGCTGGCTCCCTCGAAGCGAAACGCGATCCTCACCCTGGCGGCGCAGTGTGCGCAGGCGCTGCAGCGGGCCATGCTCACGGCGGATCTTGCGCGGGGCAACCAGCGGCTGGAGGCGGCGCTTGAAGCCGGCACGATGGGATGGTGGGAATGGGACCCCGCCGAGAACCGGGTGGTGTGGTCGCCCAGCCTGGAACGGATCTACGGCCTCGAGCCGGGCACGTTCGGCGGCTCGTACGATGACTACATCTCGCTGATCCACCCGGACGACCGGCCGCTCGTGGCCGACCGCATCGCCGACGGGCTGACCGGGCAGGGACATGCCTTTGAGCATCGCATCGTGCGGCCGGACGGCTCCGTGCGGTGGGTCGATGGGCGAGGCCGCGTGATCGATCCCGGCGACGGCGCGCCCGTGCGGATGGGCGGGATCACGGTGGACATCACCGAGCGGAAGCGGGACGAGCTGGCGCTGCGGTTCCTCGCCGACGCGAGCGATCTGCTGGCCGAGTCGCTGGATTCGAACCTGGCACTGCGGCGCCTCGCATCGCTGGCGGTGCCCGCTCTGGCGGACTGGTGCAGCGTGTACCTGGTCGAGGGCGGAACCATTCGGCACGTCACGGTGGCGCACAGCGACCCGGAGAAGGTCGCGCTGGTCGAGCGCCTGCAGGTGGAGTACCCACCGGATCCGGATGCGCCGATCGGCGTGCCGGCCGTGATCCGCACCGGCAGGACGGAGCTCCTGCAGGAGATCCCGGACGAGCTGTTGGAGGAGGCCGCTCCCGACGAGCGGCTGCTTCGCATCCTGCGGGAGCTTGAGCTTCGGTCGGCCCTGACCGTGCCCCTGATCGCGCGCGACCGGACGATCGGGGCGATCACGTTCGTGCATGCGGAGTCGGGCCGGCTCTACGAGGAGCGGGACGTGCGACTGGCGGAGGATCTGGCACACCGCGCCGCGCTCGCCATCGACAACGCCCGGCTGTTCGAGGAGCGGAGCAAGATCGCCGACACGCTCCAGGCGAGCCTGCTCCCACCCAGCCTGCCGTCGATCCCGGGGCTCGACATCGCGGCGGGCTACCAGGCCGGCGGCGAGGGCGTTGACGTGGGAGGCGACGTCTACGACATCTTCCAGACGGGCGACGGCCGCTGGGTGGTGATGATCGCCGACGTGTGTGGCAAGGGGGCGGTGGCCGCGACGCTGACCGGCGTCACCAGGCATACCGCCCGGGCGGCGGCGATGGAGGACGACGACCCGCGCCACGTGCTGGAGACGGTGAACCGGGCGCTGCGCCGCACCGAGACGGGCGATCTCCGCTTCTGCACGGCGGCGGTCGGCGTGCTGGAGACGAGCGACCGAACGACCCTGACCGTGGGCAGGGCGGGGCATCCCTCGCCGCTGCTGCGCCGCGCCGGCGGTGTGGTCGAGCGGGTCGGCGGGAGAGGGACGCTGCTCGGCGTGTTCGACGATCCTGAGCTGGACGTCGAGACGACCACGATGGAGCGGGGCGACATCCTGATCCTCTACACCGACGGTGTGACCGACGCATGGCGGGACACGGGCGGCGAGGACAGGCTGGTCGAGCTGCTGGCGGGGCTGCCCGACGACGCAACCGCGGAGCAGGTGGTCGACCAGATCAAGCAGGTGGCGTTGCGGCCGGGCGGGAGTAACCCGGACGACGTCGCGATCCTTGTGCTGCGGTTGACGGGCGGAACGGGTTAGCAGCGCGGCTCGCCGGGTACCACTCCGGCGATGATCCGCTCACCGCAGGAATCGTTGGCCGCTGCCCTCGACCGGCTGTCCGCCGACCTGACCGCGCTCGCGCGCGACGAGGTCGCGCTGGCGAAGCAGGAGATGGAGGAGAAGGCGCGCGAGGCGGCGGTGGGCGTGGCAATCGCGGCGGCCGCTGCCATGCTGGCGGCGACGGGGGCGATCCTGCTGATGGTGACGGTGATCCTGGGGCTGTCGACGGCGATGCCGGCGTGGCTCGCGTGCGCGCTGGTGGGGGTCGCGACGCTGACGGCGGCGATGGTGATGGGAGCGGTCGGGATCGGCGTGCTGCGGCGGGTGTCGCCGGTGCCGGAGCGGACGATCGCGAGCGTACGGAGCGATGTCGAGTGGCTGGGCAGGCGGCTGCGCGAAAGCTCGTGACGCGGACTCCCGGGACGAGGACGCCGGTGGCGCCGCCGCCGCGCGATGAGGAGCAGCAGCCGCTGCTCGGGCAGGGCTGGGGGCCGCGATCCGGGCGGATGGTGATCGACGTCAGCGTGCGGTCCGTGATCCGGATCGTGATCGGGCTGCTCGCGCTGGCGTTCGTCGCAGACGTCGCCGGACAGATGCGCGACGTGCTCGTGTGGATCTTCGCGGCGGCGTTCCTGGCGGTGGCGCTCAACCCGCTGGTCGTGCGGTTGGAGTCGAGGATGGGGCGGCGGCCGGCCGCAACCGTGGTGTTCGTCGGATTCGTGGTGCTGTTCGTGGCGATCCTGGTCGCGCTGGTGGCGCCCTTCGTCACCCAGGTCGATCAGCTGACGACGGCGGTGCCGACGGCCATCTCGGAGGCGAAGCACAATCCGACACTGCGGCAGCTCGACCGCAAGTACCACCTGGCGGAGCACGCCAAGCAGCACCTCGATGTGCTGCCGAACGTCGTGTTCGGCACCGTGGACACGGTGCTTGGCGGGGCGGTGGCCGTGTCGACGGTGTTCTTCCTGACGCTGTTCCTGCTGTACGAGTTACCGGCCCTGGGGAGGGTGGCTCTGAGCCAGATAGCACCGGAACGCCGGCCGCGGATCGTGGCCGCGGTGAATCACATGAACCGGAACATCGGCGGCTACGTGGCCGGAAACCTGGTCATCTCGCTGATCTGCGGCACGGTGACGACGATTGCGCTGTACCTCCTGGACGTGCCGTTCTCGCTGGCACTGGGCGTGTTCATGGCGGTGTTCGACCTGATCCCGCTGGTCGGGGCGACGATCGGGTCGTTCGGCGTGGTGGCGGCGGCCTGGGTGCTGGTGGACACGCGGGCGGCCATCATCATGTTCATCATCGTGACGGTCTACCAGCAGATCGAAAACCACGTGCTGCAGCCGTTGATCTACGGGCGGACCGTCCAGATCCCGTCGCTGACGGTGCTGGTGGCCGTGCTGTGCGGCGGCGCGGTGCTTGGTCTTGTCGGGGCGCTGCTGGCGATCCCGATCGCGGGAACGATCCAGGCGGTCGTGAGCGAGTTGCTCGAGGAACGCGCAGAGCGGCTGGGCACGGCCGCACCCCCCGAAGCCAGCCGCTAGCGCGAACGTCAACACACAGCCACGGACCGGTCACCGCCCCCGTTGGCAACGGTCCCGCAACGAACCCCTCACGCCCACCCGGACGGTGTCCAACTCCCGACGGGTGGGCGTTGCCGTATTGGAACACA
>DATAHR010000170.1:0-27092 GCA_036263035.1 Gaiellales bacterium | reverse complement strand
CGCCTCGATCCGGCCCGGATCGATGGACAGCCCGGCGGCGGCCCGGTGCCCGCCGAACTTCTCGAGGTGCTGCGCGCATGCTGACAGCCCAGCATGCAGGTCGTACGCCGGGATGCTTCGGCCGGACCCCTTCGCCCCCTCGTCGCCGATGGCGATCAGCACGACCGGCCGGCAGTACCGCTCGACCAGGCGCGAGGCGACGATGCCGATCACGCCCTCGTGCCAGTCCGGCGAGGCGAGCACGTACGCTCGGCGCTCGCGCCATGCGTCGTCGCGCGCCTCGATCTGCTCGACGGCCGACTCCAGGATCTCCTCCTCGACCGCCTGCCGGCGCCGGTTGAGCGCCTCCAGCTTCCCGGCCAGCTCGCGAGCGCGCTCCTGATCCTCGGTCAGCAGCAGCTCGAGAGCGACGCCCGGGTGCCCCAACCGGCCGGCCGCGTTGATGCGGGGGCCGAGCCGAAAGCCGAGGTCGGATGAGCTGACACGGGTGCGATCGATCCGGGCAGCTGCCATCAGCGCCCGCAGGCCGATCTTCGAGGTGCGGGCCATTCGGCGCAGGCCGGCCCGGACGAGCCCCCGGTTCTCGTCCACCAGCGGGACGACGTCCGCCACCGTCGCCAGCGCGACCAGATCGAGGTGAACGTCGAGCTCCGCCCGGTCGCGCCCCAGCCGGTCAAGCAGGGCCTCGCCCAGCTTCAGCACGACACCGGTGCCGCACAGCTCAGGGAACGCATACGCGGACGGCCGCGTGCACACGAGCGTGCACTCGGGAAGCTCATCCGCCGGGCGGTGGTGGTCGGTGACGATCACATCCATCCCCAGCTCCCGGGCCCGGCGCACCTCTGCCGCGGCCGTGATCCCGCAGTCGACCGTCAGCACCAGCCCGACGCCCTCGCCGGCCAGCCGCTCGAGCGCCTGCGCACCGACGCCGTATCCCTCCTCGAACCTGCTCGGCAGGTGCCAGCCGACATCGGCTCCGACGGCGCGCAGGATCAGCACCGCGAGCGCTGTGGCGCATATCCCGTCGGCGTCGTAGTCGCCGTGCACGCAGATCTTCTCCCCGGATTCGACGGCGGTGACGATCCGGTCGACCGCGGCGCTCATCTGCTCGAAGCCGAGCGGATCATGCCGGGGGCCCTCCGCCTCGAGGAAGGCCCGGGCCTCCTGCGGTGTGCGGTGCCCGCGGCGGATCAGCACCTCGGCGGTCGTACGGTTGACCCCGAGCGCCGAGGCCAGATCGAGCGCGTCGCGCTCGGCACAGGGCGTGATCAGCCAGCGAGGGGCGGTCTGCTCCATGGTTCCCATGCTAGGACCAGGGTCGGACGGCGCCGCTGCCGGTAGCGTGCGCACGATGAGCCCCCCGTTTCCTTCCCACGCCCGGGCGCCTGAGGTTCCGGGCGACGGAGTTGTGCTCTGCCCGCTCGAGCCGCGCGACGCGCCGGCCATGCTCGAGAACGACCGTAATCCGGAGACCGCCGCACGGTTCGAGTGGGCGACAGAGGACGCGGCGCTCTGGCGCTGCGAGCAGCACATCGAGCGGGCCGCCGAGCTGTGGCGGGCCGGCCAGGAGCTGATCTTCGCCGTGCGGGAATCGGCGGACGGGCCACTGGTCGGGATCGTCGACGCCAAGCTGCGCGACCACCCACCCGGCGCGGAGCAGGGCGACCCGGCGGTGGAGCTTTCGTGGACGACGGTGCCGGCGGCGCGAGGCTGCGGCATCGCAACCAGCGCAGTCCGTGCCATGGTGGCCTTCGTCGGCACCCTGGGGCGCGAGCAGGTCTGGGCCAAGGTCGAGCGGGACAACACCGCGTCCATCGCAGTGGCACGCGCAGCGGGGCTTCGGGAGGTGTCCAGCGACGAGCGGTGGGTGTTCCTCTGCGGCCCCACCGGCGCCGGCTGACGATGCACGAGGACGACGTGGAAGTCAGCGCGGAGGTGGTTCGAGCCCTTCTGCGGGAGCAGGCGCCGGAGTGGGCAGAGCTGCCGCTGCACCTCGTCGACGAGATCGGCACGGACAACGTGCTCTACCGGCTGGGCGATTCGCTGGTCGTCCGGCTGCCGCGCGGCGGGCGGTCGGCGACGAGCCTCGCGAAGGAGTGCGAATGGCTGCCGCGGCTGAGGCCACACCTGCCCGTTGCGATCCCGGCCGTGCGCGCAGTGGGCCATCCAGGCGAGGGCTATCCGCATGGCTGGGCGGTCTACGACTGGCTGCCGGGCGAGCGGGCGACCGAGGGACGGCTGCGTGACGCAGCGGGGTTGGCGCACGACCTGGCTGGATTCCTCTCAGCGCTGTGGGAGCTCGATGCGGGCGATGCGCCCGCGCCGGGCGAGCACAACTTCTTCCGCGGCGTGCACCTGGCCGAGCGGGATCAGCAGACGCGGGCGTCCATCGCCGCGCTCCGCGGGGTGATCGACACCACAGCAGTCGCGGCTGTCTGGGACGCGGCGCTGGCCGCGCCTGCGTGGCCGGGCCCGCCCGTGTGGATCCACGGCGATATCGACCGGCAGAACCTGCTCCTCCACGACGGGCGGCTCTCCGGCGTGATCGACTTCGGCGGGCTCGGTGTCGGCGATCCGGCATGCGACGTGATGGCCGCATGGAAGCTGTTCGACATCCCGGCCCGAGCGGCGTTCCGCGCGGCGCTCGAGGTCGATGAGGCGACGTGGCAGCGCAGCCGCGGCTGGGCGGTGTCGCAGGCGGTGATCGCCCTCGCGTACTACACGGACGAGACGCATCCGGTGCTGGTGCGGGAGTCGCGACGCTGGATCGCGAGCGCGGTCGGCGGGTGAGCGCGTGTCCCGCTATGCTGTCCGGAGAAGAGGGATGACGGTCCGTGTTGAAAGCAGACTCGCTCCGTGCGGCGCACGACGCCGCTCCTCTCTTCGATGCCGTTTCGTTCGTCCTCGGTGACGGCGACCGCATAGGCTTCGTCGGCCCGAACGGTTCCGGGAAGTCGACGCTGCTCCGTATCCTGGCCGGCGTCGCGAAGCCCGATGGCGGCACCGTCCAGACCGATCCAGACGACCGCGTCGGCTATCTCGCCCAGCAGCCTCCGGATCCCGACTTGACCGTGGGCGAGCATCTCGCCCGAAGCGCCGGTGACCTGTACCTGATCGACCGCAGGCTGCGAGCTCTCGAGCAGGCGATGGCGCAGGGGCAGCAGGGCGCGATGGACGAGTACGGCCGGCTGCAGGAGCGGTTCGCGGCGCTCGACGGGTGGCTGTTCCGCGACACCGTCGATGAGGTGCGCCGGCACGTCGGCATCGATCACCTTGACGATGCGACGACCCTGGCGGAGCTCTCAGGCGGCCAGGCCGCCCGGGTGATGCTGGCCGGCGTCCTGCTCTCGCGCCCGACCGTCCTGCTGCTGGACGAGCCGACCAACCATCTCGACCTCGACGGCATCCGCTGGCTCGAGGAATGGCTCTCCCGGTTCACCGGCGCGGTTCTCGTCGTCACCCACGACCGCCGTTTCCTCGACCGGACGGTGACGTCGATCTTCGAGCTCGATCCGGTGGCCCGTCGCCTCGAGCAGTACGAGGGCGGCTACACCGCCTACCGCGAGGAGCGCGGGCGCCGCTTCCAGCGCCGCCTCGAGGAGCACCGGGCCCAGGAGCGCTACCGCAAGCGCCTCGAGGCCGACATCGCGGCGACGCGCGACCAGGCCCAGCGCAGCGAGCGAAGCGCGAGCGGCATGGGAGCCGACAAGCAGAAGCGATACGCCAAGAAGGTGGCGAAGAAGGCCAAGGCCCGCGAGGGCCGGCTCGAGCGCCAGATGGAATCGACCGACTGGTTGGACCGCCCCGAGCAGGCAGCGACGCTGTCGCTCGAGCTGTCCGGCTCGTCGCGGCCGGGGCGGCGCGTGGCTGCGCTCGACGGCGTCACAGCCGGCTATGGCGGCGAGCCTGTCCTGCACGACGTCTCGCTTGTCGTCAGCGGACGGCAGCGCATCGCGGTCACAGGCCCGAACGGCGCCGGCAAGTCGACACTCTTCCGGCTGCTGACTGGAGCCCTGGCGCCCACAGCGGGGACGGTCGAGGTCGACGCCCGCGTCGGTGTGCTGCCGCAGACGCACGACGCCCTGCCGCTCGACCGCACGGTCCTCGACCACTACCGAAGCGGCGTGGTCGGCCACGAGCACGACGCCCGCGCCGTGCTCGGCTGGTTCCTGTTCTCCCAGGAGCAGCTGTTCCGGCCGCTGCGGACGCTGAGCGCGGGTGAGCGCTCCCGGCTGCTCGTGGCGATGCTGGTCATGAGCGGCGCCGAGCTGCTGTTGCTCGACGAGCCGACCAACCATCTCGATTTCGCCTCGATCGACGTGATCGAGCGGGCGCTCGACGACTTCCGGGGCACCATCATCACCGTGTCGCACGATCGCGAGTTCATCCGCGGGATCACGTGCGACCGGCTCTGGGAGGTGCGGGAGGGCCGGGTGATCGAGCGGGCGGTCTAGGTCTAGATGCGGCCGCTGCGGATGATCGACCAGACCAGGACGAGGCCGAGCACCGTGGCCATCAGGAAGCCGATCCACGTGAGCACGTGGACTCCCAGCACGTGCGGCCCGCCCGTGGCGTGCGCCCCGATCAACGCCGAGCCGATGATCGTCCCGGCCATCACGATCGCGATCACGAGCCGGTTGAAGACCACGTCCGCCTTGGCCGTCAGCTCGTCCAGCCCCTTGTGGCGGAACTGCACCTCGATCTCGCCGTCGCGCACCTGCTCGAGCGTGTCGTGCACCTGGTAGGGCAGCTCGAGCAGCAGGCCGCTGTAGTTGACGAGCTGCTCCCGCCCCCGCTCCAGCAGCGCCGACGGCGTGAGCTGCTCGGCCATCAGCTCCTGCGCATAGGGCTCGGCCACGTCGAAGACGTTGAACTGCGGATAGATCTCGGCGCCGACCGAGCCGAGCGTGGCGAGCGTCTTGTCGAGCAGGGCGAAGCGCGTGGGCAGCCGCAGGTGCATCCGGGCGATCAGCTCGAACGCCTCGCGGATCATCTCCACCGGGTCGATCTCACCCAGGGCGGCGCCGTGGTAGCGGTAGTAGACCTCGCGCAGCTCGAGCCGGAACTCCTCCTCCTGCTGGCTGTTGAAGCGGACGCCGAGGTCGCGGAGCCGCCGCGGCAGGGCGTCGATGTTCTCGTTGACGGCGTCGAAGAACAGCCGGGTGAGCCGCCGCATGTCGACCGGCGACAGCGCCCCTGTGATCCCGAAGTCGACCAGCCCCATGCGGCCGTCGGGCAGCAGGAAGATATTGGCCGGATGCGGGTCGGCGTGGAACGTGCCGTGCCGGAACACCATCTCGAGCCAGATCTCCGCCATCAGGTGGGCGATCCGCCGGCGCTCGCTCTGCTCGAGAGCGGCGAGGTCGAGGTCGCCGAGCTTGGTGCCCTCGATCCGCTCCAGCGTCAGCACCCGTTCGCTCGAGTACGTCCAGTAGACCTTCGGGATGGCGACGCTCGGCGACCCCTCGAAGATGCGGCGGAAGACGTCGGCGTTGCGCGCCTCGATCCGGTAGTCGAGCTCGCGGGTGATCGAGCGGGCGAACTCGTCGACGAGCTCGACGGTGTCGACGAACTCGAGCTGGCGGACGCGGCTCTTGACGATGCCGGCGACGCGGCGAAGCAGCTCGATGTCGGCCTCGATCTGCCGCCGGGCGTTGGGGCGCTGCACCTTGACGGCGACCTTGCGGCCGGTGTGCAGCTCGGCGAAGTGAACCTGGCCGATCGATGCCGCGGCAACCGGCTCGGGGTCGAACTGGGCAAACAGCTGGTCAACGGAGCCCTTCAGCTCGGCGCGGACGACCTGCTCGACATCCTCGTAGGGGAACGGCGAGACGGAGTCCTGGAGCAGGCGCAGCTCGGCGATCACCTCGGGTGGGATCACATCGGGGCGGATGGAGAGCAGCTGGCCGAACTTGACGAAGGTCGGGCCCAGCTCGTCGAACATCTCGCGCATGTGCCGCCCGCGCGCGGCCATCGACATGTCGATCGACTCGTCCTCGCTGCGAGGGCGCCGTTCGAAGGCATAGCCGAACCCGTGGCGAGCAGCAACGTGCGCGATCTCGCGCAGGCGTGCGGCCTGGGTGCGGCGGTTCATCGTTGCCATGCTCAAATCGTATCCCGCGCGGCGAGCGATCAGCCGCCGGGCGGGCGAGCCGACGCCGTCGGAGGCATCACCAGCGCAACAGCCCCACGACTCCATCGCCGGAGTCGAGCGCGCGTGCGGCCCGGCCTTCCACGGGCGTGATCGTCGCCGCCGAATCCAGCGCCAGCTCGATCAGCCGCTCGGCGGGATCGATCGAGAGCCCGGCCTCGACCAGACGCTGGCCTGGCCAGGCGAGCTGCTCCCGGTCGTTGTCGAACAGCAGGTGCGACACCCGGCCGGCGGTGAGCGCACGAGCAGCCTGGTCGACGCCGAGCACCGCCTCCTCGCCACGGCGCGAGGCGTCGACGGCGTCGTGCACCAGAGCCACCTCCCTGCGCCGCTGCACCGATTCCAGCTCCGCTGCCACCGCCTGCACCAGAGACGGCGCCGAGAGCCGGCCGAGCGAGCGGGTTGCGACGGCGATGCTGCAGCTCCTCAGCTCCGCCTCGCCGGCGAGCAGGCTGCCGGCGAGCAACGGATCCCCGTCGACCACCAGCCGGCGCCAGCCGTGCTCGCGCGCCGCCTCCGCAGCATGGCTCGCCGCGGCGGCACGCGCCGCGAAGCCACCGTCGGAGACGGGTACCAGGACTCCCATCCTCCAGTCGAGGAGGCGAACGCGGTGGCGGTGGGCGAGGAGCACGCCGGCGGGCTCGCCCTCGTCGAGAGCCGCGACCAGCGGGCGCACGTACCCGGTCGGTTCGAGGCGAGCCGCGATCGGCAGCGGCATGCCGGTCACGACCTCGAGCACGTCGCCGCTGGACAGCCCCGCGAACAGCGCCCCGCCCCGGCCGCCGGAGCGAGTGACCAGATCGGTCATGCGAGGCCGCAGCCTGCGCAGGCAGCTGCGAACCGCGGCGCGGCGCTCACGCGGCGATGGGTCGTCGTCCAGGTCGGTCAGGCGGTCCAGCCGCCGTCCCAGGGGGACGGCCTGCCCGAGGATGGTCGCATCGCGTGACCGGCGACTTCCCACGAAGATCGAGAGCACGCCGAGCGCATCCGCCAGCGCGTCGATGTGGCGAACAGCATCGTGGGTCAGCAGCACGGGAGCATCCTTTCGGTGACCGAAGGTCTCCTCCGTCCGTCGCCGGACCCGCACCGCCGGGCCTGCCAAGACCGTCCTGACGACGATGCTGCGTGGGAGTACTCCCCTTCTGCCTCCACCCTAGCAATCGCGAGGCGGCCGCTTTCGGCGGCGTCAATCAGCGGTCAATCGGCGGCGCATCAGGCCTCGGCGATCGGCCTGCCGACCACGAGCACGTCCAGCAGCTCGTCCGGAAGCTCGCGGTAGTGCGCGTCGGCCAGGACACCTGCGCCGTCGAGTGCCTTCGAGAAGAAGCAGCGCGCAGACGCGGCGAGCACGACGTCCATGATCTCCGCCTCGCTCAGGCCCAGGCGCCGCAGCGGCTCGCGGTCGGCGTCCACGATCGACGCGGCGTCGTCGACGACGCGCTCCGCGAGATCCATCACGGCCAGGTCGACCTCGTCCAGCCCGGCCGACCTGCGGTCGACCACGATCTCCCGCACCGGAGCGTCGAACGTGTCGCGCAGCACCTTCCCGTGCGCGCACGAGCAATAGGTCGACCGTAGACGCTGGGCTGCTGCGATGGTCGCCAGCTCGTACCGGCGCAGATCCATGTGCCCCTTGATCGCCGTGTTCAGCTGCACCCATGCGCGGAAGACGTCCTCCCGCCCGGCCGCCTCGAAGGCTTGCTCGAAGTTCGTCTTCACTCCCCGCCCCACTCGGTCGTCACCTGCGGCGGCGCCGCGAGCGTCTGCATCACCACACAGTACCGCTCGGTCTTCCGCGCCAGCGAGGCCAGCTCCTCGTCCGTCGCTGCGGGGGCGTCGAGGTCGAACCGAAGCCGGATCGACGTGAACCCGACCGGCGCCTCACGGTCGATCCCAAGCGTCCCGCGCAGGTCCAGATCTCCCTCCGCCGTCACCGCGATACGCCGCACCTCGAGGCCCATCGACGCCGCCACCATTTGGCACGTGATCTGCGCGCAGGCCGCCAGGGCACCCAGCAGGAGGTCGCCCGAGCAGGCGCCCGTCCCCTCGCCACCGACGCCGGCATGCGCCTGTGCCTCCTGGATCGCCCGTCCCAGGTCGACGGAGCACGATACAGGCGAGTCTCCCGCAGCCCCGGTTGCGCGCAGCGTGATCAGCCCGCTGCCAGGATCGTCGCGGTAGCCCTGCTTCAGCGGGCCCTGAACGGATCGAAGATCCATCAGACAGCGACGCCCGGTCCGGTTGTCATGCTGGAAATCGTACCGTGACATCTGCCCCGCGGGCATGCCGTCTCACCCCGTACCCGGACAGGCGTCGGCCGAGGGGGCGCGCATCTAGAATCGCACGATGCGTACCTGCACCAGCGTGCCCCGGCAGAGCTTTGGCGAGTGTGCGCCCGCCCCTCGGAACCGTTCGAGTCGCTGGTGCCGGCCTCGTCTGTGTCACCGCTGATGACCCACGGACGGAGCGCCTCCACGCTGCAGCGTGTGCCGCGGATCGCCGTTGCGCGTGGCCGGCGCGCACTCAACCGTGGGCTCGCGGCAATCGACTCGCGGCCCGTGGCTCCCACCTCCGATTGCGGTTCGGCGCCCGTGCTCATCCTCGGCGCGCCCCGCTGCGGGTCCACGCTGCTCTACCAGGTGATGGCCGCGAGCTTCGACGTGTCGTACCTGACCAACCTGCACTGCCGCATGTACGGGTCGCCGGCCCTGGCCGAACGGCTCGTCCGCGGCCGTCGCACCGGGGTCGAGTACAGCTCGAGGTACGGCACGACGGCCGGCCTGCTGGCCCCAGCCGAATGTGGAGAGTTCTGGTACCGGTTCTTCCGCCGGTCGCCGCAGCACGTACCCCGGGGTGCCGAGAGTACGGCTGCCATGCACCGGCTGCAGGCATCGGTGAGCCGACTTGAGCAGGCCGCCGGGCGGCCGGTCGTGTTCAAGAACCTGATCTGCTCGCTGCGCGTGGGCCCGATCGCGGCAGCCCTGCCCGACGCACTTTTCCTCGTCCTCCACCGCGATCTGGTCGAGAACGCCCAGTCGCTGCTTGCGGCTCGCATGCAGATTCGCGGGTCCTACGCCGACTGGTGGTCGGCGGAGCCGCCGGGAGTGGAGCGGATACGCGGGCTGCCACCGGAGCAGCAGGTGGTCGAGCAGGTGCGCGGCGTCTATTCGGCGATCGACGCCGAGCGCGCCGAGGCGGGCGCCGGCCGCTTCCTCGATCTCAGCTACGAGGATCTCTGCCGAGACCCCGAGGCGATGCTCCGGACGATCGCCGAGTTCTGCGCAGGCCGGGGACTGGAGCTGCGACGGGTCGGTGATCCCCCGCCGGCGTTCACCGCGACAAGCGGCGTGCGGATCGATCCGGAGCTGTACCGCAGTCTGGTGGCCGCGGCGGAGCGGCCATGAACGGGTATGACGAGCTGGTGGACGAGGTCGGATCGGTGTTCGCCTCGTCGTGGTGGCTGGACGCCGTGGCGCCGGGCCGCTGGAGGCCGCATGCGATCACAGAGCAGGGTCGTACGGTGGCAGCGTGGCCGACCGTCGTTCGGCCCACACGCTGGGGAGACGTGCACGAGGGTGCTCGTCTCACGCCGTTCCTCGGCCCGTTGATGCGCCTGCCGGAACCGCCGGTTCGCCACTGGGCCGAGCAGCTGCGCCTGCTCGAGGCGCTCCTCGCCGAGATCGGCCGGCCCGCCGCCGTGGACGCCCGCTGCCATCCCACGTTCGATTACTGGACACCGCTTCGGTGGAACGGCTTCACGCAGACCACCAGTTACACCTGGCGGTTGGAGGACCTCGCAGACCTTGAGGCGGTGTTCGCCGGCGCCCGCGAGAACATCCGACGGGAGGTGCGCAAAGCGGCCAAGCGGGGGGTCACGGTCTCGACCGGCAGCCTCGACGAGCTTCTGGCCGTGCATGCGCGAACGGCCGCCCAGCAGGCAATCTCCGACGCCGCCGCATCTCGGGCGACGCTCGGGAGGATCGACGCGGCCGCCGCAGGTCGCGACGCGCGGTCGATCCTGATCGCCCGCGACGAGGACGGGCGCGTGCACGCCGGCGCCTATCTCGTTCACGACGCGCGGTACACCTACTACCTGGTCGGGGGTAGCGACGCCGCGCTGCGAAACAGCGGAGCGATGTCGGCGACGATGTGGGCGGCGATCGAGCTGGCGTCGAAGCGCGGCACCGGATTCGACTTTGAGGGCTCCAGCCTGCGCTCGGTGGAGCGGTTCTTCCGCGCCTATGGGGGGCACCCCGTACCGTGTTCCCGTGTGCGGTGGGCGTCGTCTCGGGGGCTCAGCACCGAGGTCGCGGTGAAACGGGCGGTGCGCTGGGCGACCCGCAGGTAGCCGCCCTCAGACCAGGCTGCGTCCCTGCATGTCCTCCGGCACAGGCTGGCCCAGCGCCGCCAGCACCGTCGGTGCGATATCGAACAGCCGTGCCCCGTGCGGCGGCGACTGCGGCATGCCCGGCCCGTCGAAGATGTAGATCCCGAACTTGGCGTGGTTCGCGTCGTCGGGCCCCGTGTCGTTCTCCCGCACATGGACGCGCCCGTCGCCGACGGAGCCGATCGACCGCCAGGTGAGGTTGCCGAAGTAGCAGATGAGATCCGGCGGCACCCCGTTCACCGCGTGGTACAGCCCTTCCGGCCGGAACACCCGCGTGCCGATCGGGTCGCCGTTCTCGTCGCCGAGCGCTTCCAGCTTGGCGATCAGCTCGTCGCGCAACGCCTCCACCGCCTCCGGCTCGACGATGCCCTCGGGCTCACGGCCGCGCACGTTCAGGAAGATGCGCGAGTAGTACCCGCCGTCGCCCCACACCCGGGTCCGGGCCCAGTCGATCATGTCGGGCTTCACCGGCCCGCTCGCGCCCGGATCCTTCAGCGTCAGGTAGCCCTCGCGGATCAGCCACTCGTTCACCTGGATGCCGCCGTACATCGACTGCGCCCCGTGGTCGGAGACCACCATCAGAGCGGTCTCGTCATCCAGCGTCTCGATCAGCGAGCCGATCTCCGAGTCGAGGTAGCGGTAGTAGTCCCGGAACGCCCGCTCGTAGTCGGTCCCGGGAACGTAGTTGGGGTGTTTCGGGTCGTAGTAGCGCCAGAAGCCGTGATGGAGCCGGTCGGGGCCCATCTCGACCATCATGAAGAAGTCCCACGGCCGCGAGTCGCGCAGGTGGCGCGCCAGCTGGAACCGCCGCCGCGTCATCTCGTTGATGTCGCGCAGGATGCGGTCCTTCTGGTCGGTGCGGAAGTTGGGCACGTCAACCATGTACTCGCCGACCACCTGCTTGATCTCGTCGCGCAGCTCCTCGGGAAACGTGTAGCGCGACTCCGTCGAGGGCGACAGGAAGCAGCCGATCATCTCGCCGTTGACGCGGCTGGGCGGGAAGGTCTGCGGCACACCGAGGACGACGACGTGCTTGCCGGCGCGCGACAGGATGTCCCACACCCTGTCCTCCTTCACCTTCTCCGCGGTGGCGAAGGTGAGGCCGTCGTAGGAGTGATCCTTGCGGTTCCGGAACCCGTAGAACCCGAGGGTGCCGGGATCCTTCGAGCTCATCATGCACGTCCACGCGGGCACGGTGATGGGCGGGTCGCAGGACTCGAGCGGCCCGTACACCCCGCGCTCCATCAGCCGATTGAGGACGGGCAGCTCGCCCTTCATGTCGTCGAACAGGATTTCGGGCGCAGCACAATCAAGGCCGATGATCATCAGCCGCTTGGGAGTCGTTGTCATCACCTGCAGTCTACGATGCCCGGCCCGGGGACCTTTCATACGCGTCGACCAGGCTGCGGTAGAGCTCCTCCATCGCCGGCGCCGACTCCGAGACCCGCGACCGCACGATCTCGACGTTGCGCTCCGCGTAGCGGGCGCGAAGGTCGGGATCCGACAGCAGGCGGTCGAGCGCCGCCACAAGCGCGTCCTCATCGCGCGGCTGCACCATCTCGGCCCCCTCCCCCGGCGCGAGCCACTCGTCGATCGACGCGCACCACCCGCCGACCATCGCGTTGCCGCTCGCCATCGCCTCGAGCAGCGACGACGGCGACGAGTCGGTGTCGGCGATCGTGACGACGATGTCGCCGGAGGCCGCCAGCCGGGGCAGCCCATACGGGTCGACCCGATGGATGCGGATGCGGTCGGCGACGCCCGAGGCGGCCACCACCGCCTCTACCTCCGCCCGCGCCTCGCCGCCGCGCGCAGCCAGCAGCAGCCGGGCACGTGGATGAGCCGGTGCCACGCGTGCAAACGCTCGCACCAGCACGTCGATGTTCGTCCGCGCCTGGAAATTGCGCAGCGACAGCACGATCAGCGCATCCTCGGGCCACCCCAGCTCCGCCCGCAGCCCCGCCGGATCCGCCTGCTCCGGCCCGAACCCGGCGAGCTGAGTGTGCCAGATGATGCGCGCCACGCGGCTGGGATCGGCGCCGGCGGCGACCGCGGCCTCGAGGATGGCCTCGGAGTTGACCATCAGATAGTCGGATTCCTGCCAGGTGCGCAGCGCCCGGCTGCGGCCGGGCTCCTTCAGCACGTCCACCAGCACGTCCCTGCCCCAGGGGCTGACCACGAAGGGGTGCACGCCCGCAAGAGCCGCCCAGTAGGCGTAGGGCGTGATGCCGTGGCCGTGCACGATGTCGACCTCGAGCCGGTGCGCCAACTCGCGGATCGCGGGCCCGAACCGGTACCGCCGAAGCCGCGGTATCCGCATGGCCGGCTCGAGGCGGAGCAGGTCGTGGATGGCGATGCCGGCCGTCTCCCGCGGGTCCGCGCCGACGCGGTTGGACACGATGTGGACGTCGTGGCCGCGGTCGACCAGCCGCCTCGCCCAGCGCAGGGTGTGGATCGAGCGGCCGTCGGCGACGCCGAGGATCCTCAGCGGCCGCCCGCTCACCGCGCCATCCTCACACGCAGCTGCCGTGGCAGCCGGTTGCTCACCATCCGCACTCCTCGACGAACCTCGCCCCGCGTCAGGCCGCCGACCGCCAGCAGCACCAGCGGGAAGACGCACGCGAGCAGGATGCGCAGTGCGACGATGCCGACCCCCTTGGCCGGGATCACCCACTCGGACACGGCCAGGAAGGCGGCCACCACGGCAGCGACCTTGCCCACCCGCCACCAGTCGTACGGCACCGGATAGCTCCGCTGCGCGTTCGCCCAGCCCATCAGCAGCAGGGCGGCGTACCCGATCACGGTCGTGACCCCTGCGCCGACGATGCCCCAGGCCGGGATCGCCCAGAAGTTGAGGCCGAGGTTGATCGCTGCGGCAACACTCGCGATCAGCGGGGTCATGCGTGTGCGCTTGCTGATGGTCACGCCGATGTTCACGACGAGGTAGCCGCCGTACAGCACGATGCCGGCACCGAGCAGCGCGACCACCGGCTCGGCGCCGTGGGCCTTGCCCGGCAATGCGTAGGCGATGTAGGGCGGCGCCAGCATCGTGATCCCGACCAGCGCCCAGCCCATCACCACCGCCCAGTAGCTGAGCACGGCCGCGTACGTCCGCTTGGCCCGCTCGTCTCCGTGCTGACCGCGCAGCTCGTGCGCGAACGGCGACCAGGCGTTCTGGAAGGCACCCATGACGACGAGCACCGGCACCGCCACTCGCGCCGCGACCGAGTACGCGCCCAGCTCTGTGTGACCGGCCAGGCGCTGCACCTGGATCCGGTCGGCGAGGTTGAGCGCCCAGAGCGCGAGATTCGCCGGCATCAGCGGCAGTGAGAACACGAGCAGTTCCTTCAGCGTCGAGGTGTGAAACCGACGTACGCCGATCGTCTCGTGGCGCAGGGCAACGAGGACCACGTACACGATCAGCGTGCCGCCGAAGTTCCCCACGAGCAGGCCCATGGCACCCTCGTCCAGGCCGACAACGAGAAACAGCGTCAGGGCGATGGTCAGCACGACGTTCAGGAGGCTGAACTGCACCCATGCCTTTGCTCGGCGCTCGATCCGGTAGATGCGCGCCAGGACGTCGTAGTTCATGCTGACCCACAGCCCGAACAGCCCGGCAACCACGATCCCATCCGACACCTGCAGCGCCCTCGACAGGAACGAGTGGAAGATCAGCCCCACGATCACACCGAGCGTGGAGGCGGCCAGCACGAAGGTGAAGATGGTGTGGATGACGGGCGCCCAGTCCACCCGGCTCTTGCCCTCACCCAGCGTGAACCGTGACATCGTGGTGGCGATGCCGAACCGCAGGAGGATCGAGGCCAGAACGATCGCCGACAGCATCAGCTCGACGACGCCATAGGCGCTCGTGCCCGCGTACCTCACATACACCGGGATCAGCACCAGGCCCGACGCCCGGGTCAGGAAGCCGCCGAGCCCGTAGATCACCGACTGCTCGGCAAGCGAGCGGACGCGCCCCTCCGACATCAGGACTGCCGGCTGTCCGCCACGGGGCGGGCGGCCATGCCGCGAACCGATCCGGCGTCTGCCAGGCCGGGCAGCGGCGCCGTTGCCCGCGACAGCCGCTCGGGGTGGCGCATGCTGTAGCCGTACCGCGACGCGGGCCGCTCGAAGGCCAGGTCGATGGCGTCGTAGTAGAGGTGCCGCACGGGGTCGCGGCGGCGATCCCGCCACAGCTGGAAGTACTTGTCGTTGACGCCGGTGCGAAGCGTGCGGTCCTTCTCGAAGTTGTCGGCGTTCAGGCCCTCGGCCCGCTCACGGCCGGCCGCATGGTCGCTCAGGCCGAGGAACGAGAAGGCCCGTCCCATCTCCGCATCGGGATCTGCGACCAGATCCTCGTAGCGCATGACGTGGAGACGGCGCAGGTGCGGCGCGTCTTCCACCAGGTACCCGTGCGCCTTCATCCAGTGGCGCATCAGCGTGTGCGGCTTCACCTTGCCCCACCGGCTGGTGGCGAGCGTGACGGGGATGGGATGGCGGACGATGGCGATGAACGACGAGTTCGGGAACATCGCCTGCAGGAAGCGTGTGCGGATCACATTCGGCGGCGACTTCTCGAGCAGGATCTCCGCCGAGGTGTCCCAGTAGCGCGACCACTCGGCGAACAGCTTCTCCCGGTTTGCCTCGGTTAAGAGCGGCGAGGCCTCGGTCAGCCGCGCGTCCTTCCGGAACGCGAACTGCCCGCCCTTGCTGTGGTACTCGTCGGCCGGGTAGACGCTCTGGTTGTGCTGACCCTCGTTGGTCGCGCGGGCCGTGCCCTCGAGCGCGCTGATCGCCGGGTGCTCTCCGAGATACCGGTAGAGCATGGTCGTGCCGCTGCGCTGGAGCCCGCAGACGAAGACGAAATGGTGATCGGTCACGACCACGGGATGCTACCCGAGCGGTCTGTCGTGGGACGCACGCCGTATCGGGCAGAATGCCAGCGCGAATGGGCAATCCGAAGACCGGGTCGAGCGAATGGACGTGGGCCGAGCGGCGTCGCTGGGCGGCCCGCATGCGGTGGCGCTCCGCCACCCGGCGCTGGCGCGTGCTGCCGGATTTCCTCGTGCTGGGCGGTCAGCGCTGCGGCTCGACGTCGCTGTACGACATGCTCTGCGGCCATCCCGACGTCGCGCCGGCCAGCCACAAGGAGCCGCACTTCTTCGACAACAACCACCTTCGCGGCGAGGAGTTCTACCGGCGGCTGTTTCCGCTGCAGCTCCAGATGCGGGCACGCGAGCGCCGGCAGGGTCGGCGGGCCGTGACGGGCGAAGCGACGACGTACTACCTCGCGCATCCCGCCGTGCCCGCGCGGGTGCGTGCTCTCCTCCCCGACGTGCGACTGATTGCCATCCTCCGCGACCCGGTCGATCGCGCCTACTCGCACTATCAGCTCTCGGTACGCGAAGGTCGCGAGCCGCTGTCCTTCGAGGAAGCGCTCGCCGCGGAGCCGGACCGGCTGGCCGGCGAGCACGAGCGGCTGATCGCCGATCCGTCCTACCGCGGCGTCGCACACCGCTTCTTCTCCTACCGGTCGCGCGGCCGCTACATCGACCAGCTGGAGCGATGGTGGGCGGAGTTCCCGCGCGAGCAGCTGCTCGTTCTGCGGAGCGAGGACATGTTCGAAGATCCGCGCATCGTGTACGACCAGCTCGTCACCTTCCTCGGCCTCGATCCCGACGCCGACCGGCGCACGTTTCGCGCGCGGAACCGGGTCAGCTACGACGCCATGCGTCCCGAGACCCGGGCCGAGCTACGGGGCTACTTCGCCGAGCCCAACCGGGCGCTGGAACAGCGGACCGGCCGAGCCTTCAACTGGCAGGCACCCGAGTGATCCTCGCGGCGTGGTGCGGCTGGTGAACGCCAAGGCCTCCTGGGCGCTCGAGAGCCTGCGGTCGGCGTGTGCGCCCGGGCCTGACGTCGCGTACCCATCCACCCAGCTGCCCGTGTCGGAAGCCGCATGGGAGTACTTCGATCGCGGAGATACAGCTCCACCCAGACTGATCGAGGACGGCCTGCTGGACTTCGGCGACGGCGTCGAGGACGTCGTGGCCAGCGCTTTCTGGCACCTCTCGCGATGGGAGGAGCGGGCAGGCTCGCCACGTGACAAGCACGGGCGGTTCCGGGCGGAGTACGCCCTGGCCGATCCCGAGCGGCCTGCCGTCGACGCGCTGCTCGGCCGGTTCCAGCAGGCGACCGGCCTGTCACCGGCGGCGCGGTTCCGGGTCGTCCTCACGCACGACATCGACACGCCGCGGCGATGGACGAGCAGGCGGTCGGTGATGGCGGCCGGGGCACGGATGAAGGCGGCAGCGCGCGGACGGCGGCGCACCGATGTGGCCGCGGAGGCCCGGGGGCTGGCGATGCTGCCCCTGAACGTGGTCACGCGGCGGGATCCGAACTGGGCATTCGAGCGGATCCACGAGCTGGAGGCGGCGCGTGGCGGCCGCTCGACCCACTTCCTGATGGCGGGGCACCATCATCCGCTGGACGGCGACGGGAAGGCCTACGCGGCGGTGCGGGCCCGCGTGGTGGATCTGGTCGCATCGCAGGGCGACGAGATCGGCCTGCACCCGAGCTACACGACAAGCGATCACCCCGACCGGCTGGCCGCCGAGCGCGACCTGTTGCAGGGGCTGGTGGGCGCGCCCGTGGGAAGCGTGCGGTTTCACTTCCTTCGCCACGATCCGCACCGCGCGTTCGCGGAGCTCGAGCGGCTGGGGTTCGCGCTGGACAGCAGCCATGGCTACGCCGACCGGCCGGGCCTGCGAACCGGGTTCTCGTTCCCGTACCGGCCGTATGACCTCGAGCATGACCGGCCGTTCGACCTGGTCGAGCTGCCGCTGGCGGTGATGGATGCGACGCTCTCGGACGACCGCTATCTGGGGCTCGATCCTGAGGCGGGCTACCTGCGATCGGTCGCGGTGCTCGAGCACGTTGCCGAGGTGGGCGGCACCGTCGCGATCCTCTGGCATAACGACCGGTTCGCCGGCCCCTACGCGCGCGGATGGGACCGGTGTTACGAGCGGATCCTGGACTGGGTTGTGGCACGCGGCGGCGAGCTGTGCGCGTGCGAGGACGTGCTTTCCGGGGTGGCGGGCACGCAGGCGTGAGGCTGCGGCGGCGGGGGCGGCGGGTTGGTTTCGAGATGGGCGCGGGTCACGAGGCCGTCACAGAACCAATTGGCAGTTCGACTGAATGCCAATTGGCCGCCCTGGCCACGATAAGCCGCGTTGGCCGCCCCCGCCCCGACCAGCCGCCGCTGTATCCTCGACCGATGGTACGCGGCTTGCTCCACGCCCTTGCTGTCCGCGCACGTGACTTCGGCCGCCGGCTGACGCCTCCGGGCAACCGGATCCCGCTGGACGAGAGCGGCGATGAGCGCCATATCGACGGCAACCACACGCCGTCAGAGGCAGGCCAGCGCCAGCACACGCTCGACAACCACGGCGTGTAGCGGGATCTACGCGGCCTGGCTGTAGCGGACGCGGCGCCCGCCGCGCTCGACCACCGCAACCAGCGCCTCGACGGCTGCCGGCATGAACTGGGTTCCCGAGCAGCGCCGCAGCTCCGCGATCGCGCCCTCGTACGACATCGCCTTGCGGTAGACGCGGTCCTCGACCATGGCATGGAAGGCATCGCACACGGCGATAACGTACGCGCCGCGCGGCACCTCGTTGCCCTGCAGGCCATCCGGGTAGCCGCGGCCGTCCCACCGCTCGTGCGACGAGCGAACCAGCGACACGACCTCCTCCATCCCCGGGATGCCGGCGATAATGTCCGCGCCGATCACGGTGTGCCGCTTCATGACGGTGAACTCGTCGTCGGTCAGCGGCCCCGGCTTGTTCAGAATCGACTCGGGGATCCCGATCTTGCCGACGTCGTGCAGCAGCGCGCCCATCCGCGTCGCCCGCAGCTCCCGTCCGCCGAGCCCGAGCTCCTCGCCCACCGCGACCGCGAACTCCGCGATCGTCTGGGCGTGGTTGCCCGTGTAGGCGTCCTTCGCCTCGAGCGCCGCCGCCAGCGCGGCCACCGTCGCCAGGTGCTGCTCCTCGAGCCGCTCGGCCATCGTGGCGGTGCCAAGGACGATCCCGGCGTGATCGCAGATCAGGCGGCAGAACTCGATGTCATCCTCGGTGAACGTGCGCCGCCGCGTGTCCAGCAGCTCGATCAGGCCGACCACCTTGCCGTTCATCACCAGCGGCGTCATCAGACTGGCCTGGAAGCCCATCTCCTCGAGGAACGCGTGCTCGCTCGGATCCCCGCCGTCGCCGACCGTGGTGGCGGCCGACACGAGCTCGGTCAGCACCCGCTGGGTCGTCGGGAAGTCCGACAGCGAGTACTCCTCGGCCACCTCGTTCAGCTGCGCGGGCGGGATCACGTGCGCGGCCCAGTCGGTCACCGCCTCTGACTCGGCGTCATACGACGAGATCAGACACGCGCTCGCTTCGAACAGCAGGGTCAGCTCGCGGGCGAACAGCGACATCGCCTCGGGGATGTCGGCGCTCGACGAGAGGGCACGGGTCGACTCGATCACCGCAATGAGATCGTCGAACCGGCGCTGCGAGCTGTCCGAACGCGGCCGCATGTCAGCGTTGGTATCGACCCGACGAGGGCACGGTCGCACCCCCGATCGGGGGAGGGATGGCCGGCGTTCCGCAGAACCAGGCCGTTTTCGGACGCTCACAAGATGATTGATTCCACGGCGCCGTGCGGCCGCAGCCACCGTGCACCCGTTATCTACGGGCAGCGTGACGGTCAGATGCGCCGGGTCGTGGAATCAATCATCTGGGGCGGCCGTGCGGCCGGGCCCGGCGGCGACGACCCTGGGGCTCCGGTGCCGGGGCGTCGCCGGCGGCGACCGGCTCCGGCGTGACCGCCACGGTGCTGCGCACCGCCGGCTCTGCCTTGCGTGCCTCCGACGCGCGCCCGCGGAAGTGCGAATCGCGGCTGAGCAGGATGGCGAGCAGCGGGGACGCGATGAAGATCGACGAGTAGGCGCCGGACGCGATGCCGACGATCAGCGCGAAGGCGAAGTCCTTGAGCGAGCCCGACCCGAAGATGAACAGCAGCACGACCGGGATCAGCGTCACGATCGAGGTGTTGAGCGATCGGGTGATCGTCTCGGCGAGCGAGATGTTGACGACCTCGTTCGCGGAGGAACGTCTCAGGATGGGGATGTTCTCGCGCACCCTGTCGAACACGATCACCGTGTCGTAGAGCGAGTAGCCGAGCACCGTCAGCACGGCGGCGACGGTGTCGGCGGTGACCTGCCGCTGCGAGAGCGAGTAGATCCCGAGCGTGATCAGGAGGTCGTGCGCGAGCGCGACCATGACCGGGACGGAGTACCGCCACTCGAACCGGAACGAGACGTAGATGAAGATGATCAGGAGCGAGAACGCGATCGCCAGGTAGGCCTGGTCGAGCACCGACTGCCCGAAGGACGACGACACGTTCTTGGTGTTGATCGAGTTCGTCTGGATGCCGTACTTGCCGGCCAGCGCGGTCAGCAGCTTGTTCTGCTCGTCACCCGGTAGGGCGTGCGACTTGACCTGGAACTGCGTGTAGTTGCCGCCCTGGGCGGTGCCGACGCCCTGCACCACCGCGTCGCCGACGCCGGCCTTCGAGAACGTCGAGGCGACGTTTCCGGTGCTGACCGCCGTGGGCGTCTTGAAGTTGAACTGGCTGCCGCCGGTGAAGTCGATGCCCCGGTTCAGGCCCTGCGTCGCCAGGCTGATGGCGCCGATCAGCAGGAACACGCCGGAGATCGCGAACCACAGCTTCGTGCGGCCGATGAAGTCGAACCGCTTCCAGCGGTCGCCGGAGCCGAGGTGGCCGAGCACCCGCGGGCTGGACATGAAGCTCAACCCGGCCAGCAGGCCGAGCATCGCCCGGGTGAACACGACCGCCGTGAAGATCGACGCGCAGACGCCAATGAAGAGCATGATGGCGAAGCCCTTCACGCTCGACGTCGCGACCAGGATCAGGATGGCGGCGGTGATCAGGGTGACGACGTTCGCGTCGATGATCGTCCTGAAGCCGCGCGCGTAGCCGGTGTTGATCGCCGTGCGTATCGTCTTCCCGGCGCGCACCTCCTCCTTGATGCGTTCGAAGATGACGATGTTCGCGTCCGCGGCGACGCCGATCGTGAGGATCGTGCCGGCGATGCCGGGGAGCGTCATGGTCACCGGCCAGGCCAGCACGACGCCCGCCAGCAGGATCCCGTAGATGATCAGCGCGATGTCCGCGATCACGCCCAGGAAGCCGTAGAACGCGATCAGGAAGATCATCACGAAGAGCAGGCCGGCCGCGCCCGCGATCAGGCCGTTTCGCAGCGAGTCCTTGCCGAGCGTTGCGGAGACGTTGTTGAACGATGTGGCCGTGAACTTGATCGGCAGCGAGCCCGACTGCACCTCGAGCGCGATCCGGTCGGCGTCGGACTTGGTCAGCCCGCTGATCACGCTGCTCCCGTTCAGACGGGCGTCGATGCCATTCGGGTTCTCGTCGGGGTCGACCACCGGCGCCGCCACAAGACGGCCGTCCACCACGATCGCGTTGGGCAGGCCGATCGGCGGGTTGTTCTTGCCGTCGCCGTAGCCGGCGGCGATCGCCTCCTGCGCGAGCCGCGCCGAGATGTTGGTGAACTCGTCACCGCCCCCGTTCTTGTAGGTGAGCGTGACGATCGGCTGGCCGCTTTGCGGGTCCGTGTCCGACTTCGCGGAGACCTGGTCGCCGGTGATGACGTTGGGGTTGCCCTGCTCGTTCTGCTTCAGGTCGAACAGGTAGTAGTACGTGCCGGTCCGGGACTGCGTCCCCGGACAGCCGACCGAGCCGGCGCAGGAGACCACCTCGGTGTTCTGCGGGATCGCCAGCCACTGGGAGTCCAACGGCGCAACCGGGTTCTGCGGGTTGTAGTCCTCGAGCACCTGGTCCTTCTGCGGCTCGACCTTGCCGAGCTGGCGGTGCCGGGCGTCGAACAGCGCCCACGACCCCACGCCCTTGCCCGACGCGGTGTCGGCCTTCACCCGGGGCTTCAGCTTCGTCAGCAGGTCGTACAGCGAGGATGACGGCACCGCCGTGTACTGCTGGCTGCCCTTCGAGACGTCGTCCAGGTACCGGTTCAGGTCAAAGCTCTGCAGCTGGCCGCTCGAGACGAGCAGGGCCGCCGCGGCCGCGGGATCCTTGATCCCCGGCACCTCGATCGTGACCTGGGCGGGGTTCATGGAAGAGCGGATCTCCGGGTTGAGCGTGCCGTTCGGGTCGATGCGCTTGGCGAGGATCGACCGCGACGCGTCGAGGTCGGACTGGGTCACCTGCTGCCCTGGCAGCGGGCGTGCGTCGAGCACGACCTCGAGCCCGCCGCGCAGGTCGAGGCCGAGCCGGAAGGACCGCGTGGCGATGAGCGCGGCGCAGCCTGCGACCAGGACGACGACCACGCCGAGAATGAGCAGGTTCCTCCGCTTCTCGGACACCATCGCAGAGTCTAGATGACGCCCCCGGCCGTCCCCGTAGGCAGATTGGCGGTGTATTCGGAGAACCGGCCGTCGATGATGGCGCGGCGCGCACCCGCCACCAGGTCGATCAGCCAGTGCAGGTTGTGCAAGGTGAGCAGCCGCAGGCCGGCGATCTCATCCTGGGTGATCAGGTGCCGGATGTAGGCGCGGGTGAACTCGCGGCAGGCCGGGCAGGCGCATCCCTCCACCAGCGGGCGCGGGTCGGACGCGAACCGCGCATTTCGCAGGTTGATGCGGCCCTCGGGCGTCAGCGCGCTGCCGGTGCGGCCGAGCCGGGTCGGCAGCACGCAGTCGAACATGTCCACGCCGCGGGCGATCACGCCGAGCAGGCCGTCAGGGTCGCCGATGCCCATGAAGTACCGCGGACGCTCGGCCGGGAGCATCGCCGACGTGGCGGCCACCGTGTCCAGCATCGCCGCGCGCTCCTCACCCACCGACAGCCCGCCGATCGCGTATCCGTCGAAATCCATTGCGACGATATCGGCCGCACTGCGCTCGCGCATGACCAGATCCGTCGCACCCTGCACGATCCCGAAGACGAGCTGCCCGTCAGCGCGCGGCGCGTCGCGACTGCGACGCGCCCAGAGCGAGGTTCGCCGCACCGCCTCGGCCAGCTGCTCGGGCGTCACGTCGGCGCGCGTGCACTCGTCGAACGCCATCGCGATGTCGGAGCCGAGCCGGCGCTGCACCTCCATCGCCAGCTCCGGCGTGAAGCGATGGCGCGAGCCGTCGTAGACGGACTGGAAGGTCACGCCCTCGTCGTCGACGCGGTCGGCGGTGTGTCGCAGCGAGAACACCTGGAACCCGCCCGAGTCGGTGAGGATCGGGCGATCCCAGGCCATGAAGCGGTGAAGGCCGCCCAGCTCCTCGATCAGGTCGGCGCCGGGGCGGAAGTGGAGGTGGTAGGTGTTTCCGAGCACGATCTGGGCGCCCAGGTCGCGCAGCTCGGACGGCAGCACGGCCTTGACCGCGGCCTTCGTGCCGACCGGCATGAACACCGGCGTCTCCACCACCCCGTGCGCGGTCTCGAGCAGGCCGGCCCGGGCATCGCCGTCGCGGGCGACCACCTGGAAGTCGCCGATGCTCACAGGATCAGGCTGGCGTCGCCGAAGCTGTAGAACCGGTAGCGGTCGCGCACCGCCGTACGGTACAGGTCGCGGGTGGGCTGCTCGCCCGCGAACGCCATCACCAAGGCGAGTAGGGTCGATCGCGGCAGGTGGAAGTTCGTGACCATGGCGCCCGTGGCGGCGAACCGGTGACCGGGCGTGATCAGCAGGCGCGAACGGCCCTGCAACGGGCCGCGCGGCTCCCCGAACACCGTCTCCAGCACGCGGACGGTGGTCGTACCCACCGCCACGATCCGGCGTCCCTCCGAGCGGGCAGCATCGACCGCCGCGGCCGTGGCCTCCGGCATCACGTAGCGTTCGGAGTGGATGTGATGCTCCTCGACCACGTCTGCGGTGAGCGGGCGGAAGGTATCGAGACCGACGTCGAGCGTCACCTCCACGACCTGATTCTGTGCGCGGAGCCGCGCCCACAGCTCGTCGGTGAAGTGCAGGCCGGCCGTCGGGGCCGCCGCCGATCCCGGCTCCCGGGCATACACCGTCTGGTAGCGGGACGGGTCGGAGAGCGGCTCGGTGATATATGGGGGCAGCGGCATCTCCCCCGCTCGCTCCAGCACCTCTTCCAGCCGTCCGTCAGCGTCGACCTGCACGCGCGCCCGGCCGTCGCCGAGCTTCTCGGCGATCGTGACGGCCAGGCCACCGGACTGCAGCCGCTCGCCGATCCGCAGCCGCCGGTAGGGCCGCACCAGCGCCTCCCATCCCCCAGCCGGATCAGGCTCGAGCAGGAGCACCTCGGCGGCGCCGCCGGTCGCCCTGCGCGCCCGGATGCGCACGGGCAGCACGCGGGTGTCGTTGACGACGACCAGGTCGGAGGGGTCGAGCTCCTCCGGAAGGTCGCGGAACACCCGATGGCGGACCGCGCCGGACGCCCGCTCGAATACGAGCAGCCGCGCGCTGTCACGCGGCTCGGCCGCCCGCTGCGCGATCAGCTCATCAGGCAGCTGGTAGTCGAGGTCACGTGCGCGCATGGCATCCGGTACTGCTCGCCGTCGATCGACAGCACGCCGTTCGAGACCACCCAGGAGTGCCCGAGCTTGACGAGGTCGAACGTTACGTGGCCGGTGCGCCAGCTGCCGTGGACGTCGAAGCTGATTCGTGCGTTGCCGGCGTTCCCCGATTCGGAGACCGGTCCGGTGACGCCCAGGCCGAAGCCCATGATCGCGCCCAGCTGCAGGCGGGCCACCTTGGCGTCGTCCGCCCCGCGCAGGTACGACACAGCAGCCTGGAACGCCGGCCCCTTCGACACGTCCTCGACGATGGTCAGGCTGATGGCCCCCGCCGCAATCAGCAGGGCGGCTGCGGCGGCGATCAGCATCGCCCACTGGCGGTGGCGGCGAAGGACGCTCACGACGCAGAGTCTGCCACGCGGTGCGGCCTTTCCGCAGCGGCAAACGGGGAGAGCCGCGATGCGCCGGGCACGGCTGGGAGCGACGATGCCATCATGAGCCAGCTACCCACACTACTCGTCGCATATGCCTCGAAGCACGGCTCCACCCGCGAGGTTGCAGACGCGGTCGCGATCCGCCTCCGCGAGCACGGCTGGAACGCCGACCTGCAGGATGCCGCCGACGTGGCGTCCGTCGAGGCCTACGACGGCGTCGTCCTCGGCGCCGCCCTCTACATGGGCCGGCCGCATCGCGATGCCCGCCGGTTCCTGCGCACGCATCACGCCGCGCTCGCCACGATGCCGGTGGCGGTGTTCGCGATGGGCCCTCTCAAGAACGAGGAGCACGACCTGGCCGGATCCCGGGCGCAGATCGACAGGACGCTCCGACGGTTCGACGACGTCACGCCCGATGTGGAGGCGGTGTTCGGGGGCGTGATCGACCCGGCGGTGCTGCGGTTCCCGTTCAGCCACATGCCGGCCGGGGACGCCCGCGACTGGGATGCGATCCGCGCGTTCGCAGACCAGGTGCACGAGACCTTCTCGTCGGAGCCCTCACGCCCGGGCGAGCCGGTCGGACGCGTCGACCAGGGCTGAAGCCATCGCCGGCGCCGCCGGCGAGTGGCCCGCGTCGCCGACGATCACCAGCTCGGACCCCGGCCACGCACGGTGCAGCTCCCATGCCGACGCGAGCGGCGACTGGAGATCGAACCTGGCCTGCACGAGCAGGGCCGGCACGCCGGCCAGCCGCTCGATATCCGCAAGCAGGCGGCCGTCCTCCACGAAGTGGTGGTGGTGCACGTAGTGCGTCACCAGCCTGGCGAAGGCCATCGCGAAGCGCTCGTCGCGAAACCGGTCGGCCAGACCCGGGCGAGGCGGCCAGTCCGGCGTCGCCGACTCCCACAGGCACCAGGCGGCCGCCGCGCGGCGTCGCACCTCCTCGTCCCCGCCGGCGAGAAGCTCCCGGTAGCCGGCCACCGGATCCGCGCGCAGATGCTCCGGCAGGCCGGCGAGCAGCGCATCCCACTGCTCCGGGAAGAAGCGGGCGACGCCGCCTCGAAACAGCCAGTCCTCCTCGCTGCGCCGGCCGCTGGCAATGCCCCACAGGATCATCCCGGAGACCCGCGGTGGATGCTGCTCGGCGTAGGCAAGCGCGAGCACGCTGCCCCACGACCCGCCCCAGACCAGCCAGCGCTCGATGCCGAGCTGGTCCCGCAGCAGCTCGATGTCGGAGATCAGGAGCTGCGTGGTGTTCGCGCAGAGCGATGTCGCCGCATCGCCGGCATGCGGCCGGCTGCGACCACAGCCGCGCTGGTCGAAGAGGATCACGCGGTAGGCGTCGGGGTCGAACAGGCGGCGATGCCAGGGCGTGCATCCCGACCCGGGGCCGCCGTGGAGCACGATCACCGGCCGGCCGCTCGGGTTGCCGGCCTCCTCCCAGTAGACCTCCTGCCCATCGCCGGTGTCCAGCCGGCCGTGTGAGCTCGGCTCCATCGCCGGATAGAGCGGCGCCACGTCAGAACAGGCGCGGGTCGCGTGCCGGCGCGGGCAGCCCGAGATGCTCGAACGCTGCCGGGGTGACGACACGGCCGCGGGGCGTGCGCTGCAACAGGCCGAGCTGCAGGAGGTATGGCTCGTACACGTCCTCGAGCGTGTCGGGCTCCTCGCCGATCGCAACGGCCAGGGTCGAGAGCCCGACCGGCCCGCCGCCGAACGTCTCGGCCACCTGGCGGAGGATCTCGCGGTCGATCCGCTCGAGCCCGATCGCGTCGACCTCGAACAGCTCCAGCGCCTCCGAGGCGATGTCGTGTGTGATCTCACCCTGGTGCCGCACCTGGGCGAAGTCGCGGACGCGACGCAGGATGCGGTTGGCGACACGCGGCGTCCCGCGCGACCGGCGGGCGATCTCCTCGCAGCCGCCGTCGTCGATCGCCACCCCGAGGATGCGCGCGGAGCGGCGCACGATCTGCTCGATCTCGGGAGGCCGGTAGTGGTCGAGACGGTGCGTGATCCCGAAGCGGTCGCGGAGCGGCGTGGTCAGAAGCCCTGTGCGGGTGGTCGCACCGACCAGCGTGAACGGCGCCAGGTCGAGGCGGATGGAGTGGGCGCCCGGGCCCTGCCCGATGACGATGTCGATGCAGCCGTCCTCCATCGCCGGGTAGAGCAGCTCCTCGATGCTGCGGTTGAGCCGATGGATCTCGTCGATGAACAGCACGTCGTTCGGCTCGAGACCGGTGAGGATGGCGGCCATGTCCGCCTTGCGATCGACGGCCGGCCCGGAGATGACCCGCAGCGCCGAGCTCATCTCGACCGCGATGATGCCCGCCAGCGAGGTCTTCCCCAGCCCCGGTGGGCCTGCGAGCAGCACGTGCTCGCAGGGCTCGTTCCGTGCGCGCGCCGCCTCCAGGAAGATGGAGAGCTGCTCCTTGACCGCCTCCTGGCCGACGAACTCGGCCAGCCGCCGCGGCCGCAGCGTCTGGTCGAGCTCCTCCTCGCCCGGTGCCAGCAGCGGATCGGGGATGCGGTCTGCCTG
>DATAHR010000169.1:0-7485 GCA_036263035.1 Gaiellales bacterium | reverse complement strand
TTCGCGAGCAGGGGCACGAGCCGGCCGACCTGCTCGAGGCGGCGCTGGCCGCGGACGCCGCGGTGCTGGACGGCCTGCCGGGCCACGTCACCACGGCCCTGCACATCTGTCGCGGCAACTACCGCTCTGCGTGGATGTGCGAGGGGTCGCTCGAGCCGGTGGCCGAGGCGGTGTTCGGAGGTCTGCCGTACGACTCGTTCCTCGTGGAATGGGACGATCTGGGACGCGACGGCGGGTTCGAACCCATCCGCTTTCTCCGCAAGGGGTCGGTGATGGTGATGGGCCTGATCAACTCCAAGGTGCCCGACCTGGAGTCCGAGGACGACCTCATACGGCAGATGGATCAGGCTGCGGCGATCGTCGGAGGCATGGACCGGCTCGCGATCTCACCCCAGTGCGGGTTCGCGTCTGTCATGGTCGGGAACGACACGAACGCCGATGCTCAGTGGCGCAAGCTCGAGCTCGTCGGGCAAATCGCCGAGCGTCTCTGGCCGTCCTGACGCGGTTCTCGGTTGTGCCAGCGCCGTCGTCGGGCCGAATAGGCCATGTGGGGGCCGGGTATCTGGACGCTGGTACTCCCTGATGGCTGGAAATCTCCTCAAAATCGACCGCGTGACCGAGGGCGACACGGTCACACTGCGATGCATAGGTGAGCTCGACGTGGTGCATGCGGATCAATTGATGCTCGCGGCGGAAGACGCGCTTGGGGGTGGGGGCCGGTCACTGTGGGTCGATGCGAGCGGGGTCGGCTTTGTGGACTCATCCGGGCTGCGCGCGATCGTGCAGGCCTGTGAGCGGTGTAGCGAGGCTGGTGGCTCTGCGACCGTCGTCGTCGCCTCGGGGTCACCGCTTCTGCGACTGCTCAAGCTCAGCGGCATGGAAAACCGCCTTCCGGTCATGGTCGTGCAGCCTGAGCCGGAACCCTCAGACGACAGCGCCGGCAACGTCGGTTTCTTCGGCACCTAGCTTCCCAACCGGCCAACCCAGAAGAGCAGACCGGATTCGAAGCTCACCAGAGGCCGCAACCTGCGAGAGAGCATGCCTGAGCCGTTGAGGGGCGCCTTGATGTGCATATCTAGGGAATCAGCGCGTCGCGGACGGCCATCGCCACTGCCTGAGACCGAGTGGTCGCGCCGAGCTTGCGCATGACCGCCTGGATCGAGCTCTGCGCCGCGTCCTCGGTGAGGCCGAGCTGCGTCGCGATCGAGCAGGTTGTCTCGCCGCCCGCGACCAGGCTGAGCACGTCGCTCTCGCGCCTGGTGAGGCTGGCGTCGCGGCCGTGGGTAACCAGCTCCCTGCTCAGGGTCGGGTCGATGTACGGCTGGTCGTCACAGACCATCCGGATCGCGCGGAGCAACTCGGTCACGGGCGCATCCTTCTGGATGAAGCCGTACGCGCCCGCCTTCAGCGCCTCGCGCAGGTGTTGGCCGTTTCCGTATCCCGTGAAGAGGATCACGCGCGTTGGGCTCTCTGCCCTGCGGAGCGCGCGCACGACGCGGATACCGTCGAATCCCTCGAGCCTGAGGTCGACCAGCGCGACGGTGGGCGGGTCCGACGCGATCAGCTCCACCGCGGTTTCCCCCGAGGTGGCTGTGCCGGTCACGCGGATGCCGTTGGCCTCGAGCACCGTCTGCATGGCGTGGAGCAGGATCGGGTGGTCGTCCACCACCACGCACGAGAGATTGTCCTCCATCACGCCGCCTTCCCTTCGGCTGCCGGGCGGAAGTCTGTGAAGGCGTGCCCCGCGATCGCGTTCAGTCCGCCGTCGCAGATCTCGAGCGCTGCTTGTACCACTGTGGGATCGAACTGCGATCCGGCGCCTTCCCGGATCCGGTCGAACGCTGTCCGTGCTGTCATGGCGGCCCTGTATGGCCGGTTGCTGGTCATCGCGTCGAACGCGTCTGCCACGGCCACGATGCGGCTCTCGAGCGGAGTCTCCTCGCCGGCCAGGCCGTTCGGGTAGCCGGTTCCGTCCACCCGCTCGTGGTGTGTGAGGGCGATCCGCGCAGCCAGGTCGAGCAGCGCATCCTCACGGTCCATCAGCAGGGCGTATCCGACCTCGGTATGCCCCTGCATCATGAGCCGCTCGTCGTCGTCCAGGGGACCCGGCTTGAGCAGGATCTGGTCGGGTAGGCCGATCTTCCCGATATCGTGAAGCGGGCTGGCCATGCGCAGCGCTGAGCAGCGGGTTTCCTCGAGCCCCATCCCAGTCGCGATCAGTTCCGCGTACAGCCCCACCCGCTCCATGTGGTCGCCCATGTCCTCGTTTCGGATCTCCGCGACTCGGGCGAGCTTGTAGAGCGTCGCGTGGCGCGAGTGGTTCAGCGATGCCCGCACGTCGGCGAGCGCCGCCGTCGCATCGACCAAAGCCTCGCGGTGCTCCTCGAGCACAGCGGTCAGCTGACGCCTGGCTGCCTCGTCCTCGAGAAGTGCCGCGCGCCGCCGCACGGCGTTGGCGACGGCGATCAGCACGTCGTTCGCGGAGAACGGCTTGACCAGGTAGTCGTACGCGCCGATCTCGAGCGCCGTCTCGGCGATGCACAGGTCATTCACTCCGCTGACCATGATGACGGCGAGATGCGGCGACGCCTGCGCCAGCTCCTGCGCCAACTGCATCCCCGACTCGCCGGGCAGCCGCACGTCGCAGAGCACAACCTGGAACTGCCCGGTCGCGACCTGGTCCCTGGCAGCTGGCGCGTCCGCGACGCACACGGTCTCGTACCGGCGCGTGGCGAGCAGGCTGCCCATTGCGGCGCGGGCCTGCTCGTCGTCGTCGACGATCAGTACGCGAACCGGCAGCGCCGCCGCATCCATCCACAGCTCCCGGCGGCGCCTAGTTGAGGACATGTTCCCTCACCTTCCACTCGTCCGCCGATGCTGGGGGCGCCATCCGGCTGAATGGGCGCCACGCGGACTCGTGGCACATCGGGCACTCGCCCGGCTGGCGCCGCGGCGAGATGCCGTATCCGCAGAAGAGGCACTCGTAATCGCCATCCCATTGCATCGATTGCACCATCGTCGGTGCCCGGTCGCCGTCGGATCCCGCCATCACAACCCCCGATCTCCGTGAGAAGCCTGGTTCCGGTATCGGTCGGGCCGACCGACGTTCACGACCCGTGGACCGGGGATCCGACTCGCCTGATCCCTGCCACGACCGTCCCCGGAATGGGGGATCCGCAGGAGATCCGCGATGGCATTTGACCCTGACGCGTCGAGCAGCGCTCGCACCGCCGTCGCCAGGTCGTCCGGCGAAAACGGCTTCTGCAGGAACAGCGACCGCTGCGACGCGCCGGCGTCCAAGGCGTCGACTGATACGTCGGGCGAGCCGCCGAGCAGGCTCAGCGACCGCTCCACGTAGCCCGAGACATAGAGCACGCGCATGTCTGGGAGCAGCTGCCGTACGTGCTGCACCAGATCGGGTCCGTTCAATCCGGGCATCACGACGTCGGTGATGAGCAGATCGATGGGAGCATGGTGGGTCGAGATCCTGTTGAGCGCCTCCTCGCCGTCGGCAGCGACCAGGACCGTGTAGCCGTAGGTCTTCAGCGCGCGGGCCAGCGGCTCGCGTACACCGCTCTCGTCCTCCACCAGCAGCAGCGTCTCGGCACCCCGGAGGGGACGCTCTGCCAGCGACGCTTCCTCCTGGCCGGCGGCGCGCGATTCGGCGGCGGGAAGCCGGATGGTGAACCGCGTGCCGCGATTCGGGCTGCTGGACAGGTCGATTTGGCCGCCCAGTCCGTCGACCACCCCGTACACCGTTGCCAGTCCGAGCCCGGTACCGCCCGACTGACGCTTGGTGGTGAAGAACGGCTCGAAGATCAGCGGCTGCTGATCCGGCGGGATGCCGACGCCGGTGTCGGCCACCACGATCTCCACATCTCCTGAGTCAGGTCGCGTGCGGGCCGTGATGGTGAGCTTGCCGCCGTCGGGCATCGCGTCGCAGGCATTGATCGCCAGGTTCATGAGCATCTGCTCGAGCTTGCCGTCATCGGCGAACACGGTGGCGTCACCCGAGCCCGCGTCAACGACCAGCGCGATGTCCTCGCCGATCAGAGGGCGCAGCATCCCCTGCATGCTCGTGATCAGCGCGCACACGTTCACGGGCTCCATCGAGCCGAGCTCCCGCTGGCTGAATGTGAGCAGCTGGCGGGTCAGGCTCGAGGCACGGTCGACCGCGCGCTCGATCTCGTTGACGCTGTTGCGAGGGTCCGCCTCGGACTCGATGGCGTTTGCGAGCAGCCATGCGTGGCTGCGGACGGCCAGCAGGATGTTGTTGAAGTCGTGGGCGATACCGCCGGCGAGACGTCCCACCGCCTCCATTTTCTGGGCTCGGTGTAGCTGCTGCTCGAGCTCGTGGTGCGCTGTCATGTCGGTCGCGATCATCATGACTCCGGTGGGTCGGCCCGCAGCGTCCGTGACGGCGGCGGTGCTGAGGTTGACGACCACGTGCTCGCCGTCCGCACGCGAGACGGTGGTCTCGACCTGGAGCCCTTCCCCATCGCGCGCCGCGGAAGCGCGTGACACTGGCGAGATCGGACAGCTGCGGCCGAGCACTTCGGCGGCTTGCCAGCCGAAGATCCGCTCCGCGGCCGCATTCCACATGAGCACGTCACCGGCGGTGTCCAACTCGACGATGGCCGTCGGCGCCGCCTCGATCAGCGCTCGCAGGCGATCGCCGCTGGCACGCGCCGCGGCCTCGCTGGCGCTCAGGTCGTGGATCACGGCGGCCAGGCGCGAGGTCAGCAGCCGGATCAGCGCGACCGCCACGGCGAGTGTGCCGATCGTGATCAGCCACGTCACCGAGGACAGGCCGGGCGACGTCCGCCCGAGCAGCACGACCGCGTACTGGGCTCCGACCAGGGCCAGGTAGAGCATGGTGGCCAGGGTGGAGAAGAAGTAGGACGCGTAGATGACGATCCAGAAGTAGATGAGCCCATAGACGTAGGCGTTCGTCCCACCGAACAGCAGGCCGAGGGTGATCAGGGACGAGCCGACGATCGTGAGCAGGTGAAACGCCGGGATCGGCAGCCGCGTGAAACCGACGAGCGGCACAACGGCCGTGATCAGGGCCGCTCCGGAGATGGCGAGGATCGCAGCGGCGTTGCGCCCCGGGTCGCCCGGCAGCAGCAGAGAGAGCAATCCGAGGCCGCCGCCCGAGAGGTACAGCAGCGCGCTCAGCCGCGCCATCGCGGCCCGCTTGTCCACCGAGTCGCCGCTGATCGGCCCCCATCGCCAATCCAGCCGCCGTGGAAAGACGGCGTCAGCCGCCATCATTACGTTCCCCCAGATGATTCATCTGCAACGAGCCTTCCATTCACAGGTCTCGGCCGATCGAGGCTACCTACCAATCCCCCATGCAGGGAATGCGCCGGCCGGAGGAGCGCGGCTCGCCTAGCACCCTTTCGGGGATGAACTGCAGCCGCGGCGGGCCCAGCTTTGAAGCTCGGGCGGTGTGCCCGGGCATCCAGCTGGGCCCGCTTTGGTTGGGCGAGGCGGGTCCTGGGTCGACGGCCTCGTATGGTTCCACGTGGCGGCCCCAGGGAGGCGGTGCGGTTGCGCCGCAGGGAGTAGGGTCGTCGCCAGTGGAACGTTTGTCATGCCCGCAGTGTGCCGGGCCGCGGCGACGCGGGCATCACGATCGGGAGCGAACCTTGAGGCCGGAATCGGGCTTCGGCTGCTACCCCGCATAGGGAATGCGGTGGCAGGAAACGGCTTCGCGAAGCGCCCAGCATCCACGACCGCAGGGGCAGCGCTCTGCTCCCTGAGCCACGGACACGCCGGCGCGTCACAATACGCATCCACCCAGCGAGAAGGAGACCCGCGTGGCTGATCGGATGCATGGTGTGCTTTCGGAGCTCGACGCCGCGATCGGCGTGTCCGGGCATGAGGACGAGGTCGCCGCGGTGATCGCGGGCCAGCTGGAGGGCGCGTATGACAGCCACGACGCCGATCCGCTGGGCAACCAGTACTTCACCCGCGGCGGGGCGGACGGTGCGCCCACCGTGATGCTGTGCGCGCACATGGACGAGCTCGGGTTCATCATCCGGCACATCGAGGACGAGGGCTTTCTGCGAATCGGGCCGATCGGCGGTCACGACGCGAGGATGGTGATCGACCAGGACCTCACGATCCACGGCGAAGACGGCCCGGTGCACGGCCTGACGGGAGCGAAGCCCGCCCACCTCGTGGAGGCCGAGGAGCGCAAGCAGGCGATCCCGCTCGAGGATCTGTTCGTCGACATCGGCACGGCGAGCCGGGAGGAGAGCGAGGCGCTCGGGGTTCGGGTCGGGCAGGTGGCGACGTTCCGCCGGACAGGTGAGCTCCTGAACGGGACACGGGTCTTCACGGGCAAGGCTGTGGACGACCGGGCAGGATGCGCGGTGATGGTGGAGGTGATGCGCCGTCTGGGGGATCAGCCGATCCGGTCGACCGTCTGTGCCACGGCGTCCGTGCAGGAGGAGGTGGGCCTGCGCGGTGCCCTGGTCGCGGGCACGCGCCTGCAACCGGACATCGCCCTCGCGCTCGACGTCACGGTGTGCGGCGACACGCCGGGCGTGGAGTTCCGCCGCTCGCCGGTGAGGCTCGGGGCCGGGCCGGCCATCAAGTACTACGACGCCGCTGACTGGCTCGGCGCGCCGGTTCCTCGGCGGCTCACCCAGCGGCTCGAGCAGGCGGCCGACCGGGCAGGCCTCGCGTATCAGCGGGAGGTGCTGTTCGGCGGCGGCACGGACGCCTGGACGATCGCCACCTCCGGTCATGGCGTGCTGGCCGGCTGCGTCTCGGTTCCTTCTCGGTACATCCACTCCGCGGTCGGCTGCGTGCACCTGGACGACCTCGAGGGGTGTGTTCGCCTTGTGCTGGCGTTTCTCGAGGGCCTCGACGGGGAGCCGCTCGTGTGAGGTGCGGCGCGCCGCCGGTCAGGGCTCCGGCGGCCCGGTGTAGGCCAAGGAACCTGGTGAACAAGAAGCGGATCGTGCGGGCGGTATGATTGTTGACATGTCAACCAACCTCCCTCCGGGCGATCCTGCCGATCCGGCGCCGTCGACAACGGATGGCGAGCCACAACTGAGCCTCGGGCTGGACACGTTCGGTGATCTCGCCGTCGGCGATGACGGCCAGCCGATCAGCTACGCGGAGGCGATCAGGCTCGTGGTCGAGGAGGCTGTAATGGCCGATGGCGCGGGTGTGGATGCCTTCGCGGTCGGCGAGCACCATCGCCCCGAGTATTCGATCTCGAGCCCCGAGATGGTGCTCGCCGGTATCGCGTCTCGGACCGAGCGGATCCGCCTGGGCTCCGGAGTAACCGTGCTCAGCTCCGACGACCCAGTGCGGGTGTTCCAGCGGTTCGCGACGCTCGATGCCATCGCGCGGGGGCGGGCCGAGGTGATCCTCGGCCGCGGCTCCTTCACGGAGTCGTTCCCCCTGTTCGGCTACGACCTGCGCGACTACGACGTGCTGTTCGAGGAGAAGCTCGACCTGTTCGTG
>DATAHR010000168.1:0-2809 GCA_036263035.1 Gaiellales bacterium | reverse complement strand
CTTCAGCCCGGACTCGCCCTGGCAGCGCGAGCTCGAGGACGCCTTCCCGTACACGGAGACGCCGGATCAGCTGGAGGCGATCAACGAGGTCAAGCACGACATGGAGCAGATCGTCCCGATGGATCGGGTGGTCTGCGGCGACGTCGGCTACGGCAAGACCGAGATCGCGGTGCGGGCGGCGTTCAAGGCGGCGCAGGAGGGCAAGCAGGTGGCGGTTCTGGTGCCGACCACGCTGCTGGCCCAGCAGCACTTCGCCACGTTCTCCGAGCGGATGGCGCAGTTCCCGGTGACCGTACGGTCGCTGTCCCGGTTCGACAGCCCGCGGGAGACGCAGGCGACGCTGGCCGGCCTGCTCGACGGCACGGTCGACATCGTGATCGGCACCCACCGGCTGTTGCAGCCCACCACCCGATTCAAGGACCTCGGCCTGGTGATCGTCGATGAGGAGCAGCGGTTCGGCGTCGAGCACAAGGAGTATCTGAAGCAGCTGCGGACCTCGGTCGACGTGCTGTCGATGTCGGCGACGCCGATCCCGCGGACGCTGGAGATGTCGCTGACCGGGATCCGGGAGATGTCGACGATCCTGACCCCGCCGGAGGAGCGGCACCCGGTGCTCACGTTCGTCGGAACCTACGACGAGAAGCAGGTCGCGGCGGCCATCCGTCGCGAGCTGCTGCGTGAGGGCCAGGTCTTCTTCGTGCACAACCGGGTCGACTCGATCGATCGGGCCGCGGCCCGGCTGCGCGAGCTGGTGCCCGAGGCCCGCGTCGCCGTCGGGCACGGGCAGATGAACGAGGACGCTCTGGAGCGGGTGATGATCGGCTTCTGGGAGAAGGAGTTCGACGTCCTGGTGTCCACCACGATCGTGGAGTCGGGCCTGGACATCCCCAACGCCAACACGCTCATCGTCGAGCGGGCCGACCACTTCGGCCTCTCCCAGCTGCACCAGCTTCGCGGGAGGGTCGGCCGCGGCCGGGAGCGGGCGTACGCCTACTTCCTCTACCCGCCGGAGATGCCGCTGACCGAGACCGCGCTGGACCGACTGCAGACGATCGCGTCGAATGCGGAACTCGGGGCCGGCATGCAGGTTGCCATGAAGGACCTGGAGATTCGCGGCGCCGGGAACCTGCTCGGCGGCGAACAGTCCGGGCACATCGCCGGTGTCGGGTTCGACCTCTACGTCCGGCTGGTCGGCGAGGCGGTCGCGGACTTCCGTGGCGAGGCGCCCCAGGACGAGGTCGCCGACGTCAAGGTCGACCTCCCGGTGAACGCGCTGCTGCCGCACGACTACATCCCCGGCGAGCGGCTGCGGCTGGAGGCCTACCGCGCGCTGGCGGCGGCGGACTCGGACGAGGCGGTGGACGCGGTCCGCGACGAGCTGGCCGACCGATACGGCCCGCTGCCGGAGCCGGTGGCGAACCTGCTGCAGGTGGCCCGGTTCCGGGTGTTCGCCCGCCGGTACGGGGTGACCGAGGTGTCGCTGCAGGGCTCGGTGGTGCGCTTCTCGCCGCTGTCGCTGCGGGAGTCGCAGGAGATGCGGATGCATCGGCTCTACCCGCGCTCGGTGTGGAAGGGCTCGATCGGAACGATCTCGGTGCCCCGTCCGGGCAAGCCCGGGCAGCCGCTGCGGGACGTGCCGTTGCTGGACTGGGCTCGGACGGTGCTCTCCGACGTGCTCGGCGAGCCGCAGCCGGCGGTGGCCGCCGGTGTCTGACCCGTCGCCGTCGTCCACAGGAGCGCGTGAGAACCTGTGCCGGTGAACGACGCCGCCGTCGCGCGCCCGTCCGCGCGCGTCTCCGCCGCCAGCCTGCCCGCCGGTGCCCCGCCGGCGGGGACGCCGATCGCCGCCCGGTCCCGTCGGCGCCGCCGGCTCGCTGCCACGGTGGCCCTGTCGGCGACCGCGGCGCTGCTGCTGTCGGCGTGCGGCGACTCCCAGCCGGGCACCGCCGCGGTCGTCGGCGATCAGCGGATTACCGACAGCAACCTGCAGAATCTCGTCGACCAGTCGCTGTCCGCGCCGGGTGCGCGCGCGGCGCTGCCCAACAGCAACTACAAGGGCGACCTCGGCGCCTACCGGCGGACCGTGCTCGGCGGCGAGGTCGAGCGGCTGCTCGCCGAGGCGGGCGCTCGCAAGCTCGGCGTCACGATCGACGAGAACGCCGTCGACAGCAGGTACAAGTTCATTCAGGACCAGTCCGGCGGTCCGGACGCCTTTGCCTCGCAGCTCACCTCCCGGCTGGCGATGTCCCCGGCGCTCTACCGGCAGTTCGTGCGGAACGAGGTCATCGAGTCCGAGATCGGCTACGCCCAGGGCAATGTCAAGCGTCCGACCGACGCCCAACTGCAGGGGCTCTATCAGCAGTATCTCGCTACGGCGAGCTCGGCCACGCTCAGCGCCATCCAGGTGCGGAGCCAGGCGATCGCCGAGCAGACGGCGGCGCGGCTCAAGAGCGATCCGTCGCAGTTCGACGCGGTAGCGGCTCGGGTCGGCGGGTCCCGCGCGCAGCAGGCTGCCCAACCGCAGAAGATCCCACTGAACCAGCTGCCCGCCGACCTGGTCGCCACGCTGCAGAAGACGCCGAAGGGCGAGATCTTCCCGTACGTGGTCGACAACGGCGGCGCCAAGACCTACCTCGTGATTCGCACCGGCGGGGTCGAGACGCCTACGTTGGAACAGGCGCGGCCGCAGCTGGAGGCGCAGGCTCTGCAGCAGGCGACAACCGCGGGCAAGAAGTATCTGACCGGCGTCGCCAGCAGTCTCGGCGTGGAGGTGAACCCGCGCTACGGCGCGTGGCAGCAGAACCAGCTG
>DATAHR010000167.1:0-12341 GCA_036263035.1 Gaiellales bacterium | reverse complement strand
AGCTGCAGCTCGGCCACCGCGCGGCGGAACTGGCGCACCTGCTCCTCGGGCAGCAGCCGCGCAATCAGCGGCAGCAGCGCATCGGCGGTGTCGATCGCGAGCTGCGCCTGCTCGAGCTCCTGCCGCTGCGCGATCGCGGCCGCCGCCAGCGAGATGGCGAGCTGCGCGGTCGAGAGCACCAGCTCGGGCGCCGTCGGCAGCTGCAGCTGCTCGCCGCCCTGGGGGCCGGCCTGGTCGCTCACCGTGCCGCCTCCTGCGCGGCCAGCCACTCGGCCGCCGAACCGTGGGTGCTCTGCACCACGCCGGGCCAGAGCTCGCGCAGCGACGCGCCGTCGTCCAGCAGCGCGCCCATGCGCTGCGACAGCGTCTGCTCAAGCAGCGGCTCGAGGTACGGGGTGATCCCGAGCTCGTCCGCGGTGCCCGAGACCTGCTCGAGCAGCTGCTCCAGCCGCTCGCCGGCGGGGATGCTGCGGCGGGCGGCGAGGTCGATCAGCTCGCCGGACATGCCCCAGCGGATCGCCCGCCAGAAGTTCTCCTCGAGGTCGCGGTGCGGATAGTCCGGGAGCGCCTCACCGGCGTCGAAGCGGCGCGCGAAGTCCGCGGTCAGGGCGACCATCAGCCCGCTCAGCGCGATCGAGCGCCGGTAGTCCGGCTGGCCGTCGCAGATGCGGGTCTCAACCGTCGGATACGCCTGGTGCGGCCGGACGCTCCACCAGATCTCGGTGTGCTCGCGGATCGAGCGTGTTGCGATCAGGAACCGGACGAAGTCCGCGTACCCGGCCCATCCGTCGAAGCTGTCGGGAATTCCGCAGCGGGGGAAGAACTTCGTGAAGATCTCGGTGCGCGTCGAGTGCAGGTGCGTATGGCGGTCCTCGAGCCAGGGCGAGCTGCTGGAGACGGCGAGCAGCTCGGGGAGCACCGTGCGCAGCGCGTTGTTGACGGCGATGGCGCGGTCGGCTCCACGGACGGCGACGTGGACGTGCAGGCCGAAGGTGTTGTTCCGCCAGGCGACGTACCGCAGGGTCGACTCGACGATCTGGTAATGCGGCGTGTCGATCACCTGCTGGTCCTGCCAGCGCGAGTACGGGTGGGTGCCGGCGGCGGAGAGGCGGTAGCCGAGCGAGTCGGCCAGCTCGAGCAGGTCGACACGGCGCCGCGCCATCGTCTCGGCGGCCTCGGCGAAGGTCTGGCACTTTCCCGTCTTGACCTCCACCTCGCTGCGGATCAGCTCGCCGGCCACCATGCCGTCGAGGGACGGATGGCCGGCCGCGGCCTCGGCGAACCGCTCGAACCCGGCGGTCATCTCGAGGCTGTCGGGATCGAGGATGGCGAACTCCTCCTCGATGGCGATGGTGAAGTCCTCGGCCTCCTCGAACTGGCGGCGCGCCGCCTCGAGCGCCTCGAGCGGGTCGGTAATCTTGGGCGAGTCCCCCATCGGCAGCGGCAGGTTACCGGAGCAGCCGGGACGAGCGGTCGAGGTCACAGTTCCGCAACGATCGATCACAGCCGCGTCCCACAAAGGTCGGTGACGGAAAAGTGCCCGGCACTTTTCCGTCACCCGCTCAGCGCCCGCGGACGAGCCCGCGGCGATCCATCGCGCCCCAGTGCCCGCGGTGCTTGGACCGCAGCGCCTGCGTCAGCGCCCGCAGCCGCCAGACCGCCGTCAGCTGCCGGTACCCGAACTGCTCGAGCAGGCTGTACAGCACCAGCCCGCCCAGCTGGCTCAGCTTCGGGTACCGGCGCAGCGACGCCTCCTCCAGCGCCAGTGCCGTCACCGAGAGGAACATGCCGAATACCAGCGACACCAGCATGAACGCGACCAGGAACCACACGCTCAGCAGGCCCAGATACCAGCCGGCCGCGACCGCCGCGATCCCCGTCAGCTCGACCACCGGCCCCAGCAGCTCGAAGGCGATCGTGGCCGGCAGCGCCACCAGGCCGACCGCTCCGTACCGCCCCCGCCCCACCATCTCGCGGTGGAACCACAGGATCTCGGCCAGCCCTCGATGCCAGCGGTTGCGCTGCCTGCGCAGCACCGCGAGCGACTCCGGCGCCTCCGTCCAGCAGACCGGATCGGGGACGAACGTGATCCGGTAGCGCCGGCCCGCATCGCGCATCGCCCTGTGCAGCCGCACCACCAGCTCGCCGTCCTCCCCCACAGTGTCGACGCGGTACCCGCCCACCTGACGGACGAGGTCGCGCCTGAACACGCCGAAGGCGCCGCTCACGATCAGCAGCGCGTTCACGCGGCTCCACCCCGCGCGAGCGGTCAGAAAGGCGCGCAGGTACTCGACCACCTGGATCGCCGCCACGCGGGATCGCGGCAGCGCCACCTCCTCCACCCTGCCCTGCTCGATCCTGCAGCCGTTGGCGATGCGGACGATGCCTCCGGTGCCGATCACCTCGTCGGGATGCTCCACGAACGGCCGGCACGACAGCAGCAGCGCGTCCGCGTCGAGGATGGCATCGGCGTCGATCGCACACACCAGCTCCTCGTCCGCCAGGTTGATGCCGCAGTTGAGGGCGTCGGCCTTGCCGCCGTTCACCTTCTCCGCCACCAGCAGGCGCGGCTCGTCGCGCGAGCGCAGGACGCGACGCACGGGGGCGGTCGGGATGTCGGGCACGTACACCCGCGGAAACGCCTCGAGCGCGAACTCCCGCTCCAGCCGGGCGACCGTCTCGTCGGTCGAGCCGTCGCTGACCACGACCACCTGGAACCGCGGGTAGCGCAGCGCGAGCAGCGACCGCACGCTCTCGACGATGCATTCCTGCTCGTTGTACGCGGGCACGATCACCGTCACCCCGGGCGCGAGCGGCGAGCGCAGCAGGTCGTCGATCGCCTCCATCCTGCCGCGCTGTACGCGGTCGAGCATGGCCCGGCCGGCGTGGTAGAGCAGCACCAGGTACATCAGATTCATCAGGGCGAAGTACGCCAGGACGACGTGGTTGTAGCCGTAGACCAGCTGCTCGAGCGGGCTCATCGCCACCCCCAGGCCAGCTCCGCCTCGGCCTCCTCCAGGAACGGCGAGCCGGAGCCGTCGGCGACCCCGAGCAGCACGGCGGCCCGGGCCGCGGCGCGCCGCACCTCTGGATCGCTGTCGTCGAGCGCCCGGGTCACCGCGGCCGCAGTCTCGGGAGCCGCAAGCCGCGCGGCGGCGTCACACGCCGCGCGCCGCACCGACGCCTCGTGGTCTGCGGTCGAGGCCGCCACCGCCAGTGCCGCATCGAGCCCACCGACGCGGCCGAGCGCATGGCAGGCAGCGCCCCGCACGGCCACATCCGGGTCGGTGGTCGCAGCGGTGTCCAGCGCGGCCACGACCTCCGCTTCCGCCGCCCCCACTCCCATGAGGCCCACGACACGGCATGCCACCAGCCGCACCCGCTGCTCCGGCGACCCGATGGCGCCAAGCAGCCAGGGCAGGGCCTCCTCCCCGATGTCCAGCAACGCCTGGGCGACGATGCCGGCCGGCACGGAGCCCATCGCGCAGGCACTGATCAGGTCGGCCGTCGCCTGGGCCTCTCCCACTCTGCCGATCGCGCGCGCGGCTGACACCCGCACCTGCGGGCTCGCGTCAAGCCGCAGCGCGTCGGCCAGCTCGTCCACCGACGCGACGACCCCAAAGTCGCCGAGCGTCTTTGCAGCGGTGCCGCGACGCCAGGAGCGCCTCGCCCGCAGATCGCGTTCAGCTGCGGCCGCATACCCATGCTCGGTCACGAACGCCGCGACGCGGCTGCGTGACTCGCCGCGCACGGTGCCCGTGTACTCGGCCAGGAGCTCACCCACCGCCGAGCGCTGCTCGGCGGTGCGAAGCCCGGTCAGCGATGCCGGGGGCTCGTCGTCGTCCAGCCCGACGAACTCGACGACGGCGTCCCGGTAGCGATCCAGCAGCAGCCGCCGGTGCCTGCCGGCCCGTGCGATGGCGATCCGGCGACACGTGAGCACGACCGCCAGGGCCGCGATCACGGCCAGCTGGCTGGCCGCGAGCAGCTCGACGGCAACGATCACCGCTTGCTCAGGTGGGCGCCGATGCGCACCCGCAGCTCCTGTGGCGAGAACGGCTTCGTGATGTAGTCGTCCGCGCCCAGCGAGAATCCGACATCGACGTCGCGATCCTGCGCCCGCGCCGTCAGCATGATCACCTTCATGCCCGCGCAGGCATCGTCGCTGCGAATCTCCCGCAGCACGTCGAACCCGCTGCGCTTGGGCATCATCACGTCGAGCACGCACAGGTCGGGATGCTCGTCGCGGGCGACCTGCAGCGCCGACTCGCCGTCCACGGCCGTCAGCACCTCGTAGCCCTCCCGCTCCAGCCGGAACTTCACCAGCCGCAGCAGATGTGGCTCGTCGTCGGCGACGAGCACCTTGGCATGAACACTCTCCATCGGGGTCTCCTTCAGTGGGTTTCGGTGGTCATCGGCAGGTACACCCGAACAGTTGTGCCCTCACCCGCCTGGCTCTCGACGACGATGTCGCCGCCGTGGGCATCGACGATGCCCTTGCAGATGGCAAGCCCCAGCCCAGTGCCGGGGATCGCCGCATCGGTGGCATTGCGTGCGCGGAAGAACCGCTGGAACAGGCGGTCGCTGTCGGCGGCGGGGATCCCGATCCCGGTATCCGCAACCGACAGCACTGCCTGGCCCGCTTCGCGCCGCAGCTCGACCCGTACATCGCCGCCCCGCTCGCTGAACTTGACGGCGTTCGCGACCAGGTTGGTGACGACCTGGCCGATCCGCTCCGGGTCGACCTGGACGACGAACTCGTCCGCGGGCAGCAGCACCGACAGGTCGAGGCCCTTCTCGGCCGCCGCGACCTCGAGGTCGAGGACGTACCGCTCGACCAGCGGCCGCAGGTCGATCGGCTCGGGCCGCAAGAGCATGCGGCCGCCCTCGATGCCCGAGAGCGTGAGCAGGTCGTTGATCAGCGACAGCAGGCGACGGGCGTTCTCGTCGACGATCCGCACGAACTCGGTCTGCTCCGGCGCCATCTCGCCCAGCTCCCCCTCGAGCAGCACGTCGAGGTAGCCGAGGATCGACGCCAGGGGTGTGCGCAGCTCGTGGGAAACGCTCGAGACGAAGTCGCTCTTCAGCTGATCGGACACCCGCAGCGCCTCCACCTGCACTGCCAGCATCCGGTTCAGGGTCTCCAGCCGGGCGAGCAGATCGGCCCGCTCCAGGGCGACCGCCGCCTCAGCGGCGAACAGCCCGACAACGGCGGCGGCGCGGTCGGAGAGCTGGGGAAGCGTTCGCTGCCAGGCGACCACGAGCACGCCCACAGGAGCGCCGTCGCCGACCACCGGCTGCCACAGGGCGGATACCGCGCCCGTCGCGTGCACGAGGCGCTGGGACACATGTGGATGGCCACCCAGGTCGGGCACGAAGAACGGCTGAAGCGTCCGGTACACCTCGACCGTGGCGGAGTCCGAGTCGTCCATCGAGACCCGCATCGGAGCGATCTCGGCACCGGCGACGGCGGTGGAGACGAGGTTCCCCTCGCCGTCCGGCTCCATCAGCACGGCAAGCATCCCGTCGCAGACCTCGAGCACACCCGCGCAGACGGCGTCGCGGGCGGCCTGCGCGTCGGTGCTCCGCGGAAGCCTGCGGGCAACCTCGACCACGGCCTCAAGATCGGTGGCGTGCGCCTGCACCTGCGCGATCAGGTCACCGCGCTCCAGCGAGCGGGCGCTCTCGACCGCGAACAGCGAGATCACCTCCGCCATGCGGCCGGTCACCCGCCGCAGCGGCCGCTTCCACCCCAGCACGAGCGCACCGGCAGGGACGCCGCGGAGCTGTACGGGAGCGATCAGCGCGGTGCTCGCTCCGATCGCTGCGGCGCACAGCGACCCGCCCTCGTCGGGCAGGAACCGCTGCTCACCGTGGTCAAGCGCCTCCAGGACAGCCTGGCCCGCACCTGCCAGCGGCACGCTGGTGCCGATGGCGACGTCACTCCCCTCCGCCGCCGAGACGACCAGCGCCGACTCACCGTCGGGCTCGAGCATCAGCGCCAGCTGGGCGCCCAGGATCTCCGTGGCGGCGCGGCACACCACCTCGCGTGCCGCCATCGTGTCGGGTGCGGCGGCCACGTCCTGCACCGCGCGGGTGATGGCCGCGACGTCGCTTGCCTGCCGGCGCACCTGCTCGATCAGGTGCTGGACGGTCAGGCCGACGGCCGAGGCGACCGCGACGAACACCAGCTCGTCCCACCACTCGGCCGCGGTCTGCCCGCCCGAGAGGTTGAGCACGCTCAGCCCGGCCGCGAGGCCGACGATGGCGACGGCCAGCTCGCCCACCGTGCCCTGCAGCGCCAGCCAGACGATCGGGAGCAGGAGCAGGAGCTCGTAGCGGATCCTGTCGCCCCCCGCGACGTTGTGCAGGAGCGCGACCGCAAGCAGCGTCGCGAGCGGCGTGAGCAGACGCGCGGGCATCCCTCCGAGCCTGGCGACGGCGGCCAGTCCGGAGAGACGAACCTGCGCCCCTGCGGGGGAAGTGGCGCGGTCTACGAGCCTCACGCGCCAGCAATCGACCGCGGTGTGCCCGGCTTGAGCCGGATCGGTGGCTACGCCACGGGCGCGAGGAGCCGTTCCGCGATCCGCTCCCAGCTCCATCGCTCGAGCACCCGCTCACGGCCGCGGGCCCCGGCAGCTCGCCGATCCCCGGGTGGCAGCTCGAGCACCTCGCCGATTGCGCCCTCGAGCTCCGGCGCGCCCCCGTCGAAGGTTCGCGCCGCGTCGCCCAGGCCGGCGGCGACCTCGGCCAGCCCGGAATGGTCGGCCACCACCGTCATCACCCCGCTGCTCGCCGCCTCGGCGGCCACCATGCCGAAGGCCTCAGCGAGCACGCTGGGGACGACCATCACCTCGGCCAGCGGCATCAGCGCCTGCAGCTGCGCGTGATCCATCGCACCGGTGAAGACCACGCGATCGCCCGCGATCGACTCCAGCCAGTCGCGGTCGCTGCCGAACCCGACAACGACCAGTGACAGGTCCGGGTACCGGGGACTGAGAGCACGCCACGCCTCGAGCAGCAGGTGGACGCCCTTCTGCTGCAGCAGCTTGCCGACGTAGAGCACGAAGGGACCGACGCCCGCCAGCCGGTCGGCCGCGTCCGGATCCGGGTGCCGCTCCGGGTGGGCGCCGGGCCGGTCCGCACGCAGCAGCGCGTCCAGGCGCTCGCGCGAGCCGGCCTCGGGGCGGAACTCGTCGGTGTCCACGCCCGGCGGCACGACCGCGGTGCGGTCGAGGTAGGGGCCGTCCCCGAGCAGCTCGCGGGTGACGTTCACGATGTGCTGGGAGCCCGCATACACGGCCGCCGCGCCATTCAGCGGCGCTGCCGCGAGGCGTGCCAGCTCGGCGTTGCCGCGGATGGCGTACTCGAGCTCCGAGCCGTGCAGCTTCACCGCATACGGCGTCGCCGTCGGACCGCATCCGGCAGCGGCGACCGGGCCGCCCATGATCGCGTGGTTGGCGAGGACGAGTTCAGCGGGCTGCTCGGCCAGCATCCCGGCCAGGCTGCCGATGCTGGCGGCCAGGTAGCGATCCCGTTCGGGGAGGGTCATGTCCCCCACCCGGCGCGCCTCGACGCCCTCATAGCGGTCGAGCACGAAGGTCGGCAGGAGCGGGCCGATGTCGGGGCGCAGGATGCGGACGTTCGGCCCCAGGTCGAAGGCCTCGGGATGCGGCTCCTGGCAGATGACGCGGACGTCATGGCCGAGCCGGCCCCACGCGCGGGCGACGTGCTGGGTGTAGATGTTCGAGCCGGTGCCCGACAGCAGGTAGCCGTGCCAGAGCACCAGGCGCATGGCGGAGAAGGCTAGACGACCGCGCTGGCCGAGGACCGCTACGTGAGGTGGAAGTACAGCGCGTACAGCAGCGCAGCGGCCGGGCTGGACCGATGCACCGTCACGTCGGGCGGCGTGTCGATCAGGGCGTCCGAGTAGCTGAAGATGATCTTCACGCCTGCGTCGACCAGGGCGTCGGCCGCCTGCTGCGCCGCGGCCGGCGGGACGGCCAGAACGCCGACGATGATGTTCTTGTCGCGCACCGTGTCGGCGAGCGTCGACGCGTCCTGCACCGTCAGGCTGGCGATCTGCGACCCGACCTTGCGGGGGTCGGAGTCGAACACGCCGGCGATGTGGAACCCGTGATCGGCGAACACCGTCGAGGACGCAATCGCGCGGCCCAGGTCACCCGCGCCGATCAGCGCGATGTTGTGCTGGCCGGAGGTGCGGAGGATCGCCCGGATCTCGGAGATCAGCGAGTCGATGTTGTAGCCGACGCCGCGCTTGCCGAACTTGCCGAACCCGGACAGGTCGCGACGGATCTGGGTCGCGTTGACGTTCGTGTACTCCCCGATCTCCTGCGACGAGATCGAGTCCCGGCCCATCTTCTTCGCCTGAGTGAGCACCTGCAGATAGCGCGAGAGCCGCGCTGCGACACCCACGGTCAAGCGTTCCTGGGCCAACGAATCCTCCCTGGGAATGGTTCCTTGTGACATTGCACGATCAGTGTAGCGATTGGCTCCGGAGCGGCCATCCGCTTGTCACAAACCGCGGCCTCAGGAGCCGGTTTGTGACGCTGAGGTCACGCGGCGCGCCAGCTCGAGCGGGTCGACGCGGTACTTGAAGGCCTTGCGGCCATCCACGAACACCACCGGGATCTGCTCCCGGTACGAGCGCTCAAGCTCAGGGTCGCCCGAGATGTCGACCACCTGCAGGTCGAAGCCGAGCAGCTTCCGCTGCCGGTCGAGGACGTCCTTCGCGACGTCGCAGAGGTGGCACCCGGGGGCGCCATACAGAACCACCTCGACGCTCATGCCGTGGCGTAGGCGTCTCGGGACAGGTACTCGGGGAACGGCACCGGCCTGCAGTACCTCGCGGCCGAGGCGATCATCGCCGCGTTGTCCGAGCAGAGCGCGAGCGGTGCCAGCGCCAGCTTCACCCCCGCACCTGCGCAGGCGTCCTCCAGCGCGCCGCGCAGCACGCCGTTGGCGGCCACGCCGCCGACGACGGCCAGCGTGTCGCGCCCGCTCGCGTCCACGGCCTGCATCGTCCGTGAGACCAGCGAGCGGACGATGGCCCGCTGGTAGGACGCCGCCAGGTCGGCGCGTTCGGCGTCGCTTCCGCCCGACGCCATCACCGCGTTTCGCAGCGCCGTCTTCAGCCCGCTGAACGAGAAGTCGAAGCCCGGCCGCCCGGCCATGGCGACGCCGAAGTCGTGGGCCGCGTCGTCGCCGTCGCGAGCGAGCCGCTCGAGCGCTGCGCCGCCCGGGTAGCCGAGGCCGAGCAGGCGGGCTCCCTTGTCGAACGCCTCGCCGGCGGCGTCGTCGAGCGTCTGCCCGATCACGCGCATCCCCGGCTCGCGATGGTCGACCTCGGCGAGCAGCGTGTGGCCCCCGGAGGCGAGCAGCAGCAGGAACGGCGGCTCGAGCGGCTCCGGGCCGAGGTAGAGCGAGGCGATGTGCCCGTGCAGATGGTCGACGGGGATCAGCGGCAGGCCCCGTGCGAAGGCGAGCGCCTTCGCCGTCGCCAGACCGACCAGGAGCGCCCCGATCAGCCCCGGCCCCTCGGTCACCGCGACGGCATCGACGTCGTCGAGCGTCGCGCCGGCCTCCTCGAGCGCACGTTCAACCACCGGGATGCACAGCTCGAGATGGCGGCGCGACGCGACCTCGGGCACCACGCCGCCGTAGCGCGCATGCAGCTGCGCCTGCGAGGCGACGACGCTGGCCCGCAGGGCGCCGTCACGATCGACGAGCGCCGCGGCGGTCTCGTCGCACGAGCTCTCGATGGCGAGGATCATCCGTCCTCGCCCTCCGCGCCGGGATCCCGCCACATGATCAGGGCGTCCTCCCGGTTGTCCGTGTAATAGCCGCGCCGCACGCCGGTCTCGACGAACCCCAGGCTGCGGTAGAGCGTGATCGCGGTCGCGTTGGACACGCGCACCTCGAGCGTGTAGCCCCGCTCGACATCGTCCTCGGTCAGCTCGAACAGGTGCTCGAGCATCTGCCTGGCAACGCCACGTCCTCGCCACGTCTCGTCGACGGCGACGTTCATCACGTGCCAGGCGTCCACGTAGCGGGCGACGATCAGGTAGCCGAGCATGTCCTCGCCCTGGAAGGCGCCGAGGCAGATGCCGCTCGGCTTTGAAAGCTCTCCCGCGAACATCGACCGCGACCACGGCGTTGGATAGGAGCGGCGCTCGATGCGCTCGATCGCGTCGAGGTCGGACGGCCGCAGCGGCCGCACATCGACGGCGGTCATCATGAGGCAGCCCCCGCGATCGACCGGTCGGCGTCGGGCGCCCGGACGTAGAGCGGATCGGCCGGGCCCCACAGTGCCGAGAGCGTTGCGTGGTAGCGCGCCCACGGCACGTGCAGCGGCGAGCCGTCGGGCGGGATGGCGGCCGCGGCCAGCTGCTCGCGGTAGCGCACCGCCCCGTCGCCGGCCACGACCGCACCGTCGGGAAGCAGCTCGGCCAGGCGCTCGGGTGCGAGCGCACATGTCTCGATCCCTGCGCCCTTGCAGAACACCTCGCCCCGGCGAGCGTCGATGCAGGCGACGTCCACGCCGTCACCGGACAGCAGCGCGTCCAGCGTGCCCACGCCGTGAACGGGGATGCCGAGGCCGAAGCCGAGCGCCCGCGCGGACGCAAGGCCGATGCGAAGGCCTGTGAAGGTGCCGGGCCCGGTGCCCGCGACGACCGCGTCGAGCTCCTCGAGGCTCACCCGCGCCGCCCGTGTCAGGTGGTTGATGTCGTCGAGCAGCCGCTGGGCCGCCGTCGACCGGCCGAGCGTCATCGACTCGGCCAGCACCTCGCCGTCCCGGGCGAGGCACGCCGTCGCCGCGTCGGTCGCGGTGTCAAGGGCAAGCAGGAGCAAGCGCGTTCACGAGGCCGGAATCATCGGAGGAAACGGTGATCAGCCTAGCATCGGCCGACACGAACTCGATGTCCACGCGGACGGTGGGAGCGGGCAGGTACCGCGCTCCGGCGTCCGGCCACTCGATGAAGACGACCGCGTCTTCGAAGTATGGCTCCAGGTCGCCCCACTCCTCCTCCGTCAGACCGGTCGAGCGGTAGAGATCGAGATGCGACACATCCGGGCCGGACCCCCGGTACCGGTTGCCGACGGTGTAGGTGGGGCTGGTCACGGCGCCCTCGATCCCGAGCGCCGCCGCAGCCGCCCGGACGAACGCCGTCTTCCCCGCGCCCAGCTCTCCCCGCAGCCACACGCTGTCGCCGGCTGCCAGCCGCCCCGCGAGCGCCTCCGCCAGCCGGGCGGTGTCCTCCAGGCTCGCCGAGGAGCAGCGGCGGCTGTGGCCGGACGGGGTGTCGGCGGCCCGGCTCAGCGCCAGATCTGGTCGATCGTGCGCACGTCCGCCGCGTGGCCCAGGTACGGCCGAAGGCCGTAGCCGTCCTGCAGCATCCGCACCACGCTGTAGGCGTAGGTCAGGCGGCCGTAGCTGCCCGGCCGCACGTCTGGGCCGATGAAGAAGCAGACGGTGTGGCCGCCCGCGGTGAACGGATCCTTCGGGTTGATGCCGCCCTGGCGCTGATCCTCGTCGAACAGCACGATGATCAGCGCATGGCTGTCCCATGCCGGCGAACGCTTGATCAGCGGGATCTCGCGGCGCAGGTACTCGTCGAACTGCGTGTAGCGGTTGTTGATCGGCTTGCAGTTGCCGAGGGCGTCGTCGCAGCCGTTCGGGATCACGAAGTTGAAGCGCGGCACGCTGCCGGCCGCCAGGTCGGCGTTGAACGTGGCCATGTCCGGGCCGGCCTGGACGTCGCGGGCGAGGCACTCGGCGCTCGGGGTGGTCGGATTGAACACGCCCCCCGGCCCCTCGATGTTGTCGTAGTTGATCGGCGGGTTGCCGGTCGTGTAGAAGCCGGTCAGCGGGCAGTTGCCGTGGGGCACGCACTGGCCGGACGTGAACGTCTCCGTGCCGTTCTTAACGCCCAAGTTGCCGCAGCCGACGCCGCCCTCGTCCTCCAGCCAGGTCTTCCAGCCGATCCCGGCCATATCCATCTGGTGGTAGATGTTGTCCACGTCCTGATGGCAGGCGATGCCGCCGTCCTGCTGCTGGCAGTGGTTGAACTGGCCGCTGGTCAGGGCGACGTAGTTGGCCTGCGACCAGTGGGTGGCGGCGTAGTAGTTCGTCATCCAGGCCGACCGCGGCTTCAGCGTGCCGATTGTGTACGGCGAGTTGGTGGCCGTGACGTGGCTGTAGTCGGTGTTCTCGCCGATGATCAGGAACACGTGGCCGAGCCGGGGTACCGGGCCGGCGGCCGCGCCGACCGGGGCGCTCGACGCTGCCAGCAGCGACAGCGCGGCACAGACGATCAGCA
>DATAHR010000166.1:0-11416 GCA_036263035.1 Gaiellales bacterium | reverse complement strand
CGAGCACCAGCCCTACAAGCTCGAGCTCCTGCGCGACCTGCCCGAGGGCGAGATCAGCCTCTACACCCAGGACGGGTTCGAGGATCTCTGCCGGGGCCCGCACCTGCAGACGACGAAGCCGATCAAGGCGTTCAAGCTGCTGTCCACCGCCGGCGCGTACTGGCGCGGCGACGCCGCGAACCCGATGTTGACCCGCATCTACGGCACCGCCTTCTTCAGCCAGAAGGACCTGGACGCCCACCTCGAGCGGATCGAGCAGGCCCGGCTGCGCGACCACCGGCGGCTCGGGCGCGAGCTCGACCTGTTCCACTTCTCCGACGTCTCGCCCGGGTCGCCGTTCTGGCATCCGCGCGGGATGGTGATCTGGAACGAGCTCTCCGACCTCTGGCGCCGGCTCAACCGCGAGCGCCGCTACCAGGAGGTGCGGACGCCGATCCTCTACAACGTCGAGGTGTGGAAGACCTCCGGACACTGGGACGCCTACCGGGAGAACATGTACTTCACCGAGGTCGAGAACGGCGACTTCGGCCTGAAGCCGATGAACTGCCCCGGCCACGTCAACATCTTCGCGGACCGCCAGCGCAGCTACCGCGACCTGCCGCTGCGGCTGGCGGAACAGGGTCTCGTGCACCGCCACGAGCCGTCGGGCACGCTGCACGGACTGATGCGCGTGCGTCACATCACCCAGGACGACGCCCACATCTTCTGCACGGACGCGCAGATCGAGGACGAGGTGATCGGCTGCCTGGAGCTGGCGCAGGAGATCTACGGCATCTTCGACCTCGACCTGCGCATCGAGCTTTCGACCCGGCCCGAGAAGCGGATCGGCGACGACGCCATGTGGGACGCGGCCGAGGGCGCACTCACCCGCGCGCTGGAGCGCGCCGGCGTCGCATTCGAGCTGAACCCGGGCGACGGCGCGTTCTACGGGCCGAAGATCGACCTGCACATGACCGACTCGATCGGCCGCTCCTGGCAGATGGGCACGATCCAGCTGGACTTCCAGATGCCCGGACGGTTCGGCATCAGCTACACGGGCGAGGACAATGCCGAGCACGTCCCGGCGATGATCCACCGGGCGCTGTTCGGCTCGTTCGAGCGCTTCATCGGCATCCTCATCGAGCACTACGCCGGTGCCTTCCCGCTCTGGATCGCGCCGGTGCAGGCCGTGGTCGTGCCGGTAGCCGATCGCCACAACGAGTACGCGGAGCACGTCGTCTCGGAGCTGCGCGAGGCGGGGCTGCGCGCCGAGGCCGATCTGCGCAGCGAGTCGGTCGGCAAGAAGATCGCAGAGTCCGAGCACCAGCGCATCCCGCGCATCCTGGTCGTCGGCGACCGCGAGGTGGAGTCCGGCGCCGTCTCTGTGCGCGTGCGCGGGGAGGGCGACGCCGGTGCGCGGCCGCTGGCCGAGCTGCGGGACGAGCTCGTCACCGCTGCCTCGCCGCGCTAGGCGTTTCGCTGCAGGTCGACCACGAACCGTGCCCGGTCGCCGCGGTAGATGTCGCGCGCGAACTCGACCGCCCGGCCCTCGGCATCGTATGCCAGCCTGGTGACGAGGATGCACGGCGCCCCCGCGCGGGTGCCGAGGTGGCGCGCCGCGTCCGGCTCGCAGGCCGTCGGCTCGATCGTCTCGTGCGCCCGCACCGGCGCCACGCCGTACTCGTCGGTCATCACGTCGTACAGCGAGGTCGTGGCGAGGTTGTGGCGCGTCAGGTCGGGACAGACGCTGGCCGGGACGTACGACTCCTCGACCAGCAGCGGCTCGCGGTCGCCGAACCGCACCCGCTTCACCATCCAGCAGGCGTCGCCGTTGATCAGCCCGAGGGCGCGCTCCGCCTCCGAACCCTCGCCGTTCAGCAGCCGCACGCTGAGGACGCGCCCGCCCGGCTCGATCCCCTGGGCGCGCATCTGCTCGCTGAATCCGGCGAACCGCTGCAGGCTGTGCTCGACGCGCGCCGGGGCGACGTACGTGCCGGAGCCGGGACGGCGCGTGACCAGCCCACGCCGCAGGAGCAGCTCCACCGCTTGGCGGGCCGTCATGCGCGACAGCCCGTAGCGCTGCGCGATCGTGCGCTCCGACGGCAGGCGCGACCCGGGCTGGAGCGCCCCCGACTCGATGTCAGCCGCCAGCACGTCTGCGACCTGCCGGTAGCGAGGTGTCCCATTGCTCTCACCGAACAGCATCGTGTCCGATCTATACCACGGGGCTACAAACCTCACACCGCCGTCCGCGGCGGTATCGTGGTGGCGTGTCGGAGCCGGCCACAGAGCGGAGGTCACGCCCCTCGCTGCCGGCTCCGCCGCCCGCCGCGATCGCCGTCTGCGGACTGACGGCGCTGCTCCTGCTGCTCGCGCTCGCCGGGGCGGGCGGATCCGCCCTGATCGCCTGCTCGGCAGCTTCGGCGGCCGCACTCGTCGCGATCGGCGTGTGGTCGCGCTCGGTGATGGCGCTGGTGGTGGCCGGGGCTCTTGCCGCCGCGGCCGTGTTGGGAGCGGTGGGCCTCTCGCTCGGCGGCCGAGCCTCCACGGCGGGCTCCGCCGGCCATCCGTTCCCGCTCGTGGTCGGCCTGCCGCTGCAGCGGGCCAAGGCGCAGTTCCAGCGGCACGGGCCGGTGAACTTCGTGATCAAACGGGTTGCCTACGGTGCCCGGGACACCGTGCTGCATGCGACGGGCTACTCGCCCGACGGCACCTACGCGCCCGGCTCGACGATCACGCTCGTGGTCGGCACGCGTGCGCAGTCCACACAGGCGCCGCGGTAGCGTTGCCCGATGGACGAGCTCTTCGACCGGCTGGGGGCGGGCCAGCTGTTCGGCCTCGACCGAGTGCTCGAGCCGCCCGGTGTCTTCCCGCAGCCGGCATGGCAGCTGAACCCCGACCCGCACGCCGGCCCGGGGGAGGTGCTGGTCGAGGTCGAGCGTCTCAACCTCGACTCCGCGTCCTTCCATCAGATGGCCCAGCAGGCCGGTGGGGATGCCGAATTCGTGGCTGCGGAGATCCAGCGCATCCTGGGGGAGCGCGGGAAGATGCACAACCCCGTGACAGGCTCGGGCGGGATGCTGCTTCTCGATGGCCACCTCCTTCACGGCTGCGGCGCTGGGCGCCGAAGGTGTGGGGCGCGCCACAACGATGGTGATCGGGAACGGCCACATGCCCGACATGGGGTTGACGGCGCTCTCGGTGCTACGGGACAATCGCAACATTCGTGAGATCTTCGAGCAGCGTTACGGAGCTCCGTAGCGACCACCGGCCACTTGAGCTGCTTCGGGTGGCCGGATCGCATCGGGACGTGGGGGAGCAGATCGGCGCGCGGTGCGCCGATGCCGTGGCGCGGCGGTGCGCCGCCCTGCCGCCGGGCGCCGCGGAGGCCGCGCTTCCGTACCGGGAGGTGACCGAGCGGGAGCTGCCCTGGCTGGTGGAGGAGCTCGACGCCGTCGCCGACGCGGCCGGGGTCGACCGGATGGCGCTGTTTGCGACGGGGATCGAGGAGCTGGACGAGGAGCCGGCGGAGCCGGGCCGCGGCTGCTCCGACCTCGTCGCCTGCGGGCCGGCTGCCGCCGACGGCCACGTATGGGTTGCGCACACGAACGACCTGTCCGCCTCCGCGGAGGACGACCTGATCGCGATCGAGTGGTCGGTCTCCGGCGACCCGGTGGTGTTCACCGTCGGCATCGGGCCCTGGATCAGCGTCGGGTTCAACTCGGCCGGGCTCGCCTTGACGGGCAACGAGGTGACGCCGAACGACAACCGGATCGGCATCCCGCGCCTGATGCAGGTGCGGGACATCGTGCGGCAGCGCACGCTCGACGACGCGATCGCGGCCGCCCTGCACCCCGCCCGCGCCTCCTCGTACAACAACCTGCTCTCGCACCGCGACGGCGGCGTGGTGTCGGTGGAGGGATCGGCCACCGACGCCGAGCTGCTGCGGCCGCAGGACGGCCGTCTGGCGCACACCAACCACTACGTGGGCGAGCGCATGCGGCGCTACGAGGGAGACGTTGCATATGCAGCACATTCCGGCGTCCGGTATCGTCGCGCCCTCGCATGGCTGGCCCCGGGAGACATCACGCCGACGATCCTCCGGGCGGCGCTGAGCGACCACACCGACGCCCCCGACTCGATCTGCCGGCACCTGCACCCCGGTTCACAGACGAAGACTGTCTTTTGGTGCATCGCGGACGTCACAAGAGGGGAGATCACCTACGGACGCGGCAACCCGTGCCGCTCTGAGGACCAGCGCTATGTCTTCGACTGACCCCCCGACGCGCCCCCACCGCTACGCCCAGCTGACCTGGCCGCAGGTCGCCGAGCGCGTGGCGGAGGATCCGGTCTGCGTGATCCCGGTGGCCACGCTCGAGGATCACGGCTACCACCTGCCGATTGACACCGACGCCGTCATCGCCGAGACCCTCGCCGAGCGGGCCGTGCTCGCCTGCTCCGAGAGCGCGCTGCTGCTGCCGACCGTGACGCATGGCTACACGCCGCACCACATGGACTTCCCGGGCTCCGTCACGATCGACTGGAAGCGGTTCGTCGACTATCTGCTCGACATCGGCAAGAGCCTGATCCATCACGGGTTCCGCCGCATCCTGTTCGTGAACGGCCACGGGTCGAACGTGCCGCTCGTGGACATGGCCGCACGCCTGCTGATGCTCGAGCGCCGCGACGTGATCGCCGCGACCTTTTGGTACCTGTCCACGCCGGAGTCCGCGGAGCTGCTCGCGCGGACGCGCGACTCCGACCAGCCCGGCGGCATGGCGCACGCGTGCGAGCTGGAGACGTCGCTCTACCTGGCCATCCACCCGGAGCTGGTGCAGATGGACAAGGCGGTGCGAGAGATCCCCGAGTGGGACTCCGAGAACGTGTGGATGGACTGGAACGACGGGCCGCTCTCCATCAAGGGGCAGTGGAGCGGCTGGACCGAGTCGGGCGTGATCGGCGACGCCACGGTTGCGACGGCCGAGAAAGGACGCCTCTGGCTGGAGCAGGCGGTCAAGGAGACCGCGGGGCACATCGACGAGCTGGCACGGCGGGAGCCCCGTCCGGGCCGCGACCACCATGACGGCGCGCTGGACGCGCTGGAGACGAGGGAGGGAACCAGATGAGCGGACGCAGGGCGATTGCCCTGGTGCTGCTGATGCTTGCGGTGATGGCCGCCGCCGGATGCGGCGGCAGCAACAGCAGCAACAACGGCACGGGCGGCGGTGGCGGCGGTAGCGGCGCCGTCAAGGAGGGCGGCATCTTCACCGAGGGCACGACCAACTACATCGACACCCTCAATCCGTTCAACTACATCGAGGCGCAGTCGGTCACCGCGTTCCTCGAGATCTATCCGACGCTGGTGCAGTACGAGCCGGGCCTTACGAAGATCGGTCCCAACTACGCCACGTCCTGGGAAACGTCCTCCGACGGAAAGACCTGGACGTATCATCTGCACTCGGGCGGCAAGTGGTCGGACGGCCAGCCGCTGACCGCTGACGACGTCGCCTGGACGGCTAACACCATCGTCAAGTTCCAGAACGGCCCAACGGCCGTGCTGGCATCCTCGGTCGCGCACGTCACGAAGGTGGAAGCTCCCGACCCCAACACCGTGGTGTTCCACTACGACGCCCCGGTGGGCAACGCCCTGAACCAGATCACCGGCCTGTACGTCCTGCCGAAGCACATCTGGGCTCAGTACGCCACCGGCAACGGCAAGGCGCTGAAGACGTTCCTGCCCGAGCAGCACCTGCCGGTCGTCTCCGGCGGGCCGTTCCAGGCCACCCAGTACGAGAAGAAGGGCACCTCGGTGTTCAAGCCGAACCCCGGCTTCTGGGGCCCCAAGCCGCACGTCGATGCGGTCGCCCTCGTCTACTACACGAACGCCGACTCGATGATCGCCGACCTCCAGTCGGGACAGATCTCGGCGGTCGACCAGGTGCCGTTCACGGCGGTGAACGCCGTCAAGAAGGCGTCGAACGTCCATGTCGACACCTATCCGGGTGGCGAGATCGTCAACATCACCTGGAACTCGAACCCCTACAAGCCACAGCACCGAGAGCTCCTGAACCCGGAGGTGAAGAAGGCGCTCACGATGTGCGTGGACGTCAACCAGATCAAGCAGGTTGTCTTCAGCGGCTACGCCGCCCCGGAGGCGAGCCTGCTCGGGACGATCGCGGGCGACTGGCGCAGCCCGAACGTGAAGCCGGTGCCATTCAACTGCGACCAGGCCAACCAGACGCTCGACTCGCTCGGCTACAAGAAGGGATCCGACGGCATCCGCGTGGTGCCGGCGACCACCGGGAAGGACGCCGAGCCGGCGCACAAGATGGAGTACCAGATCATGGTTCCGACCAGCCTGGACTTCAACGGCGACCGCGAGTTCGACATCATCCAGCAGGGCTTCGCCAACGCCGGTGTCAAGGTGACGGAGCAGAGCGGCGGTGACGCCACGGCGGCGTACGCCATCGAGACCGACAACACCTGCGACGGGACCAAGAACCCGCCCGTCGGCTACTCGAAGTACGACATCGCGCTGTGGGACTGGGTGGCCGGGCCTGATCCGGACTTCCAGCTCTCCGTGGTTACCCGCGATCAGTGGTGCTCGTGGAGCGACACCGGCTGGATCAACGCCGACTACGACCAGATGTACAAGCAGCAGGCCACCCTGGTCGACGAGGCCCAGCGCAAGGCTCTCGTCCACAAGATGGACGAGATCATCTTCAACAACTGGCTGTACAGCCAGCTCCTGAACGAACAGGGCATCGCCGCGCACACGAACCAGTGGGACGGCTTTGACCCGCAGATGCAGGGCTGGAACTACAACTTCTGGACGAACGTGCACCAGGCGTAGGCTGACAATCACCTCCGGCAGGGCGCGGACGACACGAACGAATGCAACGAAGCGACTACATCATCAAGCGCACCCTCTTCGCGGTGCTGACGGTGTTCGTCGCCGTGACGCTGAACTTCGTGCTCTTCCGCGCCCTGCCGGGCGACGCTGTGTCCGGGCTCAAGTGCCGGGCCTGCACCGTCCAGTTCAAGAAGGCCGTCGCGCACGACATGGGCCTCGACAAGTCGAAGTGGCAGCAGTACGTGATCTACATGAAGAACGTCGCCCACGGCGACCTCGGATACACCGCGATCACCCACAAGCCCGTTCGCGGTGAGCTGTGGGGCCCGATCAAGAACACCCTGGCGATGATCACGCTCGGCACCGTCTTCTCGATCGTCTTCGGCGTCTTCACGGGGGTGATCTCCGCCTGGCGGCGCGGCACCTGGGTGGACAAGGGCTCGGTCTGGACCGCGCTTGCGTTCTACTCCGTACCGACCCAGTGGCTCGGCCTGATGATCGTCTACTTCGTGGCCGACCGCGTGGGGCTGCCGCACGGCGGCATCCAGAGCCCTGACTACGGGATCCTGGGCAACCCCGGTACCTACGAGTTCCTGGTCGACCGGACGAAGCACATGATCCTGCCTGCGCTCACGCTGGGTCTCGTGCTGTACGGCGACTACACGCTGATCGTCCGCTCGGCGATGCTCGAGACGCTCGGCGAGGACTACGTGCTGACGGCCCGCGCCAAGGGCATGAGCAACTGGGCGATCGTGTGGAAGCACGGCTTCCGAAACGCGATGCTGCCGGTCGTCACGCTGATAGCGCTCTCCCTCGGCTTCATCATCGGCGGGGCGATCACCATCGAGTACGTCTTCGACTACCCCGGCATCGGCCTCGCCATCGTCGATGCCATCGACAAGCGGGACTACGCCTTCCTGCAGGGGGCGTTCCTCGTCCTCACCCTGTCGGTGATCTTCTTCAACTTCGTCGCCGACCTCCTCTACTTCAAGCTCGACCCGCGGGTGACCACGTGAGCCACGCGACCACATCGACCGACCTCGCCCGCGACGACGACAAGTCGGCCGAGGCCGGCATCGAGGCCACTCCCGACCGGCGAGGGTTCGTCCGCACCACCATCCTCGGCCAGAAGCAGGCGCTGATCGGCCTGATCATCGTGGTGCTGTTCGTGCTGATCGCGATCTTCGCGCCGCTGCTTGCGCCCTACAGCATCCACGAGAAGACCGGAGCGATCTACGAAGCCCCGAGCAGCGCGCACTGGCTCGGCACCGACGACGGCGGCGTCGACATGCTGTCGCTGATGATCTACGGCAGCCGCGTCTCGCTCGAGGTGGGATTCGCCGCGGCGCTGGTCGCGATGATCATCGGCGGCACGGTGGGCGTGGTCTCCGGCTTCTTCGGCGGCGGCATCGACGTGCTGCTGATGCGCATCACCGACATCTTCCTCGTCATCCCCGACATCCCGCTCGTGATCGTGGTGGCAGCCATCTTCGGCCGCAACCTGCTGAACATCATCCTGATCATCGGGATCATCTACTGGACGAGCACGGCCCGGCTGATACGCGCGCAGGTGAAGAGCGTTCGCGAACGCGTCTACGTGAAGCGTGCGCGCTCGATCGGGGCCGGCAACAACCGGTTGGTGTTCAAACACGTGCTGCCGCAGGTGGCGCCGCTGCTGATCGCCAACACCGTGCTGATGATCGCCCTGGCGGTCTTCCTCGAGACCTACATCGCGTTCCTGGGTCTCGGCGACCCGAGCACGATCTCGTGGGGCAAGCTGATCGAGAACAGCTTCCTCGGCAACGCGGTGCTGAACAACGCCTGGTGGGCGGTCGTCCCGCCGGGGCTGGCCGTGACCGTCGTGATCCTCGCCTGCACCATGGTCGGCCAGTCGATGGAGGACGCGCTCAACCCGCGGCTGAAGGTCGGCCACCTGGCCGTCCGCCGCTTCCGGATGCGGCCGCTGCACGGGAGGCTCGAGTCCGAGTGAGCCAGCCGGTGCTTCGCGTCGAGGACCTGCACGTCTGGTTCGACCTCAGCGGCGGCCGCGAGCTGCACGCCGTGCAGGGCGTCAGCTTCGAGCTTCGCCCGGGCGAGCGCATGGGGCTGGTCGGCGAGTCAGGGTGCGGCAAGACCACCACGATCCTGGCCATCATGGGGCTGCTGCCGGGCAGCGCGTCGGTGGCGGGCAAGGTGTTCCTGGACGGGGAGAACGTCCTCGAGAAGGGCGAGGAGACGGTCAGCCCGCACCGCTGGCGCGACGTCTCGATGGTCTTCCAGGGCGCCATGAACGCGTTCAACCCGGTGAAGACGATCGGCAGCCAGATCGCCGAGCCGATGGAGCTCCACGGCACCGCAACAGGGAAGGCGGCGAAGGCGCAGGTGAGGGAGCTGCTCGAGCTGGTCGGCATCTCCGGCAGCCGCGCCGACCGCTATCCCCACGAGTTCTCGGGGGGCATGCGCCAGCGCGCCGCGATCGCACTGTCACTTGCCTGCGAGCCGAAGGTGCTGCTCGCCGACGAGCCGACGACGGCGCTCGACGTCATGGTGCAGGCGCAGATCCTCGAGCTGCTGGTACGCCTGACGCACGACCTGGGCCTGTCGATGATCCTCGTCACCCACGACCTGCCGGTGGTCGCGCAGGTGTGCGACCGTGCCGCCGTGATGTACGCGGGGGAGATCGCCGAGATGGGCGAGATGTCGACGATCTATCACGACCCCAGGCATCCGTACACCCGGATGCTGTTCGCGGCCACGCCCGACCTGCTCGGCGAGGACGACGTCAAGTCGATCCCCGGCGCGCCTCCCCGGCTCGACCGCGAGATGGTCGGCTGCCCGTTCGCGCCGCGCTGCGACTCCACGTTCGCACCGTGCACCGTCACCCATCCGCGGCGGATCGAGGTCGGCCCGGGGCACGAGGCGATCTGCCACCTGAACGACACCGTCATGGTCGAGGAGAGCGCATGAGCGCCGAGGCCGCGGCGCCGGCGCCGCTGCTCGAGGTCGAGCGCGTGGTCACCCGCTACCCGGTGCCGCGCGGCATCGTGGGAGCGATGGGCCGGCGGCCGAAGCTCGTCGTCCACGCCGTCGAGGGGGTGACCTTCTCGGTCGGTCCGGGCGAGATGCTGGCGCTGGTCGGCGAGTCGGGCTGCGGCAAGACCTCGACCGCGCACACCGTCGTGCGCATGGTCGACTACCAGGACGGCTCGATCCGGTTCCGCGGGCGGGAGATCGGCAAGCTCTCCCAGCGTGAGATGCGGCCGCTCCGGCGCGAGATCCAGATGATCTACCAGGATCCGTACGAGTCGCTCGACCCACGGTTCACGGTCCGCGACGCGGTGGAGGAGCCGCTGGTCGTGCACGGCATCGCCGGCTCGCGCCAGGAACGTGACGCCCAGGTGCGCGAGGCGCTCGTCAGGGCCGGGCTCACGCCGCCCGATCTGTACATCGACCGCTACCCGCACGAGCTGTCCGGTGGCCAGCGACAGCGCGTCGCGATCGCCGCGAGCCTCGTGCTGAAGCCGCAGCTGCTGGTCGCGGACGAGCCGGTGTCGATGCTGGACGTCTCCGTCCGCGCCGGGATCCTCTCGCTCCTCGACAGCCTGCGCCGCGACGGCATGGGCATCCTCATGATCACGCATGACCTCTCCACGGCGGCCCACTTCGCCGATCGCATCGCCGTGATGTACCTGGGGAGGATCGTGGAGGAAGGGCCGGCCAGGGACGTCGTGCGAAACCCCCAGCACCCCTACACAAGGGCGCTGATCTCGGTGGTGCCCAAGCGCGACCCCCGCGAGCAGACCGCGCCGCAGATCCTGACCGGCGAGACGCCGAACCCGGTGCATGTCCCGACCGGCTGCCGCTTCCATCCACGCTGCCCGATCGCCGAGAGCAGGTGCACGAGCATCGATCCCAGCCTGCAGCCGCCTGCCGGCGCGGAGGCGCCCGATCACCGGGCCGCCTGTATCGTCACCGCGCCCGGACCCGATGCCGGCGAGGTCGGGCCGGACGGCAGAGGCATGCCTGCCGCGCCGGCTGCGTGACAGCTCCTCCTTTCGCGGTGCGCCCATGAGCGTGCTCGAGCTGGTCGATACCTACCGGCGGCGGGAGCGATCGCCGGTGGAGGTGGCCGACGAGACGCTGGCGCGGATCCGGGCGCTGCCGGAGCGCCTGCGGGCATTCGTCACCGTGGCCGACGATCTTGCCCGCGACCAGGCGGCGGCGGCCGAGCGTGCCTACGCCGAGGGCACGGCGGGCCCGCTCGCCGGCGTGCCGATCACCATCAAGGACCTGCTCGACGTGGCCGGGGTGCCGACCGGCCTGGGGTCGCTGCTGCACGACCCGGCTCCCGCCCAAGGCGACTCGCCCTTCGTCGCTGCGGTGCGCGCCGCCGGGGCGGTGATCGTGGGCAAGACGGCGACGCCGGAGATGGGGTGGAAGGGCGAGACGACCAGCAGGGTGCACGGGTCGACCGAGAACCCCTGGCGCGCCGGTCTGACCTCGGGCGGCTCCAGCGGCGGGGCAGCCGTGGCCGCCGCGATGCTGCCGGATGTGCTCCACCACGGTGGCGACGGCGCGGGCTCG
>DATAHR010000165.1:0-3026 GCA_036263035.1 Gaiellales bacterium | reverse complement strand
GCGGGAACCGCTCACCCAGGCGGACGTAGTAGACGGCGAGCCCGGTGTCCTGGCAGACGAGGTTCTTGGTCTCGTCCGCGACCGACACGTTGGTGTTGATGGTCTCGAGGATGCGCTTGCCGACCTTGTGCGTCTCCCGCTCCATGGCTCCGCGGAGCGCGTCGCGGAGGTCCTGGGGGATGTCCTTCAGCGCCCACACGTAGAGGTGTGCGGAGGCGTCCTCGACGGTCTGCTGCAGATCGGTGGTGATGTCGATTGCCATCGATGTCCCTTCAGCGTGTGGCGTGTGCGGCCGCGCGCCCGGCGCGGCGTCCGAATACGGTGCAGTCGAGCAGCGAGTTGCCCATCATCCGGTTTCGGCCGTGCACCCCGCCCGTGATCTCGCCGGCGGCATACAGGCCCTCCAGGGTGGTGCGGCCGTCGCGGTCGATCACCAGGCCGCCGTTCTGGTAGTGAAGCACGGGATAGGTCAGGATCGGCTCGCTCAGCGGGTCGATGCCGGCATGGCGGTAGCGCCGCAGCATGTAGGGCAGCACCTGGTCGGCCACGTCCGGGTCGATGCGGGTGGTGTCGAGCAGCACGGCCGGCCGGCCGTCCGGCGTCGTCAGACCCCGGCCCTCCTCGCACTCCTTCACGATCGCCTCGGCCACCGTGTCGCGCGGCGCCAGCTCGTCGACGAAGCGCTCGCCCTCGGCGTTCACCAGCAGCGCCCCGTAGCTGCGGGTGGTCTCGGGGATCGAGTAGCCCTGGAGCGGAGGCGGCCACGCGCCGCCGTTGGGATGGTGCTGGAGCGAGTCGGTGTCGCGGGTCTCGGCGCCCAGCTCCTCGGCCAGCTTCGCGACCTCGCCGGTGGCGCCCGGCTGGTTCGTCGTCAGCACCCCGCGGCGCTGCGCCTCGGCGTAGCACCGTCCGCCCGCCGCCAGCACGATGGCACCCGCGTCGATCTCCCGCCGCTCTCCGTCCTGCTCGACGGTCGCGCGGAAGTGCCCGTTGGGGCGGTCGAGGGCCACCAGCGGCGTGTGTCCGTGGATCTCGACGCCCTCGGCCGCCAGTGCGCCGCGCAGCGCGTGGGCGATGGCGTGCCCGGTGCGGTCTCCGACCTGGAGCAGCCGCCGCGCGGTTGCCCCGCCGCAGCGGGCGAGGCGGTAGCCGTCTCCCTCGCGAGAGAACTCGACGCCGATCGACTCGAGCCACGCCACCGCGCCCGGTGCCTCCCCGGTCAGCACCGAGACCAGCTCCATGTTGGCCGTCTCGTGGGACGACCGGTAGACGTCCTGCGCGTGCTGATCGGGCGAGTCGTCCCCGCCGACGGCGGCCTGGATGCCGCCCTGCGCCTTGCCGGTGTTGCATGACGCGGGCGAGCCCTTCGTGATCACCGTGACGCGTGCCCCTGCTTGGGATGCGGCCCATGCCGCGGCCAGGCCGGCGCCGCCGCTGCCGACCACGAGCACGTCCGTCGAGCCTGGGAGCTCACTCATCTCGCTCATGCTACCCAAGAAGTACTAATGTGAAAAATAAGCTCTGCTTATCTCGGAGACGTCGCCCGGAGCCGATTCTGCGGGATTCCATGGCAGCATGAGCGGGTCGCCGTCGTAGCGCGGGATCACATGCACGTGGTAGTGGAAGACGGTCTGCCATGCGGCCGCGCCATTCGACTGCATGATCGTCACCCCCTGCGCGCCGAGGCCGGACACGGCCCGTGCCGCGATCTGCTTCGCGACCACCGCGCAGTGCGCCAGGTCGTCCTCCGAGATGTCGGCGATGTCCTTCGCGTGCGCCCGCGGGATGACGAGCGCATGCCCGCGGGTGGCGGGATTGATGTCCATGATGGCGATCGCCCGGTCGTCCTCGTGGATGCGTGTTGATGGGAGGTCGCCGGCCACGATCCGGCAGAAGATGCAGTCGTCCATGCGCCGATCGTAGCCAGCCGGTGGATAGCATGAGGCGTGCCCGGTTCCCCACCCTTCGTCCCCGAGGATTTCGTCCCTCCCACCGGCCTCGCCGCAGACCTGTTCGTGCTCGAGCCGCTCGGGCCCGAGCACACGGAGCCGGACTACGACGCCTGGACGTCGAGCATGGAGCACATCCGCTCCACGCCCGGCTTCACCGGAGGCGACTGGCCGCGCGAGATGACGCTCGAGGAGAACCGCGCCGACCTCGAGCGGCATGCGCGCGACTTCGCCGCGCGCACCGGCTTCACCTACACGGTGCTCGATCCGGAGAGCCGCGACGTGATCGGCTGCGTCTACATCTATCCGTCGAAGCGCGACGACCGCGACGCGCAGGTGCTGCTCTGGGTGCGCGCCTCCCGGGCGGAGCTGGACGGGCCGCTCTGGACCGCTGTGCATGACTGGCTGGCGCGTGACTGGCCGTTCACCGCGGTCGACGACCACGGCCGCAGCTGATGCCGGGCGACGTCGTCACGGCCACCGAGCGGTTCGAGCTGCGCCTGCTCGTGCCCGAGGACGCCGAGCCGCTGCATCGGCTCTACGGCGACCCCGAGGCGATGCGCTACGTCGGCGCAGACGGCCGTGCGCGCACGCCGGAGCAGACGGCGGCGGGCGTGGGGCGGCTGATCGGCCACCAGCAGCAGCACGGCTTCTCGCTGTGGGCGGTAACGGAGCGGCAGACCGGCGAGGTGGTGGGCGTTGCCGGGCTGGTGCTGGAGGATTTCGAGGGGCCGGAGGTCGAGGTTGTCTACGAGCTGCAGCGCGACGCCTGGGGCCGCGGCATCGCCACCGAGGTGGCCCGTGCCTGCCTGGACGTCGCGTTCGGGCAGCTGGGGCTGCGGCGCGTGATCGCGCTCGCCTATCCGGAGAACGCGCCCTCCGTCCGTGTCATGCAGAAGATCGGCATGGCGCCCGACGGCGAGGTGGAGGCGTATGGGCGGCGGATGGTGCGCTATCAGGCGGTCGCTCCAGGGTGACTGGCGGCGCCAGGCGCCCTCCTGATCTGCGTGAATCGCAGATCCCTCGTGACCGCTGCAAGCCGCTGGCTTGCAGCTGCGCTGGCGCAGGAGATCGACA